>NZ_JAMYRO010000086.1:0-501 GCF_040321495.1 Mesorhizobium sp. M0408 | reverse complement strand
AGCGATCCTGGCCTGTCCGGATCGCAGCACATGGCTGGGACGGCGTGATCACACTCTGCTGTTGCTGGCCGCGCAAACAGGCCTGCGGGTCTCGGAGATCATCGATCTCAACCGGGACTCGGTCATGCTGGGGCACGGTGCCCACGTGCGATGCGTTGGCAAGGGCCGCAAGGAGCGAAGTACGCCGCTCACCAAGGTTGCACAGCAAGCCCTTCGGGGCTGGCTCAACGAGCCCAGGAAACGGGGCGCAACGGGTCTCTTTCCGAACATGCACGGCGGCAGGCTGAGCGCCGACGGCGTGCAGGCGCTGCTGAACAAACATGTCGCCAAGGCTCGCGAACACTGCGTTATCCTCCGCTCGAAGCGGGTGTCGCCTCATGTTTTGAGGCACAGCGCTGCCATGGAGCTGCTGCAGGCGGGCGTCGATTGTTCGGTCATCGCCCTATGGCTGGGCCATGAGGCGATGGAAACGACGCTGACCTATCTTCACGCACATCTTGA
>NZ_JAMYRO010000085.1:0-536 GCF_040321495.1 Mesorhizobium sp. M0408 | reverse complement strand
CTATCGCGGCCGAAAGCGCCGTGCCGAGCACGCCGGCGACGAGCAGCGTCGCCAGCGCCCAGGCCAGGAAGCCGTGAGCGGTATCGCGGAAGAAGACTTCATCGGTGTGGATGCCGACCCATTTGGTGCGCAGGCGTCCGGCGAGGTAGCCGCCCAGGGCCGACGACAGCCACTGCACGACGATCAGCCAGACGGCGGTGGAAACGGCGAAAGTGGTGACTGACGCACCCGAGCCGGACCATGGCGACACCATGCTCAGCCCAAGCCCGGAGCCGAGCAGCATCAAGATGAAGGTAAGCGTTGACGCAGCAAAGGCGCCGGCGACGATTGGCCCCCAGCTGACAGCAGTGGAAGCGGATTCCGTCGGGGCGGAAACGTCGACAGCTGTTACGGTGGACTGCATCGAAGCCTCCCTACCGTGCGAACAGCATGATCAGAATAATGATCGGAATTGGGACTCCGAGAAGCCAGAGCAAAATGCCACGTCCCATGGATGCCTCCTGCGGCGATTGTGATCAACTACAATGCCTTGAAAG
>NZ_JAMYRO010000084.1:0-552 GCF_040321495.1 Mesorhizobium sp. M0408 | reverse complement strand
GCTCGATTTGCGTGAACGTGTTGTGCGGTTTGTCGAGGCTGGCCACTCGCGGCGTGCGGCGGCGGCACATTTTGGGGTGTCGGTTTCGTTTGTCGTGATCCTGATGAGGAACTATCGAAAGACCGAGAGCCTGGCGCCCAAGGCCAGCGGTGGCCGCCGCCATTCCAAGCTCGACCCGCATCGTGCGTTCCTGCTTGGCCGTGTGGCCGAGAAGGATGACATCACCATGCCGGAGCTTGCCGCCGAACTGGCCGCTGCTACAGACGTCCAGGTCGCTCCTGCCTCGATCTCGCGCTGGCTCATCAGGAATGGCTATCGCTTCAAAAAAAACGCTGCTGGCCAGCGAGCAAGATCGTCCCGACGTCAGCAAGGCGCGGCAGGAGTGGCAGACCAGGCGCCAGCCGCGGATGCGGCTTGAGCCACATCGGCTGGTGTTCATCGACGAAACCGGAACCACTACGAAGATGACACGTCTGCGCGGCCGCTGCCTAAAGGGCCAACGGCTGCGCTCAAAGGCACCGTTCGGGCATTGGAAGACGCAGACCTTCATCG
>NZ_JAMYRO010000083.1:0-555 GCF_040321495.1 Mesorhizobium sp. M0408 | reverse complement strand
TGCCGCGCCTTCCGACACTCAAGACCATTCCCCTCGAAGGCAACCCGGTTTCGCGGCAGGTGCGGTTGCTGGCCGTGCAGGGGCGCCGCTACTCGCCGGCGCTCGACGCTTTCGTCAAGGTCGCGCGGCTTCGCGACTGGACGGTCGAAGTCCCTCACCAGGGCATACCTTTGGAAAGTCGGGGACATACGCTCTCGTGGAGTGAAGGCCGGCGTCAGGCTGCAGCGGATTCCTCGATCGCATCCTCGGCCGGTGCGGCGCTTGAGGACGCGGTGCGCTGCGCCCTGGCGCGGTATTCTGACGGGTCGTTGCCGTAGTACCTGCGGAAAGTGCGCGTGAAGCTGCTCCGGCTCTGGTAGCCGGCGCTGAAGGCGACCTGGTCGATAGACACCGCGTTGGCCGCGAGCAGGTCTGCTGCATGGCGCATCCTCACCCGGCGGAGCAATGACATCGGGGACTCCCCGAAGGCAGCGGAAAACCGCGCCATGAAAGCCGAGCGGCTGAGACCGATGGCATGCGACAGACTCTGGACGGTGTGCGGCACGGACGGGCGCG
>NZ_JAMYRO010000082.1:0-627 GCF_040321495.1 Mesorhizobium sp. M0408 | reverse complement strand
CGGCATTGTCGAGCATGGCGTCGGCCAGAAGCCGCTTCAGCCGCGTGTTCTCGTCCTCCAGAGCCTTCAGTCGCCGAGCCTCGGAACATCCATCCCGCCGAAGCGGGCCTTCCAGTTGTAAATCGAGGCGTTGCTGACCCCGTGCTTGCGGCACAGATCGGCAACCGATACCCCGGCCTCATGTTCCTTCAAAATTCCGATGATCTGCTCTTCAGAGAAGCGGCTACGTTTCATGTCCTGGTCCTCTCGATGGGCCAGAACGAACTTCAAACCGGATTAGATAAGAGGGGCAAGGTCAGCCGCGACCACGCTGCCCTACATCGGGCAACGCCGTCCGGCGGCATCGCGGCAAGGTCGATCCTGGTTCCGGTCTCGGATTGCAGGAGGCGATTGACGAACGCCAGCCTGGTCGTACGCGGAGTTCGTGAGAAAGCTTAACTACGTCAGCGACATTGACATCGAAAATGCGACCACCGAGCGAAAGGTGCAAATGTCGCTCCACTGACGCTTCAAAGCCAAGCCCGCGCGCCTCACCGATAAGAGCTTTAGCGATCGCGTTGGCGGCATTGTCGCGGCGCCTTCCGAACGTCGAATGGGCCCGCCCGCGGCGTCGCACTCGATCTCGGC
>NZ_JAMYRO010000081.1:0-860 GCF_040321495.1 Mesorhizobium sp. M0408 | reverse complement strand
CGGGCGTCGATTGTTCGGTCATCGCCCTATGGCTGGGCCATGAGGCGATGGAAACGACGCTGACCTATCTTCACGCACATCTTGAACTGAAGGAATCCGCACTTGCCAAGCTGAAGCCTACGAACGCGCAAAGGCCGAACGATTTCGGCCAAAAGACCGACTTCTTGAATTCCTGAGCGCCCTTTGAGCATGAGAACTATGCCGAGTGTCAACGACCGGTTCTCGGTCGAAATGGCGGGCAAAGCGCTTCATACTGCCATGATCGGAAGAGGCGCTCGGCATAGTTTGGCGGTCGGCATAAACCGCCAAGCTCAACGGCGTCGATCCGCAGGCCTGGCTGGCCGATGTTCTCTCCCGCATCGCCGACACGCCGATCTCCAGGCTGGAGCAATTGCTTCCGTGGAATTGGGTGGCATCGTCAGTAAAAGCCGTTGCTGCGCAGCGTCAACTGATGGCTCACAAAACCGACAGAGATCAGTCTGACAAAAACCGAGCTCTTGTTCGCGATGTGTTGCTTCGCGATTGGGATCCGATCGGCATATCCGGCATTCCCGAAGCTAAAACGAATATGACGACTATGCCGACGCCGTGCTCGGGATGCTGATCAACGAAAACGCGACGGCAGAAGGCATCGCCGGCTATCTCTTCAAAAGCCACAGAGAACATGCGCTGTCCGATCGCGATATGACGAAGCTGTGCGATAGAGTCGCAGAAGCGCTCGTAGCGCTCCGATCAAACTTTTAGGAACAGCCTCAAGCTACCTGCGGTCTTCACCGGCTTTCAATTACCCACATCGTGGGCGGGGCCTATTGCCGCGTATGAATCTGCCGTGATTCTGTCTGTGACGCCGAATCACGGAT
>NZ_JAMYRO010000080.1:0-866 GCF_040321495.1 Mesorhizobium sp. M0408 | reverse complement strand
GATTCCTCGGTCGCGGCCTTGCTGATCCATGAGGCGGTCGGCGACCAGCTCACCTGCATCCTTGTCGACCACGGTCTGATGCGCAAGGACGAGGCATCAGGCGTGGTGGAGATGTTTCGCCAGCATTACAATCTGCCGCTGATCCTGGTCGACGCTTCGGACCGTTTCATCGGCGCGCTCGAGGGCGAGTCGGACCCCGAGAAGAAGCGCAAGACCATCGGGCGGCTGTTCATCGAAGTGTTCGAGGAGGAGGCCGAGAAGCTCGGCGGCGCCGATTTCCTGGCACAAGGCACCCTCTATCCCGACGTCATCGAAAGCGTCTCTTTCAGCGGCGGCCCGTCGGTGACCATCAAGTCGCATCACAATGTCGGTGGCTTGCCCGAACGCATGAACATGCAGCTGGTCGAGCCGCTGCGCGAATTGTTCAAGGACGAGGTGAGGGCGCTCGGCAAGGAGCTCGGCCTGCCCGACAGCTTCATTGGCCGGCATCCGTTCCCCGGTCCCGGTCTCGCCATCCGCTGTCCGGGCGGCATCACCCGCGAAAAGCTGGAGATCCTGCGCGAGGCCGACGCCATCTATCTCGACGAGATCCGCAAGGCCGGTCTCTACGACGCCATCTGGCAGGCCTTCGCCGTGCTGCTGCCGGTGCAGACCGTCGGCGTGATGGGCGACGGCCGCACCTACGAGTTCGTCTGCGCGCTGCGCGCCGTCACCTCGGTCGACGGCATGACGGCAGACTTCTACCATTACGACATGGCATTCCTGGGAGCAGCCGCCACCCGCATCATCAACGAGGTACGCGGCATCAACCGCGTGGTCTACGACGTGACGAGCAAGCCGCCAGGCACCATCGAGTGGGAGTGACG
>NZ_JAMYRO010000079.1:0-949 GCF_040321495.1 Mesorhizobium sp. M0408 | reverse complement strand
GCTTTCAATTACCCACATCGTCGGCTTGATCCAATGGAGATGCCGAAGGCGATGTCGTGCAAGCGGGTCATGCCGCGCCAGACGACCATGTTGCCAGGAGTCATGTTTGCGGGCGAGATAGCCGCCAATCATGGGGATTTGCAGCAGGTAGGCGGCGAGCGTGTTGGACGCGAGGTCGCGTTCGGGACGCGTCGATCTGGTCGAGCGCAGTGATCTCGGCGAAGGTGAGAACGCTGTCGGGCGCGGCGTCTGGCTTGGCACGCGCCGACATAGTGACGAAGAATGTGCGCCAGCTGACCACCGCGATGAGGGCGAGGAACTTGGCCAGCCTCTCGGCGGTTTCGAGCCTTGCCTCCTCCGCACGGCAGCCGGACTTCATGACCTTGTGGAACACCTCTGCCTTCCAGCGCAGGGCGTACCAGCCGACAGCTTTTCGGCCGCCGCGGAGAGATCTTCGACCGGCAAGTTGGTCACCAGCTTCCAGTCGATCGGCTCGCGACCGGGCGGCGGATCTTCTTCGAGGGCGTGGATGTAAGTCAGAACCTGCGGACTGTAGCGCTTTTGCTTGCCCACGGGCGGCAAGGTGTTGATGGCGGCGAACTTCACCTGCAGCCGGGTCGTCTCGTTCTGATCGACCGTAATGCGATGACGTCCCGCCCAAGGCGTCGCCGCAAGTTGGGCAAAGACGCGATGAGCAGGATCGTGTGGGGCAGCATCGGCAGGTTGCTCGGCCAGCCTGTTCGTCTGCACCCGCACGATGAAGCTCGTACCAAGGTCTTGCGCCGTGCAATAGAGCTCGTAGATATCGCTCTCCCGGTCACCCACATGCACGCAGCGCTCGGGCGCGCCAACGAGCGCGATGGATTGGCGCAAGTTCTCCAGCCAGCGGTAGCTCTCCTTCGTCTCGATCGGCACGCGCGTGGGGATCGATGTGCCGCTTGAGCGCGAG
>NZ_JAMYRO010000078.1:0-987 GCF_040321495.1 Mesorhizobium sp. M0408 | reverse complement strand
CATGGTCCGCAGATTGTAGGCGCAGGCGGCTAGTATGCATTGCGTGCGGTTGGCGGCGAGGTTGAAGAAGCGCAGGCGCCGCATGCCGTAGCGCTCCTTGAACACAGCAAAAGGCCGCTCCACAGCCGCCCGCACCTTGGCGATCAACCGGTTACGCAGCTTCTGGCGCGCCGGCAACTCGGGATGATGCTTGTTGGGCCGCCGCATCAGCCGGTCCTTGATCCCGGCCTTGGCCAGCCGATCATGCCTGGCATGGGTGTAGTAGGCCTGATCGCCATAGGCCGCCTTCTCATCGCCGCAAACCAGATTGTCGGCCGCCTCGGTGTCGGTGATCGAGGCGTCGCTTACCTCGACACGCCGGATCATGGTGTGCTCCTGGTCGGCGCCGATGTGCATCTTGTAGCCGAAGGTGCTCTTGTTGCCCTTCTTGCCCCAGCGCGCGTCCTTGTCGGCCGACGGCTTGGCCGGGCCCTGGTGGCCCTTCTTCGGCTGCTTGGGCGGCCGCCCACGGGCCTGCAGGAACGTCGCATCGACTAAGGTGCCGCGCTTGACGATCAGGCCCTTCGTCTCCAGCTGGCGGTTGATCTCCTCAAACACCTTGTCGATCAGCCGCTCGCGCGTCAGTTCCTCGCGGAAGCGCCACAGTGTCGAATGATCGGGCGTACGGTCCGAAAGGCTGAAGCCGGCAAAGCGGCGAAACGACAGCCGGTCACGGATCTGAGCCTCCAATGCCGGATCGCTCAGCCCGTGCCACACGCCCAGCAAAAGACAGCGCACCAGCGCCTCCGCCGGGTAGCTGGTGTTGCCCGAGCCGGGACCGCTGCGCTGACCCAGCAATGTTCGGATCGGTGCCCAGTCCAGTTCCTTCGATACCAGGTCGAAAATCGTCTCGTCCGACGCCGCCAGCCCGTCCGCCAGACTCAACTGACCCAGAACACGATCCGCCATCCCGAATCTCCCTGCTTCGACCATCATCACAGAATCACC
>NZ_JAMYRO010000077.1:0-1070 GCF_040321495.1 Mesorhizobium sp. M0408 | reverse complement strand
TACCGCTGCAGTGCCCGCGGTGGGGCGGTTCCTCAGGGAAATACGACCGTAGGATCTTCGGGCCGACGTCGCATCCGGCGCGTTCCAGCAAGACGGTCTCGCGGAGGTCGTCGATGCCGATCGAGGGACGGTTTGCGAGCCGGTGTGTCGGCGCGAGAACCGCAACGTAGCGTTCCTCGAACAGCAACCAGTCGTCGATGCGGGCGGGTATGTCCTGCACGTCTCCGACCATTGCGGCGTTGATCTCCCCCTCAAGCAAGAGGTCGATGAGGTTCTCCGCTGAGCCCTCGCGCAGCTCGACGTGAAGTCCAGGGACGAACTTTGCGATCTCCGCGATCGGATCGAGGACGAGCGACGCCGAAATGGAGGGGGCGAGGCCGATCTTCAGTGGCGCGACCTCCTTGCGTTGGAATTCCTGGGCTCTGCGACGCACCGCCTGTGCCGAGGCCAGTGTGCGTTCCAGCATCGGAAGGACTTCCTTCCCAAGGTCGGTGAGCTGCGTCAACTGGCGCTCGCGGTAGATCAACTGGCCGCCGAGCTCCTGCTCAAGCTTCTGCACCCCCTTGGTCAGGGCAGGCTGCGTGACATTGCACTGCTCGGCTGCGCGGGTGAAGTTGAGCGTGGACGCGACGGCGAGGAAGTAGCGAACTTGATGAAGCTCCATGTGTTTTCTCCGTCAAGTTGCCGCCGACCATACTGACGAGGCCGTGCACTCGACGGCGTGAGGGCGCAACGCTGTAATCGTGGCGCATGGATGCCACTTGCAGGCATACGTTGGAATGGCCCGGTCTATTGGTTTGGACGCACGGACACGCTTTCTGGAGCCTCTGAGAGCCGGGCTAGTGCGCGGCGATATGAGCGAGGACCGGGATCAGTTCCGACGGGTCGCCCCGCCGCGTGTAGTCGACGCTGATGTCGGCGTACTCGATCGTCCCGCCGGGCGCCAAGACGTATCGGGCGGGCATGGTCAACGTCCAGCTCGGATCGCCGTTGAAGGCCGCGAGATCAACGCAGCCCTCCTCGACCGCACGCAGTTCGTCGGAGGCCTTCCAACGCAGGCCGAAAGCGTG
>NZ_JAMYRO010000076.1:0-1145 GCF_040321495.1 Mesorhizobium sp. M0408 | reverse complement strand
AAAGTTAAAAAACGGGTCTGGGTATTCTTTGCTGAAGGACAGCGTTCCCTGCCCCATCCCCACTACCGAAAAAGATGCGCACCGCGCCGCTCCTTCAAACCCGACATTACCCATGAGACGGCGGCGTTCAACCACGATCGTACCGGCAAAAGGTTTGTGTTGGCGCTATACCCCGGCGTTGTTGCACAAATGACACGATTTGGCCTCACTCCGAAAGCTCCCGTTAACCAACAGCCCTTCGCAAGCCGCTGCAAACCGCGGATTCCGGCGATGGTCGGCCCGAAATGTGACCATGGCCCGAGTCGCGAGCAAGGGAATTGCCGCAGAATCGCCACATCGCTGGGCGGCGCTTTGGCGAAGGGTCGATTTTTCAAGGATAATAGCGCCAGCTTGTTGATTGTGCCGGCGCTTTTCTTTATCCACCGGCGCAACGGAGAGGTGGCCGAGTGGTCGAAGGCGCTCCCCTGCTAAGGGAGTAGAGGTCAAAAGCTTCTCGTGGGTTCGAATCCCATCCTCTCCGCCACCCTACGCCCTGCGGGCTTCGGGTGGCAGGCCATCCTGCTTCGCGCTGCGCGCTTCGCAGGACAAGTCCAGCGAATCCCTCTCCGCGCGAAGCAGGATGCCCTCCGAAGCCGTAGCGAAGGAGGGCCGCTAGCCCCGAAAACCCCCGCTGCCGCTTCGCAGGACAAGTCCAGCGAATCCCCTCTCCGCGCGAAGCGGGATGCCCTCCGAAGCCGTAGCGAAGGAGGATGCACTCCAATGCGTTGGCGAGGGAGGGCCGGTTCGTGTGGTATGTATATCTGCTGGAAAGCAAGACTGCGGAAGGCGAGCGCTATATCGGTGTGACCTCGGACCTGAAGCGACGGATCGCCGAGCATAACGCCGGAAAATCCAGCCATACCTCAAAATTCCTGCCATGGCGGATCGTGACCTGCATCGCCTTCTCGAACCAAGCCAAAGCGACATCATTCGAGCGTTATCTCAAATCCGGTTCCGGGCATGCTTTTGCCAGCAAACGCCTCTGGTGACCATCTGCCGCTCCTCACGTGATCGTGCAAAAATCAACGGTTTTCCCAAATAATAACGCAATCTCAGCTACTTACGACAGAAACACACGGCGCCAATTCCGCTCTTTCGTTCGATTC
>NZ_JAMYRO010000075.1:0-1146 GCF_040321495.1 Mesorhizobium sp. M0408 | reverse complement strand
CCTAGATAGCGGTTGAGGACATTGCGGGTCCTGCGTTCAACCATAGCGTCGTGTCTCAGAAGGCCGGCGACCCACTCGCAGGTGCCGGCATGGAACACCTCGCCTTCTCCACGCTTGAAATTGACGATCATCCCGCTTCCACGTTTTACTTTGTCGATATCGGCGCTGCTAGCTTCGCCCGTCTGCAACTCAGCGACGAACCGACCGTCCCCGTCCCGGATTATCCCATCTTCAGGTGCCAAATCGGCGCTTTCTTCGACCAGAGTTGCCATACCAACAGCAAGGATTTCCAGGCTGTCCGGCGCGCCGCTCTTAGGGGAAGGGTAAGGCTGGCCGTTGCGGATTTCGTAACCCAGTCCGTCCACTTCATAGGCAAAAATGTGACTCCGAGCCGAGCAAATCGCCGTAAAAGAGCCCAGTACCGGCGAAGCCCAGTGGTCCGGCTGATAGATGGGGAAACCTCGCACACCGCGCGGTGCGCACCAGCCCCAGCCGGCATAGATGCCATCGTGGCGTTGAGACCAAACGTTTGTACGCCTGGCCTGCCGATTTCCAGCGCCTCCCATGAATTAGTGGCGCGGGTAATGTTACCGCTTTTGTAGACGGGGTCCTCGGCGCGCGCCCGGAATTTGTAACAAACCTGCTGACGACCTTCGTCCTCCAGCCTGGTCTGCCACATGAAGTTGGCGGCGAAACGTGCCACACGGCCGCCCTGATCGACAAAGGCGTCAACCGCGTCCCGCATTTCCGAGGTCCAGTACTCGTCATGGCCGGCAAAGACAACGCAGTCATAGTCGAGCGGGATCTCGGGCGAGAACTGTAGTTCGTTCTGGCTGGCGAGATCGACGTCATATCCGGCCCGCTCAGCGAAGCGAAAGAAGTGGCTGTCGTAGAACGCCCAGCCAGCAGAGGCGTACTTCACTGAATGTCCCGTAGCAAAGGCCCCTTCCTTGTGCGGATAGCGTGGAACCGTCTTCGGCGGCGTCATCATTTCCAGTGGTACGCGAGGGGCTTCTGGCGGAAGGACGACAAAGCCGCGACCCCACGGCCTTTGCGTTGAGACAATGGGCGAATACTGGTTGCGATCTGGACCTGTGATCCCATTGTAATGTTCGAACCGCCCCAAGTATTATAGGCGAGCCAGGT
>NZ_JAMYRO010000074.1:0-1599 GCF_040321495.1 Mesorhizobium sp. M0408 | reverse complement strand
GGCAAATCACCTCCTACAGGAAGTGAATCATGAACCACGCCTCACTGGAATCCCTCGCGATTCAAACTGAACGTCCGACGCTCTAAATGAGATCGACTGGTTGTCGTAGGGCCCGTCGAAGTCAACGGGCTGGGCCAGGCGCGTCAAAGACACGACTGGCGAAGAGATCGTGCCCAGCAGAGCGTGAGGGATCGCGACGCCACGACCGATGCCGTCGAGCCGAGACACTCGCGGTCGAAGAGACCACGGAGAATCATCTGCTCATCAAGCCCAGTTCTCGGCGCAATCCTGATTGCTTTCCTTTACTCGCAAGGTCAAGGGAAATGTCTTTTTCTGACAGGATGGGGCAGATCATCAGAGTTAACCTCAATGTGGATCCCAAACGCGATCGCAAATGGGCGTGCAGCCGCACTGCTTAGGCAGCGCAGAATTCACCGTCGGATAAGTGGTCCTGGCTGTCCCGGACGCGAAGCCAGGGCCTTCTCGCGTCCGGGCTAATACCCCGGTTTGAGGCGTTTCGGCTCTCGCGGGAGAAGGCAGTATTCGGGCTTCAAGTGGGGCGCCTCTGCAGTGTTAGCGAGGCCGGCATGATCTCACATCAGGTCTTCAACCATCCGCGCAACTTTCCCCAGACCTGCGCTGGTCCCTCTTGTTCTAAGGAGTCCCTGTTCAGCCGCGGCCGCCTTGAAGGCCTCGAATGCAGCTTGCTGGCTGCAATGCCCGGCCAGGGATTCCTCGACCATTCGGATCGCGTTGAGCCGCCCCGGCTTTCCCATTCTTGGCCATGGTTGCTGAAGCACCTTCATTGCGTCGGCTATGGACGCGACCACCGTTAGGTTGCCATCGAGGCAGATTGTAATTGGACTGAAGGCCCGCATTCTTGTCGCTCTCCACGATTGAACGCGGCTAAACGCGAAGACAAGGGCAGTGGTTGCATGAATATGGATTACCGCGAATTCAAAGAACCGGTGGCCGATGCGATTGAGGCTGAGCTGGCTCTCCTTGGGCCCGGCACTTTGCCTCGCCGGACCATCCTCTCGTCGAACAACAGGACCCGGCTGGCAAAAAGCATCTGCGCACCGTCCGACGCCGCGAACTTTTTTCGAGCTCGTCATGCCGCTTGCCCGACGGCTTCTCAAGCACACCGCGACGAATTCGGCGGCTGTGAGGGAGGAGATGAAAAGATTATGGTCGTTTCGTTGGGCCGTCCTTTAGAGCAGGGCTCCGAGTCGGTTTGTATCGAGGCAGATGTCGCATCAGATCTTGACCTGGAGATCGGCTCCGGCAGCGGGGATCGGCGCAGCGCGGCAAGATGCCACGTTCCTTCGGCGGCTCACCGGCGATGGTCTGGCTCCGGTAGCGAAGCCGCTCGCGAGCGCGCTCTCGATAGCGCTGTAGCGAGCGAGCGGCTTTGCGGTGGTGCTCGGCTGGCGGCAACTTGCTCGCCAGCCGAGTTGAGTTCAGGCGGTGGTCGGGGGAGACTGGCCAGCCGCACGCTGGTGATTCCAACCTGTGCCGATGTGCCAATCAGCAACCTTCGTCGGTCTTTTTCACCTGGCCCGGCGCGGCGGTATTGGCTGTCGTGTCCTGCTGACCAGG
>NZ_JAMYRO010000073.1:0-2037 GCF_040321495.1 Mesorhizobium sp. M0408 | reverse complement strand
GAGATCATGAAACTCTTGGTGTCGTTCCAGCAGGTGTGAGAGCTGCGGCGAGACACCTTTTCAGATCGTCCTCATCCACTGGCTTGCCCAGATAGCAGACGACACCATTGTTCAGTGCGCGGGCCCGATCAGCATCGTTGGGGTAGGCTGTCACGAGGATTGTCGGAATCGCTCGCCCTTCATCGACAAGGTGTCGGTAGAGTTCGAGCCCGGTCATCACAGGCATATGGATGTCGGCGATGAGACAGGTCGTCTCGGCGAGATGGGGGGACGCCAGGAAATCGGCCGCCGATGGAAACGCCTCGACCGTGTAGCCGAGCGACTTCATGAACCTTCGCATGGACTCGCGAAAGAAGCGATCATCTTCAACGATCGAAACCAATAATTTCTTCATCTGCCGCCTTTGGCAGTTCGCTCGAACCGCCGTGTAAGCAGCCCAACAATGCCGTCGCCCCGTGGGGGACTACGTGATCTCGTGAAGAATGCCACGGGTGCAACGCCGATGCTCCGTAAACTTTGGTTTATCTCCGGGCGAGAATTGCGAAGGCTGGGCACCGAAAGCGGCCGGGGGAACTCTGCCAGTGCGCATAAACTGGGTCTAGCCCTTCCAGTCCTCAGAGACGGAAGGGCTGTTCAGGTCCAGGGATTCGGACTAGATTTGTGCGTGTGGGCCAAATCTGCAAACCGCGACAAAGGGCTCGTTGCCGTGATCCATGGGACAGCGATACCTGACGCAAGCTCCACCGTCTTGGTCATCGACGACGATCCGGCGGTTCGAGCCTCGGTCGGGCGGTTATTGCGATCGGTCGGTGTCACCGTCCAGCTGTTTGGGTCCATTGCCGATTTTCTCAGGTCCGATCCAACGGATGGGCCGACCTGCCTGGTGCTCGACGTCAGATTACCTGGGCAAAGCGGTCTTGATTTGCAGCGCGAGCTCGCTGAAGCAAACAGGGAACTACCTATCATCTTCGTCACGGGGCACGGTGACATCCCGATGTCCGTGCAGGCGATGAAGAGAGGTGCCATCGAGTTCCTGACCAAGCCGTATCGCGATCAGGATCTCCTCGAGGCGATTCAAATCGGCCTTTTCCGTGATCGCACACGTCGGGAAAACGAGAAGGGCCTGGTCGACCTTAGGGAGCGCTTCGGCTCGCTCAGTCCGAGAGAGCGCGAGATCATGATTCAGGTCGCTCGCGGCCGCCTGAGCAAACAGATTGCCCATGATATCGGCATCGCCGAAGCCACGGTGAAGGTGCATCGGAGCAGGGCTATGCAGAAGATGAAGGCCGGTTCGCTTCCCGAACTGGGCCGAATGGTGGACAAACTCATGCTGGTGCCCGACAAGCCGCAACGCTCCTGAGCTGTATAGCTTTCGGCGAGGCACTATTCCTGTCAATCAGATTGACCAGGTCATTGTTCGCCGCCATCAACGGTACATGGCAAAGGTCTTGCGGGAGACGATCCTCCTTGGCCTGTGCGCGGCCCAGCTGAGTGCCTGCATTGCCGCACGACCGTGCGACGGCGTCCCTACGCAATTGATCTCCGCCGCCGAGGTTCGCGGCTATTGCGACGACATCCGCGTTTGGGGCTGCTCCTATGCCAGCTATCCCGCTCACCGGCTTGTCGCTTTTCGCACCTAGCGCTTGAAGGCGGCCAGGACTGATCCATCCATAAAGTTGAAGGAGCTCAACGCACTCACCGTGTCCGGTGGCGGCAGCAGCGGCGCGTTCGGGGCCGGAGCCTTCTTGCTGGCTGGGAGAAGGCCCGGAACCAACCCCAGGTGCGACATCGTGACTGGGACTGGGATCGGTGGGGGGGTGCGTTGATTGCGCCGTTCGCCTTTCTCGGACCGGCAGCTCAAACAAGCCTTTACCACAGTCAAGGACGCTAACATCTACAGGAAGCACAGCCTCCTTGGCGCACTGTCGAGCGGATCCTTCACCAGCAACGCACCGCTCGCGAAAATGAGGACAAATACATCACCAATGCCGTTCTGGCGAAGATTGCGCAGGAGCCGGTCAAAGGCCAACGGCTGTT
>NZ_JAMYRO010000072.1:0-2595 GCF_040321495.1 Mesorhizobium sp. M0408 | reverse complement strand
GTAAGCGCTATTTTCGCTGCACGTTGACGCGAGCGCTTTCGACGGATGGCCTTCGAGTCGGGAACGGTATCTGGTCTGATCAGGCTGCTGTTGCTTTGGCGAAGTTGAAGGGCAGCAGATCCTCGATGGCTGCGTTCTCGGGGCGCTGAGGTAGTTCAGTGAGGACGTGGCGCAGCCACGCTAACGGCTCGACGCCACAGGCGCGGCAGGTCAACATCAGGCTGTAGATGACGGCGCTGGCCCTGGCTCCGTCGACGGTATCGCTGAACAGCCAACTTTTCCGGCCAGTGGCAAAGATTCTGATGTCACGCTCGAGAAGATTGTTGTCGATCGGCATGCTGCCGTCCTCGGTGTAACGAGTCAGATATCCCCATTGGTTCAGGGTGTAGGA
This sequence comes from Mesorhizobium sp. M0408, assembly GCF_040321495.1. Taxonomy (NCBI): domain Bacteria; kingdom Pseudomonadati; phylum Pseudomonadota; class Alphaproteobacteria; order Hyphomicrobiales; family Phyllobacteriaceae; genus Mesorhizobium; species Mesorhizobium sp. M0408. Next base: position 2,204 of record NZ_JAMYRO010000072.1, on the reverse strand, counting down.
GACGGCGTCGCCGAGCTTGCTGTCCGGCAAGACTTTTGGGGCGATGTCGTCGAGCCATGCCTTGAGAGCATGGAGGATCGGGACACTATGTTGCTGGCGGAAGTGGCGAATGCAGTGATCTCGCGTTTCGCCGTCATCGGGGATTTCGTTCCGCGCCTGCCTTTCAACCCGATAGAGCTGTTCAAAGAACCGGAGCGCCTGTTCCGGCGGGCCGCCGCCTTTCTTCCTCGCCTTTAGGGCATCGACGAAGCGCCGCCTGGAATGGGCCATGCAGCCAAGATGCGTTGCCCCTTCCAGCGTGCGCCAGGCGGAATAACCGTCACTCATCACGATGCCGCGGTAATCGCCCAAGAAGGTCTGCGGGTGTATCTGGCCGCGACCCGGCTGATAATCGAGCAGCACGATCGGCTCGTCACTGTCGTGGCCGCTCCGGTATGCCCACATGTACGAGGTGCTGGTGGCCTCTCTGTCCATTTCCTTCAGCACCTGGACCGTGGTCTCGTCGCCATGGATGAGGGGCTGCGATCTGAGCCGCAGCTTCAGCACGTCATAGATGCGGGCGAGATGCTTTTCGCTCGAGCCGATCACCCAGTGACCCAGAGCGCCACGGCTGACAGGAACGCCCGCGCGCTCGAAGGCCTGCGCCAGGCGGTAGAGCGGTGTGCCGTCGACGTATTTGTGAACGAGCGCGAAGGCCAGCGTCGAAGCCGTGGCGATGCTGCCAGGCAAGGGTTGCGCGGGCATCGGCGCGGTCACGACCGGCGTGTTGATGCCGGTACGGTCGCAATGACGGCAAGCATATTTGAACCGCACATTCTGCAGGACCTTCGCCTTCACCTCGATATGAAGTTGCTCGGTAACGGCCTCGCCCATGCGATGCATCTGGTGACGGCAGCAAGGACAAGCCTTCTGATCGTCGGGAAGGTCATACTCGACGCGCTCGCGCGGCAGGTTTTCCGGCAAGGCCTTGCGGCCGCGCTTCTTTCCCGTCGCCCCTTCGCTCGCCGGCAAGCCCGTGTCCGGCAGGACAACGACGCCGCCATCTTCGTTGTCGGCGGCGTCCTCATCCGCGGCCTGTTCGGCTTCATTGAAGAGGCGGTCAATGTGCTTTTCACTGCGCGGCGCAAAACGATGCAGTCGTGCAAGCGCCAGCTCTTCCTCGAGTTTGACGACGCGTTCGGTGAGTTGACGGTTCTGCGCCTGCAGCGCAGCAATACGCGCCATCAACGCTTCAACAGTCGGTTCGCCGGGTCGATTCATCAGATTCTTGAATCGAAAGCATGCCGCCGCGTCAACCGCTCAATTCGAGAGCCCTCAACCGGCAACCTGATATTGCCGCACCGGATGGCGGACCATCGCATCGATGTCGATGCCGTCGAGGATCCAGTGCAATTGCTCGGTCGTAAGCGTGACCACCGCTGCCTCCCGGCGCGGCCACCGGAACTTGTCCTCGGTCAGCCGCTTCATTACCAGCACAAAGCCCGACCGATCGAAGAACAGGAGCTTCATCCGGTCGCGACGGCGATTGCAGAACGCAAAAACCGCCGGAGCAAACGGATCGAGCGCCATCGTCTCTTGGACCAGAACCGCAAGGCTGTTGATGCCGGCCCGGAAGTCGATCGGCTCGCGGTGCAGGTAGACTTTCAGGTCAGCGCCCAGTCTGAACATGACCCAGTGCTCCGATGGTCGCCGTCAACGCATCCACATCACCGCATTCCAGCGTCAACTTCACGCCGTTCGGCAGCGACGCGCTCACCTTGGCTGGAGAGGAAAAAGGCGCTGTCCTTTTCGATGCCGACCTACGTGCCCCATCGCAAGTCCCCGGCAAATCCACCGCAGCCATGCTGCTCTGTCGCAGCAAGGCCCGATCGGAAGTGCTTTCAATCTGAACCGGGATGAACGCCGATGGTGGGGGCTGTGGGAGGGACTGGGTCTCCGCCCGCTTCTTTATCCACTTCCGAAGAAGGTTCGCATTGACCCCATGTTCGAGCGCAAGCCTCGATACCGACACGCCAGGCTCAAGACAGGCCGAGACAAGACGGTCCTTCGATGCCGGGTCGTATCGGCGTCGCCCGTCCCGACCGACAAGCCTCACCCGCAGTTTCTGCTCATCTTCTTCCATCACAAGGTGTCCACCTATTTTGGTGGACACCTCATGCATCAGAGCACTCAACAGCAAAAGGTGCGGGGAAATTCGCGCTTAC
>NZ_JAMYRO010000071.1:0-3111 GCF_040321495.1 Mesorhizobium sp. M0408 | reverse complement strand
CTGCTGTAATACCAATAGGAAGTCTCGATACCGAGGCCCGCACCGCCGACGACAATCGGCAAAGACAGAGCAAAAATAGTAGCAATGTTGCCGCTCTCGCCTGTTTGTCGCAGACGGCGAACAAACCGCCTCAAGATACGGGAACCCCATTCCATGGAAGTATTTAAGCCAAGATGAATGAAGGAACGACTAAGGATTTCACTCCATTTGATATGGGCACTCTTTAGCCCCGACCGGCACAAAGTCCGGCGACCGCATTCGGCCAGCTGCTCGGCGTTGGGCGCACCCGAGCGACCCGCGAGCGGCTATGGAAGCGGCGCCAGGAGCATGCCGGGCCGCCGCCAAAGGGCATGAACGCCCAGCCACCCAATGGGTCTAAGCCGGGGCTGATTGGCCGCGTAAGCATGTGCACCGCGAAGAGGGTCTACGCAACGCCTCGCTGCTGGACTTCCGGGATCAGGATTAGGGCGACACCGGCCATGCCGCGCCTCACCCTTGGGCAAAGCCGCCTAGGCTTACCGCAAAGCAGAGTTGAGTTGTCGCAACGCCATCTGGGCGGCCGATAGCCTGTGCTGTTCGAAGATTGCTAGCTTCTGCTGATAAGTGATCCGCACCTTGGCGTTGCACCCGTGGCATCTGAAGTGCGCGATCGTTCTTAGTGCAGAGCCTTTCCTTACTGCCGGATAGGAGCAATCCGGACAATTGAATGTGAGCGCAACATTAGACAAGTCTTTGGCTAAACCCATTTTCAGATCGTGTCCCAGGATGTGGTGAAGCTGACGGCTTGGTCGCCGCGCTCTCCGGCATGGGGGCCGGGATGATCAGCGTGCCACCGCTAGCAGGCTGATGAGCGGATCATCGCTCATTTGGCTGATGGTTTCCACTGTCATGTATCTGGCTTGGAACGGCCCATTCGTCGTTCTGCTCGAGCAGGAGCGCGCCTACGAGGCGGACGATAGCGTCCTAGTCGGGTAAGATGCCGACGACCTCGGCGCGCCGCTTAATCTCGCCGTTGAGCCGCTCAATCACGCGCAGAGTTCCTGGACTGATGCTCGGCTGGCGGCAACTTGCTCGCCAGCCGAGTTGAGTTCAGGCGGTGGTCGGGGGAGACTGGCCAGCCACACGCTGGTGATTCCAACCTGTGCCGATGTGCCAATCAGCAACCTTCGTCGGTCTTTTTCACCTGGCCTGGCGCGGCGGTGTTGGCTGTCGTGTCCTGCTGACCTGGCGCCGCCTGCTGAGCGCTGCCAGTCTGCTGGCCGGGCGCGCAGTCTCTGGCCGAGTTCGGATTTGTGGTGCCGCTGGTGGTGGTCGTGTCGGTGCCCTGATCGCCGGACATGTTGGTCCCGCTGCTCGTCGTGCCGGTGCCCTGATCCGTCGTACTGGGCATGGTTGTCGTGGTCGAGGTTCCGCTCGTCGAGGTTCCGCTCGTCGTCTGGGCAAAGGAAAGCCCGGCCGACAGCGCCAGCACGGCCGAAGCCAAAAGGATGCGTTTCATCTTCTTTCTCCTGTCTGAATGCGGGGGATGCGCCTGGCAAATTGAACAGGCAGACAGAAGGAGTGTTCCCCGATGAAGTTCAACTTTTGTAACTCTAACAACGATAGGCCTTTTGAGACGATTCATCGCCCTTGGCTCCGCTGCGGCATGTTTGCCTTCGGTCTCCTTTGCAGATGCGCAACGATTAGACCGAAAAAATAGTCGCGATTTCGCCCATCGGTTGCATTCCGGCCTCGAACACGTTATTTTTGACGCTAGCGTTCCCGGGGGGGAAGGTGGATGAGCATCGTCCAAAGGGTCGGTCCAGTTCTAGAACAGGCGATTGCCGCAATCCTCAACAGGGCGGACCGGGGGGACACCGTCTCGGTCAAAGCCGCATTATACCACGTTCGGCAGTCTGCGCCTGATTTGACAGTATGCGACGACCATATAACCGAGGCTATCCTCGAAGTCGCTGCGGCCCTTGGCCTGTTGGTGGCTTTCGATAGTCGCGAGTAGCCGATCAATCGAGCGTAGCGGTTTGATAGGAACGGCCCGGCAGCCAATCGGGGGGTGACCAGCGGCCGCTGGCGCTAACTAGCGGCAATTCGGTCGTTCGCCGGTTGCGCAAGTTATAGGCCATCCCATGCATCATTGCTAATTTGGTAATCTGATTATGTTCCGTTGCCCTCGCCGCCGGATCTCACGATCCAGACTCGGTTCCTTGCGTAGGTGGGCAGGCGCGGGCACCAGCCGGCTGGAGTTCATTGAGCCTTGATGCCGACCTTGGTCGAGAAGCCGCCCGAGGGCGACGCCTGGATACACGAGGTGGAGTTCGACGGCTACTGGGCCTGTCTGCCGGAAGGTCAGCATTTAGGTCGGCGTCGACCAGAAGCTTGGAAACCGTGTTGATCGGCATGTCGGCAAACGCGGGACCTTTGCTAGATCATTGCCTTTTTTCTGCGCGACCCGACAGATTCACCTGAGCATGCCCTGTAATGTCACGTAATAGGGCAACATTGCTGCGCGCCTGTGTTCGGTATACCTAGGGGCGAATTCAGCTGATCTGACATTCTATCGATGGCAAACACCGCGAACCCAGTTGATGAGAATTCCGACGAGCATCGGCGCGAGCGCCGCCAACGTGTGCTAAAGGGCGGGACGATCATCACCGGGATCCAGAATTCCGAGATCAGCTGCACCTTGCGCAATCAGCATGAAGGGGGCGCTGAGCTGAAGGTCGCGCCCGATGCCCGGGTTCCCGATCGCTTCTTGCTCTACGTGTCGGTCGATGGAGTTGCCTATCGATCGGAGGTTCGCTGGCGTCGCAACGATCGCATCGGCGTCAAATTCACCGGCACCGAGCCAAAACCGAAACTTCACTGCGGCTGACCGACGGCAAGATGAAAGTCAGAATTTTTCTGGCACTCGCCAGTTATTTTTCATGTCCCAAACAGCACAAGTTGCACCGCACACTCTTGCCGAGGACAGCCTGGACAGGACGTGAACTGCGCAGCCGTCCTTGAAACCGCTTTCACGGCTCTGGTGTGATAGTGTCCTGAAGGTTCTGCAAAAAGTTTTGGAGAGAGAACGGCGCTTGCTCTGAAGGGCGAGCGGCCATGGCACGGTGGTGA
>NZ_JAMYRO010000070.1:0-3190 GCF_040321495.1 Mesorhizobium sp. M0408 | reverse complement strand
CCGCTCGCGAAAATGAGGACAAATACATCACCAATGCCGTTCTGGCGAAGATTGCGCAGGAGCCGGTCAAAGGCCAACGGCTGTTTCATCAGGACAACCAACCTCGATGCCGATCGCGCCATCATCTGGGACATGGGCGCGATCGCTGCGAGTCACAAGCCGGTCCGCCTGGAAGCTATTCAAGCAGGTGGTCCTAGCGTCCCCGTCCATCCCCGGCATCTTTCCGCCGGTCAATCTGGAAGTCACGGGGGCGGGTAAGACTTATCACGAGATGCACGTTGACGACGGCGCCAGCAACGAAGTCTTCCTGATGCCCGCCGACCTCACTTTGCATGAACTCGACCGGACCTTCCACACTAGGGTCACGGCCCGGCTGTACGTGATCCGTAACGGTCGCACGACGCCGGAGCCCAGCATCGTCAAGCTCACCTTGTGCGACATCGCGGAGAAGGCGGTCTCATCCCCAATCAAGACGCAAGGCATCGGCGACCATAACAGGCTTTATGCGATCTCTAGGCGCCACGGCATCGACTACAACTTCATCGATATCCAAACGATTTCACGGTCGAAGCGAAGACCCCGTTTGACAACAACTACATGCGCTCACTGTACCAGACCGGCTACGAAATGGCTCGCAACGGCATACCTTGGAAAAGGGCTCCTCCGAGATTTCGAAATTGAAGCGTTACCCAGGGCGAATCGGGGAACTCATACATTCGCATCGAAGCAAATCCTTCGTGTGTCGACTCGACGCGGCTCAGATGCCGGCGAGCTACATTCGCCACCCGACTTTCTCTGATTTGCCGCGGCCGGGGCTTCCGGGGCGGACGCGACGTGCGAACATGAAAGTCCGACACGTTCGTACTAAATCTAGGTTTACTTGCTGCAACGTATCGATCATTGCGCACCACCCACGTGCAATAGCTCACGGCATGCAAAACGATCAAATTACGAGTAACGAAGTAGCCGCGAATGGCTCTTCCAATCTTGCGAGGTTGGCATGCGCGCATCAGAATCCGCGACGGCTTTGGGTCGCTTGCCCGCTCACCGGGCCCCAGCGCCTTTGACATCAGGCTATCGCGGCTCGGAGGCGGCTCCAGCCGTTACAGCGACTGACTCGCGGCTGCTTCTTTCGTCCATCGTTCACGATTTCAACAACCTACTGACGCCAATCGTCACTATCCTTGAGGAACTGCAAGCTCGACACGTAGGTACGTCCAGGCAGCTGAAGAAGATCGATGGCGCAATATACTGCGCATTTCAAGCCAAGGTACTCGCTCGCCAACTTCTCGATTTCACCAATCCGCGGCCGGTGCGCCCTGAACCTGTGCTGATTCGCCAGCTACTTGAGCTACTCGAGCCGGCTCTCGCCAGCGTCCTCTCTCCAGATATCAGGCTCAAATTAGACAGCGCCGAAGAGCTTCCGCCTGCCTTCATCGACCGCCAGCTTGTCGAGCGCGCTCTGCTCAACCTGGTTCTCAATGCGCGCGACGCTATGCCCGAAGGCGGCGACGTCACCATCACAGCGGCGTTGGAGTTTCCGCCTGCCTCTCACCCAGGCGGACGCGAGCGGATGATCCGCCTTTCTGTCGCCGACAGCGGGGTGGGGATGGACCACCAGACGCTGAAGATGGCGGGACAATCGAATTTCTCGACGAGGACCAATGGCACCGGTCTTGGCCTCGCGACCGTCAGGCAACTGATGGAAAGCTTGGGTGGTGGACTCTCAATAACAAGCGCTCCTAGTCGGGGCACGACGATCGATCTTTGGTTGCCGGCAACGTTGGCCTGCTTTGCGGACTGACGCTGCCTAGACAGGAAAGGAACAACTACGATGAAACTCCGCGCTTTAATCGCAGGCTGGGTATCCGCGGTTCGCGATTTCGTGGCTCCACGATACCGACCCGAGCTTCACTACATGCGCGGTCCGGGTCCAGTCTTCGCACGACGCCCCGTGATGGTCCAATCGAGACGCGAGCTGCAGATCCTGCGTGCGCCGCCCCGACATCGTTGATCTTCGCGAGACAGGCGCACCGGCAGAACGTGTCTTGCACTCTGTACAGTCGGTCACATCGGAAGCCGACAGATAGATGCGCGAAGGCCATACATCATCAGGCCGACTGGTGACTGGAAAACCCCGGAGAACGTCATGTACTGCTCACGCGCCGTATCTATCATGAGTGCCGTCGCTTTGGCCAGTCTTGCCATTTCTACGCTCACGGTGTCTCCGGCTAGTGCGCGTCAAGCGCCGACCGGATGGACTTATCCTTGGGCCCGGTGCTCCAACCTGGATTGCTCAACGCCAAGGCGACCAGAGAGAAGCCGCAAGGCTATGTCATCCAAAGTACCGGCGAGGTTGCCGCCTATGGCGACAAACGAGTGAAGAACTCGCCGGACGGCGAGTATCACTGGTGCTCTCACCTGGCCGGCATGGATGCCGGCCACACCATCTGCCTTTTTTGTGCCACCGAAGAGGTTTTGAGCCATGGACGCCGCTCTCGATCAGGTCGCTTTTGGGCGCATGGGTAACCGAGCGTCGTCTCCAGGCGCTTGGTCTTCGTTCTCGGGCAAGCAGCCAAGTCCGGTTACGGACGAACGGGTAGTCGACCATAGGCAAGGCTTCGGACGGGTATTAACGAGCCGATCAGGCGGCCTGATGAGCCGGGAGGAGGAACTCTCGCTTTTCGATCGCTGGAAAACCAGTGGCGGTGATCGCGCGCTGCACGCACTGGTCCTAGCCCACGAGCCGCTTGTGACCAGAATTGTCCAGGACCTGCGCAGGAGTGGCCTTTCGGTCGAGGACTCCAAGCAGGAGGCACGATGCGGCCTGCTCGAGGCTGCCCGTTGTTTCGCTCCGAGCAGAGGATTTCGGTTCGGAACCAATGCCCGTTGGTGGATATTGTCGGCAGTTAGCACCTACCTAATCGCCAATAAGGACGTTCTGTCGAGCCGACGGATGAAGCGGAAACCGAAGTTGCTCCCATTGAACTTCGTTTCACTCGACGCCCCGATAACACCCGATGGAGAATCGGCAGCTGAACTCATCCCTTCGGATGAAGAGGGCCCGGACCTGATTTCCGAAAATGCAATATTGCCGAAAATGCAATCAAATCCCAGGTCAGGTTGGAACGCGGAAGGGCCCTTCACCCAGTTGCGCAGGCCGGATGCCTGCGTGAGATGGCATCGTCCC
>NZ_JAMYRO010000069.1:0-4186 GCF_040321495.1 Mesorhizobium sp. M0408 | reverse complement strand
GCAGATCACCTTGCCCTTGCCGACCTGTTTGCGGATCGTCTCGACCGCGTGCTCGCGGTAGGCGCGCATCGTCCAGTCGCCTTCGGACGCACTTATGCGGTAGTTCGCTCCTGGAACAGCGTCTCGATCAGCGGGCACTCCGGCAACGTGCCGTCAGCGCATTGCGCGACCACCTCCTTCAGCATGCGCTCCATCCGTTTGAGGTCAGCGATTTTCGTCCGCACGTCCTTAAGATGGGCGGCGGCCACATCTCTTGCCTCGCCGCAAGGCCGATCGCGTTCATCCACGAGGCGCAGCAGTTCGCGGATTTCATCGAGGGAAAAGCCTAGCTCTCGCGCGCGTAGCACGAAGCAAAGGCGCCGCTCGTGCATGGTGTCGTAGCTGCGATAGCCGCTCGTCGTACGCGGCGGCTCGGGCAGAAGGCCGACCTTCTCGTAATAGCGCACGGTCTCCAGATTGCAGCCCGTACGCTGCGCGAGCTCGGCCCGTTGCAGGCCCTTCACCGCGGCATGATCGCGCATCGCAAAATCCCTCTTGACCCTGTAGTGACTACAGACCGCATGCTACGGCACGCTTGGGATTTCGGCAAGGAAGAGAGGCCGGACATGGTTGCATCGCGATCCGGAACAACGGCGGCCCAAACTGCCGCTGCAGACTTGTCTGCCTCTGAACGAGGCGACGCCGGGCGGCAGCGTCTGATCGCCGTGGGCGGCATTCTCGGCGCACTCGCGGCTTCCTCCTGCTGCATCGTGCCGCTGCTTCTGTTCAGCCTTGGCATCGGCGGGGCCTGGATCGGCAATCTGACGGCGCTCGCGCCTTACAAGCCATTCTTCGTCGCCGGCACGGCAAGCCTTCTCGGATGCGGCTTCTACCTCGTCTACTGGAAGCCCAGGCGAGCCTGCGCCGATGACGCCGCTTGCGCGCGCCCGATCCCTAGCCGCTTCGTTCAACTCGCGCTCTGGATCGCGACGGTGCTCGTATTGGCCGCCTTCGCCTTCGACTACATCGCCCCGCTGCTGCTCGGCGCCTGAGACAAAGGAGTTTCATCCATGACCAAGTATTTGAGCGCGCTCGCCCTGATCGGCTCCGTTATCGTGGCTCCGGCCGCGTGGGCTGGCGAGCGCACCGTCACCTTCGCTGTCGACAACATGACCTGCGCCTCATGTCCCTACATCGTGCAGAGCTCAATGGCGGCGGTCCCCGGCGTTGCGAAGGTCGCCGTCTCCTTCGAAGCCAAGACCGCGACCGTGACCTTCGACGACGCTAAGACGAACCCGGATACTATCGCGACCGCTAGCATGAATGCCGGCTATCCGGCCCATCCGACACAGCAGGGCAGTTGAGATGAGCGACCGCGCCCTGGTCCGCGCCGGCGTGGCCGGCGCCATCCTCGCCGCGATCTGCTGCGCGGCGCCGCTCCTCGCCGTGGGTCTGCCCCTGGCCGGCCTTGGCGCGTGGTTGGCAGGCGCCGGTCTGGTGGTGCTTCCCCTGATCGGCGCGAGCCTCGGCCTCGTCGCGTGGGGCGTCCATTATCGCCGGGCACAAGCCGCGGGCTGCGAGAAGAAGATTCACAAGGAAAGCATGAAGCAATGAACGATTGCTGCGCATCCTCCTCGCCCCAGGGCAAGCTTGCAGCTTCCGCATCCGCGACACCGCCGAGCTACACCGTGCGGCCCGGCGTGACGTTTCCGGACTGGTCTGTGGTCACATCTCCCCTCGTCAAAGACGCACTGCTGGCCATGAACGATGTTCTGCGGATCATGGCTGGACCCAACCAACCCGCCGATCGTTGGAGCGACCGCGACCGTCTCGTGGATCGAGTTCGCGTTGCGCTGCTTAAGCTCTACGCCGAGGCAGGGCGAGCACCTACCCAAAGTGCGATTGCCAAGCGCGCGGGGCTGAGCGAGACGACCGTTCAGCCGCAGCTCGAAGAACTCCAACGTCGTGACCTCGTCGTGCTCAACGGCGATCGGATCGTCGGAGCCTATCCCTTTACCGACCGGGATGCGGACCATCAGGTCACCTTGGACGGACGCGTCGTTAACGCCATGTGCGCAGTGGACGCGCTCGGCATCGGCGCCATGACCGGTCGCGACATCGCGATTGCATCGCGCTGCCGCCATTGTGGTGCGCCAATTCGGATCAGCACACGGGATCAAGGTAGGATGCTGGCTCGCGTTGAACCGAAGACGTCCGTTATGTGGCAAAGTGTCCATTACGAAGGCGCGTGCGCGGCGAACTCGCTGTGCGCGACGACCGCGTTCTTCTGTTCGGAAGACCATCTCTCCGCCTGGCGCCGCGAGCGTACCGCGGACGAGCCCGGTTTTCGGCTGTCGATCGAGGAAGGACTGGAGGCGGGTCGCGCTCTCTTCGGACCCAGCCTCGCTGGCCTCGAGATGGCACCACACGCGTCGGTCCGCGCGGCGTTGAAGAGCGCTGCAGCAACAGACCGCCCCTTCCGCGCGAACGGTCGCAATGGTGGCGCCTACGATCTCGTCGTCATCGGCGCCGGCTCAGCCGGCTTCTCGGCTTCGATCACCGCCGCCGATCAGGGTGCGCAAGTCGCCCTCATCGGCCACGGCACCATCGGCGGCACTTGCGTCAATATCGGTTGCGTCCCATCGAAGACGCTGATCCGCGCTGCCGAGACACTTCACAACGCTCGCGTGGCAGCACGTTTCGCCGGCATCGCGGCCGAGGCCGAGCTGACGGACTGGCGCGGAACCATCCGTCAGAAGGACGCACTCGTTTCCGAACTGCGCCAAGCCAAGTACGTGGATCTGCTGCCGGCCTATAACGGCATCGCCTATCATGAGGGCGCGGCGCGTCTCGTGGAAGGTGGTGTCGAGGTGAACGGCGCGCGCATTCCCGCCGGCAAGATCATTATCGCGACCGGCGCGCGGCCGGCTGTTCCCGCCATCCCTGGCATTGAGGACGTGCCCTATCTGACCAGTACGACCGCGCTCGATCTTGAGGAGCTACCACGATCGTTGCTCGTCATCGGAGGCGGCTACATCGGGGCGGAACTCGCCCAGATGTTCGCCCGCGCCGGCGTCAAGGTGACGCTCGTTTGCCGGTCTCGGCTGCTCCCCGAGGCCGAGCCCGAGATCGGCGCGGCCCTGACGGGGTATTTCGAGGACGAAGGGATCACCGTGGTCTCTGGCATCGCCTACCGTGCTATCCGCGGGACCGAGAACGGCATTGTGCTCGACGTTTCCATCGACTGCCACGATACGACGATCGCCGATCAGGTGCTGATCACTACCGGTCGCACGCCCAACATCGAAGACCTTGGGCTCGCCGAGCACGGCATCGTGCTCTCACCGAAAGGCGGCATTGTCGTTGATGACCGCATGCGCACCTCCGGGGCCGGCATCTATGCTGCCGGCGATGTCACCGGCCGCGACCAGTTCGTCTACATGGCCGCCTATGGTGCCAAGCTTGCTGCCAAGAATGCGCTCAACGGCGACAGCCTGCGCTACGACAACAGCGCCATGCCTGCCATCGTTTTCACCGACCCGCAAGTGGCGAGCGTGGGCCTCACCGAGGCCGCGGCCCGTGCCGCCGGACATGCCGTCCGTGTCTCGACGATCGGTCTCGAGCGGGTGCCGCGCGCACTCGCCGCTCGCGACACCCGTGGGCTCATCAAGCTCGTGGCCGATGCCAGCAGTGGCCGGTTGCTCGGCGCGCATATTCTCGCGCCGGAAGGAGCCGACAGTATCCAGACCGCGGCGCTGGCGATCCGGCAAGGCCTCAATGTCGAGGATCTCGCCGATGCGATCTTTCCGTATTTAACCACTGTCGAGGGCTTGAAGCTCGCGGCACTCGGCTTTGCCAAGGACGTCGCCAAGTTGTCGTGCTGCGCTGGCTAGGATTGCGTTCATTTTCCGATTGCGACGCCAGCTGCGCCGATCTCCAGCGAACCGCCGAATTGTACGCTCCAGCACGCCAATATACTCCGCCGACCACACCTCTCTTTACTTTTCGAGAAAGCGCCATCAAATCACACGAGGAATATCCTGAGTCATTGGAGGTCGCTCAAGAGTGCCACGAAGACTTGTCGTAACTACTTCAAACTACGCTATTGCCGCCATTTGTATCCGTCACTCCCACTCGATGGTGCCTGGCGGCTTGCTCGTCACGTCGTAGACCACGCGGTTGATGCCGCGTACCTCGTTGATGATGC
>NZ_JAMYRO010000068.1:0-5271 GCF_040321495.1 Mesorhizobium sp. M0408 | reverse complement strand
GAACGCGCCGGATGCGACGTCGGCCCGAAGATCCTACGGTCGTATTTCCCTGAGGAACCGCCCCACCGCGGGCACTGCAGCGGTAGCGACTTGCACCTGCAGCACATGGCCGCGGCTGGCTTCGGCTTGATGCTCGCGCCCGAGCACATGCCGCGCCTTCCGACACTCAAGACCATTCCCCTCGAAGGCAACCCGGTTTCGCGGCAGGTGCGGTTGCTGGCCGTGCAGGGGCGTCGCTACTCGCCGGCGCTCGACGCTTTCGTCAAGGTCGCGCGGCTTCGCGACTGGACGGTCGAAGTCCCTCACCCAGGGCATACCTTTGGAAAATCGGGGACATACCCGAGAACAAACGCGACGACCTTCTCGATCGGCATTTCGTAGGGCCGCAAAGGAGGCCCTCGCCGGACCTCAGTCGGTGAAGGTTGAAGCTGACCACGTCGCCACCGGCGAGCGCTCGCGCGAACAGGCTGGTCCGCTTTCCGTCGCGAGGTTTCCGCACGGTGACGCCGTACCGCAGCCCCTCGTACACGCCTTCTCCGTAGCCACTCGGTATCGCGGCGAGCGCCGATTCGAAGTCCGGTTCCAGCAATGTCTGACCCCGTCGCTTCTGCGGCAAGTGAATCCGTCCCCGCCAGATGCAAACACCTCGAGCGGCGATCCACGTGGCATCGTTTCGATAGACGGAGGTGATTGGACGCTCGCCCGCCCCGTGCCCTATCTTCAATGCAGAACAAAAAAGGAGCTCCGCGAATGCCGACCTACAGGAAAAACCCAGAAGCGGTCTCGAAGTTGACTCCCGAGCAGTACCGCGTCACGCAAACTGACGGAACCGAGCGCCCCTTCGCCAATGAATACTGGGACAACAAGGAACCTGGTCTCTACGTCGACGTGGTTTCCGGCGAGCCGCTCTTCGCGTCGTTCGACAAGTTCGACAGCGGCACAGGCTGGCCAAGTTTCACGCGGCCCCTCGAGGCCGCGAATGTCGTCGAGAACGTGGACAGCTCGCATGGCATGACACGGACCGAGGTCCGCTCCAAGCACGGCGACAGCCACTTGGGCCACCTTTTCCCCGACGGGCCGCGCGACAAGGGCGGGTTGAGATACTGTATGAACTCGGCCTCCCTGCGTTTCATCCACCGTGACCAACTAGAGAGCGAAGGGTACGGCGAGTACGCAAAGCTCTTTGCAAAGCAGGAGGCCTGACGATGGCAACGACTATAGAGCGCGCTATCCTGGCGGGGGGTTGCTTCTGGGGAATGCAGCAGCTGGCGCGGCGCCTCCCCGGCGTCGTATCGACGCGGGTCGGATACTCCGGCGGTGACGTCAAGAACGCCACATACCGCAACCACGGCACGCACGCGGAAGCGATCGAGATCACATTCGATCCGAGCAAGACGAGCTTCCGCGATCTGCTGGAGTTCTTCTTCCAGATCCACGATCCGACAACTCCCAACCGGCAGGGAAACGACCGCGGCGCGAGCTACAGATCTGCGATCTTCTACGCCAGCGAGGAGCAGCACCGCGTTGCGCAAGACACGATCGCCGACGTCGAAGCCTCGGGGCTGTGGCCGGGCAAGGTGGTGACGGAGGTCTCGCCCGCTGGCGACTTCTGGGAGGCTGAGCCTGAGCACCAAGACTACCTGGAGCGCCACCCGAGTGGCTACACCTGCCACTTCGTACGCCCGCAGTGGAAACTTCCGCGCAGAAGCGCCGCCTGAGGGCGGCGCAGGGATGCGTCGACGGCGGTGCCCTGAGCTTTACTTCGCTTCCGTGAGACGGGTACTGCGACGCATCCTCGCAGTATCCGTGGAGCACTAGCTGGTGGTTTGGACGGCCGGACACGGTTTCGAGATTCGCGAGCCAGGAATGTCCCATATCGTCGCGGATGCGCGGCGCCTTGCCCGTTGCGGCTGCACATCCGAAAGTCACCGTGAGGAATTGCAATGGTCCCTGTGCACCTTTTCCAGTCCGCGCTCGCGCTTAGCGACCTAGAGCGCTTTTATCTCGAGGTGCGGCAAACCAGCGAGGCCCTCGGCGAGCCCCTGTCAGACGCGGACGCAACGGTGCAGTCGATGCCCGACGCGAGCCCCGCGAAGTGGCACCTCGCACATACCACCTGGTTTTTCGAGGCGATGGTGCTCTCGCGCCACCTGAAGGGCTACAAGCCGTTCGACGAGAAGTTCACGTTCCTGTTCAACTCCTACTACGAGACGCTGGGGGCGCGGCAGCCGCGTCCAAGGCGTGGCATGGTCACGCGGCCGGCGTTGGACGAGATCTACGCGTACCGGGCGCATGTCGACCAGGCCGTCGCGAGGCTGCTCAACTCTCGGCCGAACCGCGACGCCGCCGAGCTGATCGAGCTCGGATGCCATCACGAGCAGCAGCACCAAGAGCTCTTGCTCACGGACATCCTTCACCTGTTCGCGCAAAATCCGATCCGGCCATCCTACCGCGACCCTGCCCCGCTGTCGGTCGAGTCCGCGGTCCTGCCTGCGCTCTCCTTCACCGACTTCGAAGGAGGAATCATCGAGATCGGCCACGGCGGTGCGGGGTTTGCCTTCGACAGCGAGGGACCGCGCCACCGCGTGTTGACCGAGCCGTTCCGGCTCGCCGACCGTTTGGTGACCAACGCCGAGTGGATGGAGTTCATTGAGGACGGTGGCTACACCAAGCCTCTGCTGTGGCTGTCCGAGGGCTGGACGAAAGCCCTCGTTGAGGGCTGGTCGCGGCCGCTCTACTGGGAGACGCGCGACGGCCAGCACTGGACGATGACGCTGAGGGGCTTCCAATCGATCGACCCCACCGCACCGGTCGCGCACGTCAGCTACTTCGAGGCTGATGCGTTCGCTACGTGGTCCGGAAAGCGGCTGCCGAGCGAGGCGGAGTGGGAGGTGGCCGCGCAAAGACTCGACGTCGGCGGCAACTTCCTCGACCTCAATCGCCTCAGGCCCAAGCCCGCGTCCCCGCGGAAAGTGGGGGTGCAGCAGATGTTCGGCGACGTCTGGGAGTGGACGCGCAGCCCGTTCTCGCCCTACCCGCGCTTCCGCGCGGTCGAGGGCGCCGTCGGCGAGTACAACGGCAAGTTCATGTCCGGGCAGTTCGTTTTGCGAGGCGGCTCTTGCGCGACGCCACCGGGACATCTCCGCGCGAGCTACCGGAATTTCTTCCCGGCGCACACGCGTTGGCAATTCGCGGGACTTCGCCTGGCGGACGACGCCTAGCTCCGCCGCGATCGGCGAAACCACAAGGAGAGACGAGATGGCCACGGACAAGATCGTTCAGAACATGGAAGTGATCGGCGCGGACGGCGTACACGTCGGCACCGTCGACGGTGTCGCCAACGGGCGCATCAGGCTGGCGAAGCGCGACAGCGGCGAGGGCCAGCACAAGGGCCACACGCACTTCATCGACCTCGGACTGGTCGCCGACGTCGAGGGGCAGAGGGTTCGCCTTTCTGCGAACGCGGCTGTGGCGGTGACATTCGAGGAAGAGCAGTCGGGAAAGCCCGTCTGAAGAAGGAGGGCCCGATGACCCTGACCACACGCAAGGCATCGAAGCTGGATCAACTACGCGCAATGACGACGATCGTGGCCGACACGGGCGATCTCGGAGCAGTGGCGCGTCTCAAGCCGGTGGACTGCACGACGAATCCGACGATCGTCCTGAAGGCGATCGATACTCCCGAGTACAGGGATGTCGTCGACGAGGCGTTGGCATGGGGACGGAAACAGAACGGCGATGATGCACGCTTGGCCGCTGCGACGGCCGACCGGCTCGCAGTCTCCGTCGGCGTCGAACTCTTGCGACTCGTACCAGGCTTCGTTTCCACCGAGGTGGACGCGAATCTGTCGTTCAACATCAGAGCATCGGTCGCGAGGGCACGCCAGATTATCCACGCCTACAAGCAGCGAGGCATCGGGCCCGAGCGCGTGCTCATCAAACTCGCTTCGACGTGGGAGGGAATACGCGCTTCGGAGATCCTCCAACGCGAGGGCGTGAAGTGCAACATGACGTTGCTGCTGAACCGAGCCCAGGCGATTGCGAGCGCTGAGGCGCACGCCTTCCTGATATCGCCATTTGTGGGCCGCATTTACGACTGGCACAAGAAGTCTGGTGGAAGGGACTTCACCGCCGACGAGGATCCAGGTGTCCGCTTCGTGCGGGACATCTACGGGTACTACAAGTCGAACGGCATCGAGACGATCGTCATGGGCGCGTCGTTCCGCAACACCGGCCAGATCGAGGCGCTGGCCGGATGCGATCGGCTTACGATCGCGCCATCCCTTATGGACGCGCTTGCGTCCGAGGGGGGCGATCTCAAACGCGTCTTGGCGCCGGCCGCCGCAGAGCCGCGCTCCCTCCGGACGGCGGAAGACGGGATCTGCCACTGGTTCGTGAGCGAAGACGCCGTCGACATAAAACACCCGGACCCCGCGGGTCCGATGGACGAGACAATTTTTCGGTGGATCATGAACGAGGACGCGATGGCGACCGAGAAGCTGGCCGAAGGCATTCGCGTGTTCGCGAACGACCTGAAGACGCTCCGCCGCAGGATCGCCAAACGCCTCCAGTGAATTCCGCGCCGTCGCCACTGCCGAGAGCAAACGCGGAGCCGTGATGATGTTTGTGTACCACCTGAACAACTCGAGGTCTCAAAGCGTCCCGTAACTGCTCGAGGAGCCGGGGTCGCAGGTGCGTCCAGCGCACCTTACCGCGGTCGCGCGCGGCGGCGCCTACGCTCTCGTGGAGTGAAGACCGGAGTCAGGCTGCAGCGGATTCCTCGATAGCGTCTTCGGTCGGCATGGCAGTGGCGGACGAGGCGCGCTGCGCCCTGGCGCGGTATTCTGACGGATCGCTGCCGTAGTACCTGCGGAAAGTGCGCGTGAAGCTGCTCCGGCTCTGGTAGCCGGCGCTGAAGGCGACCTGGTCGATAGACAGCGCGTTGGCCGCGAGCAGGTCTGCTGCATGGCGCATCCTCACCCGACGGAGCAATGACATCGGGGACTCCCCGAAGGCGGCGGAAAACCGCGCCATGAAAGCCGAGCGGCTGAGACCGATGGCATGCGACAGACTCTGGACGGTGTGCGGCACGGACGGGCGCGAGGCCATCTCGGCGAAAGCCCGTGCGATCGGCGGATCGCTCAAGATCGAAAACCGCTCCACCCACGCATTCGTCGAGACCAGGCAGCGCCGGAGCAATGCGAGCAGAACGAGTTTCAGCAACGCCGCCGACATCGGCCCTCCACCAACGTCCTGGGCTGCGAGCTCGGC
>NZ_JAMYRO010000067.1:0-5396 GCF_040321495.1 Mesorhizobium sp. M0408 | reverse complement strand
ATGCCCGCCCTGGCGGTCCCCATACCAAACCATAAAGGCGGGCAGGCAAAAATTAACGCGCCGGGTTTTTGAGCCCAAGCTTATGGGGGCCGGGCCACAACCGGCCCGGACCCTACCCGGTGCTTGGCGTCGCGTCGATTGTCGTGAGTACAACACATTCCGGCATGACGCGCGCCCAGTGACCTGCTTTCCGGCTGGTCGCGCTCCAGACAACTGAATCGGCGCATGATCCCGTCGCCAAAGCCATTCTCGACTGGCGGATCCGTGCGCAGGGGGAGGGACCCATGGCGGCTCAGATTTTTTCCGCGATATTCGTCATCATCATCGGCGTGGGCGGCTGCGTCGCCTATTTCTGGGGCGCCAACAAGGCACTCGACACGATCTTTCCAGCACGCGGCGTTTCCGGCAAGGCGGCGATTAACAATCTGCGCCGGCAGGGGGTGATCCGACCCTGGCTGTTCGTCGGCCCGGCGATGATCATCCTCACCATTTATCTGATCTACCCGGTGGTGGAGACGCTGAGGCTGTCGTTCCTCGATCGCGGCGGCGCCCATTTCGTCGGCTTGGCCAACTATCAATGGGCGTTCGGCGACCGCGAGTTCCGCAACTCGATCCTCAACAACATCATCTGGCTGGCGGTGGTGCCGGCCGCCTGCACCTTCCTCGGGCTGATCATCGCCGTGCTCACCGACAAGATCTGGTGGGGCACCATCGCCAAGAGCCTGATCTTCCTGCCGCTGGCGATCTCGTTCGTCGGCGCCAGCGTCATCTGGAAATTCATCTACGAATATCGCGGCGACGGGCAGACGCAGATCGGTCTGCTCAACGCCATCATCCAGTATTTCGGCGGCCAGCCGCAGGTCTGGATCTCGCTGCCGTTCTGGAACAACTTCTTCCTGATGGTCATCCTGATCTGGATCCAGACCGGCTTTGCCATGGTCATCCTGTCGTCGGCCTTGCGCGGCATTCCGGAAGAGACGCTGGAAGCCGCCGTCATCGACGGCGCCAACCCTTTCCAGATCTTCTGGAAGATCATGGTGCCGCAGATCTGGGGCACCATCGCCGTGGTCTGGACCACCATCACCATCCTGGTGCTGAAGGTTTTCGACATCGTGCTGACCATGACCAACGGCCAGTGGAACAGCCAGGTGTTGGCCAATCTGATGTTCGACTGGATGTTCCGCGGCGGCGGCGATTTCGGCCGCGGCGCCACCATCGCCATCATCATCATGATCGCGGTCATTCCGATCATGGTCTGGAACATCCGCCAGGCGAACAAAGAGACGGAAGGGCATTGAGATGGCCGCGTCGACCGGAAAGTCCTTTGTCAGCCGTTTCGGCGTCCACATCGCCGTCTTCATCTTCGTTGCGATCTGGACGATCCCGACGCTCGGCATTCTGGTCTCGTCGCTGCGCGACAAGGATCAGATCATCGCTTCGGGCTGGTGGAACTCGTTCACCAGTTCCAGCCAGACGGAAGCCGGCCGGCTGCCGCCAGCCTCGGCGCAGGTCGAGAAGGAGGGCAAGTTCGTCCTGCAAGGCAATATCTTCGGCGACGGCCCGGCCCGCAACATCAGCGCCTTTGGCGTCAAGTCGGCCGCGCCGACGCAATATCCCGCCGGCACGACAGCCGATCTCGGCGACGGCGTCACCCTGCAGCTCAATGCCGACGGCAGTTTCGTCATGACCTCGCCGAAGGCTTTCGAAAGCGAACGCGGCCAGCGCGTCTATTACGCCTCGTCGGCGCCGCCGAAATTCACCACCGACAATTACGACACGGTGCTGTTTTCGGAAGGCATCGGCCGCTCCTTCATGAACTCGCTGACCGTCACCATTCCGGCGACCGTCATCCCGATCCTGATCGCCGCGTTCGCCGCCTACGCGCTGGCCTGGATGCGCTTTCCCGGCCGGGCGCTGCTCATCGCCGTCATCATCGGCCTCCTGGTCGTGCCGCTGCAGATGTCGCTGATCCCGCTGTTGAAGCTCTATAACGGCGTCGGCAGCTTCTTCGGCGTGCCGTCGAAGACCTATCTCGGCATCTGGCTGGCGCATACCGGCTTCGGTCTGCCTTTCGCCATCTATCTGTTGAGGAGCTATATCGCCGGCCTGCCACGCGAGATCATGGAGTCGGCGCGTATCGACGGCGCCAGCGATTTCGAGATCTTCGTCAAGATCGTGCTGCCATTGTCGTTCCCGGTGCTGGCCTCGTTCGCCATCTTCCAGTTTCTCTGGGTGTGGAACGATCTGCTGGTGGCGATGGTTTTCCTTGGTACCGAGGGCGACCAGATCGTGCTGACCGCCAAGCTCAATGCGTTGCTCGGTTCGCGCGGCGGCGACTGGGAGATCCTGACGACATCGGCCTTCGTCACCATCATCGTGCCGCTGATCGTGTTCTTCTCGCTGCAGCGCTATTTCGTCCGCGGGCTGCTTGCCGGCTCGGTGAAAGGAGGTTGAGATCATGCAATCCGCTTTGAAGGCCACCCCGAAGCCAGATCTCGCTATAGATCGCGACTGGTGGCGAGGTGCCGTGATCTACCAGATCTACCCGCGCAGCTATCAGGATTCGAACGGCGACGGCATCGGCGACCTCAGGGGCATGATCGGCCGGCTGGCCTACATCGCCTCGCTCGGTGTCGACGCCATCTGGATCTCGCCATTCTTCAAATCGCCGATGAAGGATTTTGGCTACGACGTGTCGGAGTATTGCGATGTCGATCCGATGTTCGGCACGCTGGCCGACTTCGACGCGCTGACCGCAGAGGCGCATCGGCTTGGCCTCAAGGTGATGATCGACGAGGTGCTCTCGCACACCGCCGACATCCATCCCTGGTTCAAGGAGAGCCGCTCGAGCCGGAGCAATCCAAAAGCCGACTGGTATGTCTGGGCGGATGCCAAGCCGGACGGCACGCCACCCAATAACTGGCTGTCGATCTTCGGCGGCTCGGCCTGGCAGTGGGACACCAGCCGCCAGCAATATTACCTGCATAATTTCCTGGCCGAGCAGCCCGACCTCAATTTCCACAGCCGCGCGGTCCAGGACGCGCTGCTCGACGTCACCCGCTTCTGGCTGGAGCGCGGCGTCGACGGCTTCCGCCTCGATACCATCAATTTCTATTTCCACAGCCAAGGCCTGGAAGACAATCCGCCGCTGCCGCCCGAGCAGCGCAACGACCAGACGGCGCCGGCCGTCAACCCCTACAACTACCAGGACCATCTCTACGACAAGAGCCGGCCTGAAAACCTCGGCTTCCTCGAACGCTTCCGCGCCTTGCTCGACGAATACCCGGCGACGGCCGCGGTTGGCGAGGTCGGCGATTCGCAGCGTGGGCTGGAAGTGGTGGCGGCCTATACGGCCGGCGGCAAGCGCGTGCATATGTGTTACTCCTTCGACTTCCTGGCGCCGGAGAAGATCAGCGCGGCAAAGGTACGCTCGGTGCTGGAAACCTTCGGCAAGGTGGCCAGCGACGGCTGGTCGTGCTGGGCCTTCTCCAACCATGACGTGATGCGTCCCGCCTCTCGCTGGGCAGCCGGCGAGCCCGACCCGACCGCCTACCTCAAGGTCATCTCGGCGCTGCTGATGTCGTTGCGCGGCTCGGTCTGCATCTATCAAGGCGAGGAGCTCGGGCTCAGCGAGGCCGAGCTCAGCTTCGAGGATCTGCAGGACCCATACGGCATCCGCTTCTGGCCTGAATTCAAGGGACGCGACGGCTGCCGTACGCCGATGGTTTGGGACGGCGCCGCCCGCAATGGCGGCTTCTCGACGGCAAAGCCCTGGCTGCCGGTGCCCAGCAAGCACCTTGCGCAAGCCGTCAATGTGCAGCAAGGCGACGACGGCTCGCTGCTCGAGCACTACCGGCGCTTCCTGGCTTTCCGCCGCGCCCATCCGGCACTGGCCAAGGGTGATATCGAGTTCATCGAAAGCGAGGGCGACACCGTCGCCTTCACCCGCCGTGAAAGCAACGAGCAGATCGTCTGCGCCTTCAATCTCGGAGCAAAGCCGGCCGAAGTCGATCTTGGCGGCCGCTCATTGCAGCCCTTGCCGGGACACGGGTTTTCGGGACAGACTGGCGCCGGCACTATCCGCCTCGGCGGCTACGGCGCCTGGTTCGGGCGTATCGACTGAATTCAAGGAAGAACTGGAGGGTACACCATGGCCGATGTCACGCTAAGGCAAGTGAGGAAATCATATGGCAATCTCAACATTCTGCACGGCGTCGACCTCGACATAAAGTCGGGCGAATTCATCGTCTTCGTCGGCCCCTCGGGTTGCGGCAAGTCGACCTTGCTGCGCTGCATCGCCGGGCTGGAGGAGATCACCTCGGGCGAGCTCAAGATCGACGGCGAGATCGTCAACGACGTGCCGCCGTCAAAGCGCGGCATCGCCATGGTGTTCCAGTCCTATGCGCTTTATCCGCACATGACCGTCTACGACAACATGGCCTTCTCGATGAAGATCGGCAAGGAAAGCAAGGCCGAGATCGACAAGCGGGTGCGCCAGGCGGCCGAGATCCTGCAGCTGACCAAATATCTCGACCGTCTGCCCAAGGCGATGTCGGGCGGCCAGCGCCAGCGCGTCGCCATCGGTCGCGCCATCGTGCGCAATCCCAAGGTCTTCCTGTTCGACGAGCCGCTATCCAACCTCGACGCGGCGCTGCGTGTCGCCACCCGCATCGAGATCGCCAAGCTCAAGGAGTCGATGCCGGCCACAACGATGATCTACGTCACCCACGACCAGGTCGAGGCGATGACGCTGGCCGACCGCATCGTAGTGCTGAAGGAAGGCCATATCGAACAGGTCGGCACGCCGATGGAGCTCTACAAGCGGCCCGGCAATCTGTTCGTCGCCCAGTTCATCGGCTCGCCGGCGATGAACATCCTGCCGGCGACGATCGACAAGACCGGCAACCCGACGGTCGTCAGCCATGTCGGCGGCCGCAAGGCGACGGTGCCGATCGCAACGCCTGCCTCGGCGAAAGGCGCTGCGGTGAGCTTCGGGGTGCGGCCGGAGGATCTGATGATTGCCACCGGCGCCGACTATTTGTTCGAAGGGACGGTCGATTACGTCGAGCAGCTCGGCGAGGTCCAGCTCGTCTATGTCGACATCGGCCGCGCCGACCTGCCGCTGGTGACCAAGCTGCCGGGCAATGTCGAGGTCAAGCGCGGAGCGACGCTGCGGCTGACGGCGGACGCCGGCGACCTGCATATTTTCGACGCGGACGGGCGCTCTTTCGCGCTCCATGAAGCAGAAGCAAAGGCGGCTTGAAGCAGGCGTTCTTCCGCCATGCAAAAAACAAGAGCGGCGGGCATTGCCCGCCGCGATTGTGGGGTATTACACGTAGGCCGTTTTAACCCTTCATCGTTTAACGGAACGCCGAAACCGGCGTAGTATGTGTTTT
>NZ_JAMYRO010000066.1:0-8958 GCF_040321495.1 Mesorhizobium sp. M0408 | reverse complement strand
CCCAAACCCCCTCTCCCATCCCGGCGGTGGCGCCCACCCCTTAAACCGTTGTACCCCCCTCGCCCGTCCCCCCCCCCCCACTCCCCCCAAATTGGGGGGGCCCCGGCCCCCCCCGGGCCCCCCGGTACTCAACGCTTACTTCAGTTCGACCTTGGCGCCGGCTGCTTCCAGCTGGGCCTTGAACTTGTCCGCGTCGGCCTTGGAAACGGCTTCCTTGACCGGCTTCGGAGCCGCCTCGACCAGGTCCTTGGCTTCCTTGAGGCCAAGACCGGTGATGGCGCGAACTTCCTTGATGACGTTGATCTTCTGAGCGCCTGCCTCGGTGAGGACGACGTCGAATTCCGTCTTTTCCTCGACCGGAGCAGCAGCGGCCGCAGCGCCGCCGGCAGCGGCAACCGCCACCGGAGCAGCGGCGGAAACGCCCCACTTTTCTTCAAGAAGCTTCGACAGCTCGGCCGCCTCGAGGACGGTCAGCTTCGAAAGGTCGTCTACGATCTTTGCCAGATCAGCCATTGCAATGTTCCTTCATAAGGTTCGAACGTGTGTTTGTGATAGCGAGGAACGGCCTCATGCCGCCTCGTCCTTCCGGGCGTAAGCGCCGATGACGCGCGCGACCGAAGCCGCAGGCGCATTGACGATCTGGGCGATCCGGGTTGCCGGCGTGGCGATCATGCCAACCAGCCTGGCGCGCAGCTCATCGAGCGACGGAAGTGTGGCGAGTGCCTTCACACCGTCGGCATTGAGCGAGGTGGTACCCATTGCGCCGCCGAGAATGACGAGCTTGTCATTTCCCTTGGCGAAATCGGACGCGACCTTCGGCGCCGCAATCGGATCCTCCGAATAGGCGATCAGCGTCTGTCCCTTGAACAGCTCGATGATCGATGCGGAGTCCGTGCCCTGAAGAGCGATTTTGGCGAGACGGTTCTTCGCGACTTTGACGGTGCCACCGGCGGCGCGCATTTTCGACCGAAGGTCGTTCATTTGCGCGACGGTGATACCGGCGTAGTGGGCCACGACGACTGAACCAGCGCTTGAGAACGCATCATTCAGGCCCGTGACGAGTTCGCGTTTTTCCGCTCTGTCCACTGCCTATCTCCAGTTGACCCCTGCCCTCTACGAAGGACAGGCGTCGGGTTGCCTTTTGCCGGCCGGGCCATCCAGTAACGGATCTCCCGAACGACGCTCGAGGATCCTGCCCCCTTTCGCCACACCTGCCGGCAAGCCGGACGGTGCGCAGACAAAAGGCAAACACGGTTCGAACCTTTCATTGGAGCTTGTGGCTCCTTTGTCCGGTCTTCACCCGTCTCATGCAGGCCCACATGAATTAAGGCCCACATCACCTAAGGCTTGGGGGCCGCCTGCAATCTCGGACAGGATGTCCGGAAGCCTTTCGACTTCCGGTACCGGGCCGCCGACAGGTCGGAGGCCCGGAATTCTTTCACGGATCAGCGTTTTAGCGGCCGATCCAATTGTTCGTATCAGGACGCTGCGAGCGTCGAGACGTCGAGCTTGAGGCCCGGGCCCATCGTCGAGGTGACCGACACCTTCTTGACGTAGTTGCCCTTGGCACCAGCCGGCTTTGCCCTGGTCACCGCGTCAGCGAAGGCGCGGACGTTTTCTTCCAGCGCCTTGACGTCGAACGAGACCTTGCCGACGCCGGCGTGAACGATGCCGGCCTTCTCGACGCGGAACTCGACGGCGCCGCCCTTCGATGCCTTGACGGCGGCGGTAACGTCGGTGGTGACGGTGCCGACCTTCGGGTTCGGCATCATGCCGCGCGGACCGAGCACCTTGCCGAGACGGCCGACCAGCGGCATCATGTCCGGCGTGGCGATGCAGCGGTCGAAGTCGATCGTGCCCTTCTGGACGATGTCGACCAGATCCTCGGCTCCGACGATGTCGGCGCCGGCGGCCTTGGCCTCCTCGGCCTTGTCGCCACGCGCGAACACGGCGACGCGAACGCTGCGGCCGGTGCCGTTCGGCAGGTTGACCACGCCGCGGACCATCTGGTCGGCATGGCGCGGGTCGACGCCGAGGTTCATCGCGACTTCGATCGTCTCGTCGAACTTCACCGAGGAGCGATCCTTGAGCAGCTTCAGCGCCTCACCCAAAGCATAAGCCTTGTTGGGATCGATGCCTTCGCGGGTCTTCGATACACGCTTTGCAATCTTTGCCATGATCTCAGCCCACCACTTCCAGACCCATCGAGCGGGCGGAGCCCTCGACCATGCGCATGGCCGCCTCGACGTCGTTTGCGTTCAGATCCTTCATCTTCTGCTCGGCGATGGCGCGCACCTTGTCGCGGCCGATCGTGCCAGCCTTGACCTTGCCCGGCTCCTTCGAGCCCGACTTCAGGTTGGCAGCCTTCTTCAGGAAGTAGCTCACCGGCGGCGTCTTCATGACGAAGGTGAACGACTTGTCCTGGTAGTAGGTGATGACGACCGGAACCGGCGAGCCCTTTTCCATTTCCTGGGTCTGCGCGTTGAACGCCTTGCAGAACTCCATGATGTTGATGCCACGCTGACCAAGCGCCGGGCCGATCGGGGGCGACGGCGTGGCCGATCCCGCGGAAACCTGGAGCTTGAGCTGGCCTGCAATTTTCTTAGCCATCTCTCTTCCTGCCTTTTCTCATGCCGGTCTTGCCGGCGGTTGCAGTCTGGTGGTGCGGTCCGCGCGGCCGGCTAAAGCCGCATTCGCCTCCCACCCGTTTTTGGCCGCGCGATCTCCGCGCCGCCTTCCCTGCCGCCGAAACCGGTGCAGGGATTTCGGATCAGCCCTTCTCGACCTGTCCGAATTCCAGATCGACCGGCACGGCGCGCCCGAAGATCGAAACTTCCACCTTGAGCCGCGCCCGCTCTTCGTCCACTTCCTGGACGAAACCGTTGAACGACGCGAATGGTCCATCCGAAACGCGGATCGCTTCGCCGATCTCGAACGTCACCGACGGCTTCGGCCGCTCGACGCCTTCCTGAACCTGGTTCAGGATACGCTGGGCTTCGGCTTCGGTGATCGGCACCGGCTTGGAGTCGCCCAGGAAACCGGTGACCTTCGGCGTGTTCTTGACGAGCGAGAACACGGCATCGGTCAGATTGGCTTTCAGCAGCACATAGCCCGGAAAGAACTTGCGCTCGGCATCGACCTTGCGGCCGCGGCGGATCTCGACGACCTTCTCGGTCGGCACCACGATCTGCTCGATGTCGGCGGACAGGCCCTTCTGCTTGGCCTTGTTCTCAATGTCCTCGGCAACCTTCTTTTCAAAGTTCGAGTAGGCGTGGACGATGTACCACCGCGCGGTCATTTCAAGACTTCTCCGTAATCGCCGGACTTACTGTCCGAGGCCGAGGATTTTTTCGACCGCAAAGCCCATGGCCACGTCTGCGGTAAAGAAAAAGATCATCGCGATGACCGCGAACACAAGGACCATCACCGTCGAGATCATCGTTTCGCGCCGCGACGGCCAAGTGACCTTGGCGGTCTCCGCGCGAACCTGCTGGAGAAAGGTGAAAGGATTTGTGGTTTTCGAAGCCATATGCCGCTCTGTCTGCAAGACCCGTTGGCCGGGTCTCCTGGATGATCCCGCTGGCCGGGACGTGCCGCTTGAGCGTGCGTTCGCGCCGAATCAGCGCAATCATTTCGCCCATGCAA
This sequence comes from Mesorhizobium sp. M0408, assembly GCF_040321495.1. Taxonomy (NCBI): domain Bacteria; kingdom Pseudomonadati; phylum Pseudomonadota; class Alphaproteobacteria; order Hyphomicrobiales; family Phyllobacteriaceae; genus Mesorhizobium; species Mesorhizobium sp. M0408. The sequence continues at coordinate 5,313 of NZ_JAMYRO010000066.1, read as the reverse complement.
ATCAGACGCGTAAAGCCGGCTTCCCAGCTCCACGCGTCGCGTGTCTGTTTCGTCTACATAAAACCGATTCTTGATCCACGCAAGTGGCAAGTGTCCGCTTTATGCCCAAACGCCGCCTCGGAACCATCCAGTCGTTCCGTCCCGGCTATGCGGCCCTTATGCCGCAACTTATGCTATATGGCAAGTCACAAGCCGGTTTTCAAAGGCCGCACTGCAAAAGAATCGTTTTTAGGTATCCATTCAAAGAATGGCACGGGCAGCAGGGCTCGAACCTACGACCTGCGGTTTTGGAGACCGCCGCTCTACCAACTGAGCTATGCCCGTATGCGCATGTCGGCGCAACAGGCGCTTCCTAAAAGCTTCCGCGCGCTCTGTAAAGAGCGACGTGCGCTACCCGGCCTTCATCTTCGAAAGTCCAGGCGTCCTCCCGGCCATTTCCCGTCGATCCGTTGATTGCTGACGATCAAGCCGACCCAGGGACGCACGATTTCCGGGTCGGTCAGATTGATGTATTTTCCCACCAGCCCTTTCGCACCCTGGCGCCGGGCATCGATGAGCCCCTTGCGCACGCCATTATGCCAATCGAACAGCAGGTAAACTCTCTCTCCCGCCGTCTTCACCTCGCCCCAGCCAGACTTCCATTTATCCTTGCTGTCGCCTGGAATCGTGGGATCGGCACCGCCGTTCCAACGGCTGGACCAGCTGCCTTCGATGGTGTCGTTGCGGTCGCGGTCGCTTTCGGTGCCCCAGGCCTCGGCATTTTCATCGCTTGGAGTTCCCTCCAGTTTCGCGCCGGCGGCGAACGCCGACACCTCCTCGTCGTCGGGAGTGGGGACGTCCATGACGCCAAACGGATTTCGGATTCCACTGTCAGAATTTGCTTTGCTGTCCGATCCCATCGCAGGCCTCCGGTTTTTCAGCGCGGCCCCCGCCAGCCACGGCGGCCTCAAACCGTTCCAGCCTGGCGGACCGAACCATTCACCGCCACCAATTTCCCGCAAATCGGGTCCTGGCGGCAGGGTTTTCGACCGATTCGCGCCCCGGTCAGTCTCCCGAAGGCGCCTTGTAGGGGCCGCCCGGCACCCCCCAACCCCAGGCCGGCATTGGTTCGCTCTCGGGATCGCAGGTCGGGCCCTTGTTGGAATTCATCTTGGCCAGCCGCGATCCCCATTCAAGATAGCCCATGAAGGCCGAGCGGAATTCGGGATCGTCAGGCAACCCGATCTCGTCGGCGGCGTCGGCGAGAAGGTTGATCCAGCGCCGGCGCTGCTCCTCGGTCAGATGCTTGCCGAGATGGTGCATCACCATCTCGCGATGGCCGCCGTGCTTTTCGCTGTAGGTTTTCGGTCCACCAAAAACTTCGCCGATGAAAGCCGCGACGTGAGCGGGATGATCCGGCGACATGTGTTTGAACACCGGACCGACTATGGGGTCCCGAGAGACGTTGTCGTAGAAGGTTTGGGTCAGGCGGTTCAGCGCTTCGGAGCCACCAGCCCATTCGAACAATGTCGGGACATCCTGGCTCATTCGTGTTTCCCCCATGCTGGTCTTCGCTGGACGATAGCGGAAACACCGAGCGCCGCTCAACCTGCCTCGATGGGCAGTTTGGCCGGCGAAGCTACCGCTTAGGGCGCGTCGCGGCCTCGGTATTGGCCGACGGCGCGACCCTGCAATTATCGGCCTTCGGCACCGACCTGCAGATCGTGGCGCCGGTCAGCTCGTCAACCGATTGAGAACCCGTCGTTAGCCCGAGCTGCAGCATCGCGTCGGCTTCGAGTTGGGCGGCCCCAGGATCGCCCTTTTCTGTCTCGATCTCCCGCTGGCGCAACCAGTCGCCTACCCCGGCTGATCATGGTTTCATGTCCGATGATGTGTACGGGCCACTCGCCACGTCCCAACGCCAAGCCGGCATTGGTTCCATCTCAGGATCACAGGTGGAGCTCGCCCCCGCTACCCGCGATCCCCCTCCGATGCAGGCTATGAGGGTTTGCGGGGGATTGCCGTACGACCCTTCGTCGCCGGCATTGGTCGCCTGTGTGGCCGGCTGAGAAATTTGGACTTGAACCGGTTGAGAAGGTCCGGCCTTCGCCTCGATCGCTGCCGCCTCGGGCGGCTTGGCATTCGCAGGGATCTCTCTGCAGTTCGCCGGCGCAGGACTCTGCCGGCATATGCCCGTCTGCGTAAGTATGTCGAGAGAGCCGCTGCTGGTGACCAGCTTCATCGTCAGCATGTCGGCGAGGGAGATCTGCCGGATGTCGCTGGCGGGCGTAGCCTTCATTCTGTCCAGTACGCCCTGGCCGACACCCATCTCCCTGAGATAGGCCGACAGCCTCCTCTCAAGCGCCTTGTTCATCTCATAAGTCTTGTAGCTGCCGGCATCCGTGCGGCTGATAACCTTGGTGCCGATAACCTTCTTCCGGCCGTTCACAATTCTGTATTTGGTGCGGTAATATACCTGTTCGCGCCGATATGTAGTGGTGATCTGATGGACGCCTAGATAGGCCCAACTGCCGACCACGCGTCCGACGCCTCCAGCAAACATCAGCGGACATGCGGAATTGCACATGGCACCGCCGTCGGACGCAATGCCGAAATATGCGGCGCCCTTGCCGTCATTGGCCCGGCAATCCTTCATCCCGGGCCAACAATCGGAAAACTTGGTCGTACCGACGGCGAGATCGAGCTTATTCTTGCGGATTATTCGACCGAGCCGGAGCGCAGCGTCGACATTGCCGCCCGGGGAATTGACGATGATCGGCAATTTTCGGCGGCCGAGCGCCTTCAATATACGCTTGAGCTGCACTGGCGTGCTCGCCGAGATGGCGCCTTCTGCCGAAATCCATTCCGGACAATTAGGCTCGCAACCGGTCGCATTGCTGCGCACGACGACGAGTTGCATCTCCGAAAAACCATCGGACGAACTGCCCGGACGGTACCATGACTTCGGATCCCATGTCCTCGGATCGGACACATCCTCGGCATTCGCAGCGAAGCCAGCCATCGCCATGGCGACCACCAGCGCCAGACTAACCAGCCCGCGCCACCACCGTGCCATACTGTCTGAACGGCGTCTCGGAACCACGTTTGGCAAAAAGCCCCCTCGATGCAACCTATACTAGTTGACATGGCGGGGCTTGCAACAGCTTTTGAAATGACGGCGTGCCCGCTTCAACGAGGCCGCCACGCAAGGCTCCAACGCAGAAAGGGCGGCCCGAGGACCGCCCTTCTTGCATTCGGAATCGGCCGGCGAATGCCGGCGGCAATTATTCTTTGATGGTGACGACGATGCTGGCACCGACGGTCCGGCTGCCTTCACGGATGGCGAAGCGCAGCTTCTCTTCCATGGCGATCGGCACGATCAGCTCGCGGCCATCATGCCCGCGTTACGATTTGACCGGCGTGCTGGCCTGAGCCTTGGCGCCCGAGGCTTCGCGGCAGTTTTCCGGCCGTGGCTCCGATCTGCAGATGCCTGGGCCTGTCAATTCGTCTGCCGATTGATGCCCGGTTGTCAGCCCGTATTTCAGCATCCTGTCGAGTTCGAGCTGCCGTTCGACTGAATACAGCTGAATTGCGGTAAACAGACCGGGGCCGATGGCCATGTCCTCGAGATAGGCCTTGACCTTTTGCTCCTGCCCTACCGAATGCACGCTCAACTGTGCACGCGGGCCGACCAGGCGTTTGACACCGCCGGCGAGCATGATCGGACAGGCCGAGCCGCAACCGCCGCCGGCATCGACCGTCAGCCCATTGTAGACGCCGTCTTCGGCCGTGCAGTCGGCCTGCCGCGGCTCGCAGCCAATGAAATCCGTCCGGGCCACAGCGACGTCGAGCTTGCGTTCGCGGATCAGCCTTCCGGCCGCCAAAGCACCGAGCACATCACCACCCGGCGAGTTGATAACGATGGGCAGGCGCCGGTCGCCGACGCTGTCAAGCAGTTGGCGCAATTTTTCGGGCGTGTCAGCGGTAATTGCGCCTTCGGCCGAGATCCATTCCGGGCAGTTGGGATTGCAGAGCGGGTTGCTGCCGCGGACCAGGACGAAGCGCATGTCAGCGACCTCCTTCGCCGGCGGGGTTTCGAGCCCTGAAGGTGCAGGCTCGGCGCTCGCCACCACTTCGCCGGCCGGCTTCGCGATATTCGCCGGCGCCGGCACTTCCCTGCAACTCGCCGGCAACGGATTGGATCGGCATAGCGTTGGCGCGATCAGCAAGTCGACGGCATCCAGGCTGGTGACGAGATTCATTTGCAGCATGTCGTAGGGAACCAGTTGCTGGATGCTACTGGCCGGCGTGCTTTTCATGGTCTCGAGCACGCCCAGGCCGACGCCCATCTCCTTCAGATAGGCCGCCAGCTTCCGCTCCAGCGGCTTGTTCATTTCGTAGGTCTTGTAGCTGCCGGCGTTCTTCCGGCTGACGACCCTGGTGCTGAGTATCTTCTTCTTGCCTTTCACCATGCGATAAGTGGTGCGGTACAGCAATTTCGTCCGGATATAGGTCGTGGTGATCTGATGGACGCCGAGAAAGGCCCATTCCCCGACCACGCGCCGGATGCCACCGGAAAACATCAACGGACAGGCGGAATTACAGATGGCGCCGTTGGCATAGGCTTCGCCGAAATAACGGGAGCCCTTGCCGTCGTTTTCCTTGCAGTTCTTCATATCTGGCAGACAGCCGACGAAACCGGTTTTACCGACGGCGATATCGAGCTTGTTCTTGCGGATCAGGCGGCCAAGTGTCAGCGCAGCTTCGACATTGCCGCCGGGGGAATCGACGACGATCGGCAACTTTCGGCCGCCAAGCGCTTTCAGCGCGCGTTTGAACAGGGCCGGCGTGCCGGCTTCTATCGAGCCTTCCGCCGATATCCATTCCGGACAGGTCGGCTCGCAGCCCGGCGCGCTGCTGCGGACGACGACGAACCGCATCGTCGGGCCGAAATCAGGCGCGGATTTTTCCGGCGTGGATTTCTTTGCATCCGCTGCGAAGGCAGCGTGGCCCATGGCAAGCAACGACACCAAGCAGATCAGCCCTAGCGACCACCATGCCTGACAATGCAAACGGCGCCATGGAACCATTCGGGCAGCCCCCTCGATGCAACCTATACTAGTTATGGCAGAGGCGCTTGCAACAGGATTTGAAGCAATGCGGTTAATCCATTGCCAGAATATCAGAATCAAAAAGGGCGGCCCGAAGACCGCCCCCTTTGCATCCGATCTCAACCGGCAGCGCCGGCGATTACTCTTTGATGGTGACGACGATGCCGGCACCGACGGTGCGGCCGCCTTCACGGATGGCGAAGCGCAGCTTCTCTTCCATGGC
>NZ_JAMYRO010000065.1:0-9820 GCF_040321495.1 Mesorhizobium sp. M0408 | reverse complement strand
TTGGCGCAAGTTCTCCAGCCAGCGGTAGCTCTCCTTCGTCTCGATCGGCACGCGCGTGGGGATCGATGTGCCGCTTGAGCGCGAGGCCGGCCGGCGCGGCGAAGGATGCGCTCCATGCGTAGATCGGTGACTGTGACAATTCGGCTGACACAGCGCGACAGGCCGAACTTGATCATAGCTGCGAAGAGCTCGTAATCACCAACAGAAACGCCACCCGCTCCCTTCGGGGATGGATGAGGCAACATCGAGCGCAAGGCGGGTGCTTTCCCAGACGCTCGGTTTTTTGGGCGCCGTCTTTCCTTCCAACATCACCGGAACGGTATGGCGAAGCATAGTCGGCCCGCTCGACGGAAGCGACGCAACCATCTACACGACCGTCGGAATCTCGCAATCGTATAGTGCGGTTTCAACGCGTCGTACGAACCGATCTCCCGCCATTCGTCCGTACGTCCGTGGAGCCGCTCCTTGAAAAGGCGGTATCGCAGAAGGTTCATTGCATGTAGTTCGTTCGCAACATCACCGTACCAATCGGGTGCAATAAGTTGCACCATGATGGCGTCTGGGAAGGAATGGCCCTGCATTGGAGGCGAATGGCCAGCCGAAACAGCCTGTGCTGCTCAGGACGACCAAAGACGAATTCAGTTTCTCAGAGAATTGAAGATCGTGAGGAGGCCAGCAGGGCTACGGCCTGATCCTTGGTGTGCACGCCGAGCTTCTTCTTCGCATTGTCGAGGCGGAAAGCGACGGTGTGCGCTTTGATGCCCAAGATGCAGCCGATAGCCCAGGCGGACTTGCCGCGCGCCGACCATTGCACGGCATTCATATTCACGAGGTGTCAACGAAACACCGTCCACTGTTCGATTGCCGGACAGCTTTCGACGAGCATACATGTGAAAACATGTCGCCATGAGTTGGAGCGCCTGTTCGTATCGCTCAGCAACGCGCAGGAACGCGGAATTGGGCTTATCAGCGGCAAAGATCATCGCTGCAACACAGCCTCTACGATCGATAATCGGGATCGTCAAACCGCAGCGGATGCTGAACTGGGCCGCCTCATCAAATAGCTTCTGTTGAGCCGGCGACATCTCAACGCCACGCAAATCCGACCCCCATGGAAACGGGCAGCCGCCACACCGCGCACGCATGATGACGGGATCGAGTTTCTGATACTGGTTTTGCAGATAGTGCGCGGTCCAGGGAGGCGGATAATTCGAGATCAGCTTGGGCTCGCCACAAGATTGCAATGGCAGCAAAGGTGAGTAGATCAAGTGCTGCGGCTGCCCCAGCCATGGCATCCCGGAAATCTGTTTCATCGACACTCTCCGACAGCTTTTCCAGAAATGTCTCGAAGAGAAGCGGCATGTTCTTCGTCATTGTCCTGACTCAATCGGCTTTATCCCGTATGCTGCGCGCCATTCTGACCTGGAGACTCCGCCATAAGCCGGGGCCGCATAACTGCGGCCGGGTTGCAGGCAGTGACTGGGCTGACCGTCTTTACAGAATGCCACACGGCGCTGCGTGATCTTCGCACCGGTCGTCGCCAACCGCAGCTGCGCTGGACTGTTCGAACGGCCATCACCGAGAAGCTACAGCATCTTCCCAACGCAAAAGCGCAATCAAAGAGTTCTTCTTGGGGCGAAATGAAATCCTCGCCGTCCCCGCATCATGCAATCGTGAGAAGTCATCCTGCGCCACCATGATCGGGGCCGTATCAAAGCCGTCATCAATCCAATGGTTGCCGCGGAGAACGTCGGTCGACAGGGAAGAGGACAACGGATAGGCGCATCTCGCCGCTTTGAGCGGTATGATCCGGACGTATTGTTGCGCCGCTTTCTGATTGTTGGTGGGCAGATCGACTCCAAACATTTGGCATGGATAGAGGGGGCGCTGTTCTCCGCTAAATTCAAATACCAATCTATCATCTTAAGCCGGGCCCAACCCAAGCCGGCACTATCGCTCGACACTGCTGCGGCGACATTCGATTGAAGGCTCTGAAGCACTTTGCGAAGTGCGAAGCAGACGTAAACCCGCAGGCCATGTCAACGTCAATGATGGGCATTCGTGTGCCTTCGATCAGGCGCTTCGCATGGTCTGTGCGAATCCGGAGATGTGACGCACTGGCGGAAGTCCGATATGGGAAGCGAACGAGCGTTCCAGCTGGCGCCGCGATACTCCAGCCCGTGCGCGACCTCCTCCATTGTCAGCGGGAACTCCACATTTTCCTCCATGATCCGCATTGCCATAAGGAGCTTGTCGCTCACACCCGCAAAGGCTAGACCCGACGGCCCGGTCTGGCGGTTTGATCCTGAGCGCTGACCTTGGACAGTCGCGTGGCGGCAGACCTCCTGTGCAATATACCCGCCGGCATGGCTGCCGATCAGATCGACCGCCAACTCAAAAGCTGCCAGTTCTCCTGCGCAGGTTGAATACTGGCCGTCCTTGACAAACAAGGAATCGCTTATGCGGGGTTGGTTGAACACTTCGGCGAAAGCAGCGAGCCGCGACCAGCGTATCGTGCAGCGTGCACCTGCCAGAAGGCCCGTCCGAGCGAGCAGCCATGTCGCTGTCCCAACCGCAGATATCGGCACCGCGCGACGCGCCATCGTTCGCCGAACTCCGTTGAGCTCAGGCGTCAGTTGCTGTTCTACCGGCTCGCCCGTCACGAATCTGCGATCGTCCGAGCCGAACCAGCTCGTCTATCGCTACACATCAACAGCAACCGAAAGGCCGTTGGCGCCCTCGATTGGCCGAGCGTCAAGCCCCGCGATTCGCCACCGGAACAGCGGCAGGCTCGATACCGTGTTGGCGATGCGAAAGGGTTCGATATAGGCGTGAAGCGCCAGGTGCGAGAACCCCAGGCGCTCTACACGGCTCGTCCTCCTGTGATGAGGATCGGCTCGGCCGCCCGAGCAACCCTCGGACGCGCAGTGTAGGGCGAGCCACCTCACCGAAAGAGGCGGACATACGGTCTTACAAGCAGGCAATGGCTGCAGATGCTCTAATCGCCAAGGTTTGGAAATGGTGTGATCGACCAATCGATCAAGTCGACGGCACGTTGAGCTATTGCCTTGGTCTCAGCAGGGCAGGCTGAAACGGCGATGACATGTCCGACCGTGTCTTGGCAATCGCCTTTCCTGACGATCGGGGTCATGGGTTCAACGTACAATTTGACTTCGGCGACCCCGGGCATAGCAGCCGCCCTGTCGCAATCGATCGAGTCGAGGAGGCCGTCGCGATCAGGAACCAGGAGCCGCGCGGCCGCAACATGCGAGCGCCTTCTGCGCAAATTGCATTTGTCGCTGATGACAAGCTTGATGTGCTCGGTGATGAGATCGACACCGAAAGCCAGCTGAACCCGCCGAGGATTGCTTCCACCCGCAAGGCGCGGATTTACTTCGATGACGACTGGGCCACGCTTCGTCCACCGAAATTCAATGTTCGTTGGCCCCCAGCCAAGGCCGAGAGCTCGCAGACAGCTCAGCGATATATCGGCGATACGCTCCTGCTCGTCGTCAGTCAGCGGGGCCGGGAAGATGCTCTCATAGGCGACGAAATACGGTGGGGGGCCGAACTCGGTGGCACCAATCCCAATGACCTCATTTCCCATTATCTCAGCGCAATAATAGGGGCCTTGTGCAAATTCTTCGACCAATATCCGCCGCGAAGACCACCATATGTGCTTCCCACCTAGGAGATAGGTCGTATGTTCGGCTAACTCATCGGCATTGCGGCACAGTCGGACACCTCTGCTGCCGCTGCCGGCGGTTGGCTTGACAACAACCGGTAGGCCGATCTCCGCCGCGGAGCTTTCCACCTCCGTCAAATCAGATGCCAAGCGATAAGCAGGCATTGGAACGCCGGCCTCCGCAAGGAGCTGACGTTGAAGGAATTTGTCGCGGCACCGTTCGATAGATTCGGGGTTCGGTCCCGGTAGATCGAAATGCCGGCAGAGCTTGCCAACTGTTGCATAGAACGACTCGCCGGGGGACCCAAAGCCAGTAAGGCCAGCAATATCATAGCTCGCACGTAGCCGGGAACATTCGTGGATCAGCGCGTCGAGATTCTCTGTATCGACCTGGACTGCCTCAAGTCTTTCTGCCGCAAGATAACCGTACTGAGTTGGATCAGACGACAGGGTGATTGGATGAAGCCCAAGACGGTGGGCCGCTTCCACGTATCGCAGACCAATAATCTTGTGCCCTTCAACCAGGATGAGCGCTCTTCTTGCCATTCACGTCGACCTTCCGTTGCGTGCTGTGCGGCGGTCTGAGCGTAAACTGCCGTCGGCTTTTATTCGTGCCTGACCTCAGACCTGTGGTGAAGGTACCATTGCCAGCGATCTGTGGCCGTAAAGAGTTTATAAATTTATTTCAATAATTCGAATCGAAGGGTAGGGTGTTCAAGTATCGCCGATTTGATCTGTAATATTTTAAGCTGAATCTGACAGACAGTGTCATAGGTCAAATGCAATCCGAGGCGTGAAGAAGCGCTTTGCACGCCATCCCAATTACTGGCGCAGGAGGTTGCCAGCCTTCGACGTTGAGACCACGGTCATAGGCGTTCTATGGACTCTGTTCCGCAGCCTTTTTGCGCCGGAGGTTGTCACTGATGCCCTAAAGCTGCCGGCTGTAAGCCTGCAGCTCCGCGCGCCTCTGCGGCAGGCAGGCATCGTCAGATTTAGCACATCACCGCAGCATATAAAGTTATTTCAAGTAAATTATAGATTACATGAACTTTTTCTAAGTTTAATATTGTAACTAAATGCTCAAATTTCCACGATGTTCGTCGGAAGGTCATATTCGGGTAGCACTGCAGCTTCAGCTCGCAGACCTTGCACTCGTGCTGGCTGGCGCGGTAAAGCCGCGTGCCCCCACTGGTGATGCCTTAAGCGGGTCTTGTAGCTGCGCCGGAACTGCACCAGCCGTTTGCCACCCAGGCAGGCATATTCATTCGAGTCCGGTCCGCATGAAGTCGGCGCGCGAAAAAGTGCCGTCCGTCCGTTTATACTTATCGAACACCGGAATATGCGGCGCGATCTTCCGTTTCTTGACCAACCAGGTGAGGTTGGCTGCCGATCCGTAGGGGCTGTCGGCGGCCAAATACGTCGGGCTTCAGGCCGAAGCGGTCCCCGATCCTGTCAATCATGGAACGACAACGCCATCCGATAACGCCGACTAAATCAACACAATCCGCCAATGTGGAACATCCGGCAGGATGGCAAATCCGCGAACTCATTACTTAGTAAAACTTCTCCCTCTCTGGCAGGGTATATGCGCCGGAGGTCCCCGAGTGCATTAGTGTAGCGAGACGTCCTGTGATCACGCTCACCGAAAATGCAGCCGCCGGGAAGACCTCGCTCTCGCGTGACTGCCGGCCCGACGAAAGGCTTTCGCATCATGGTCGCGGCTGCGGCGGCTTCAAATATCAGATGGGCTCGCATGGCAACGTCGCTGGCATGACCGTCGCTTTCGTCAAAAAGTTGAATCGTCCGCTTCACCTTCGACAACCGGACGCAGAAATAGGAGGCCAGCATCGCACCAGCCATCTATAAGAAGACCAGTCTGAGACGGCGATCTTTCGGGCAGAGACGAAGCTTCCGTTTCGCGAGCGAAAATGGCGTTTCTTGTGGTTCCATTGTCGCGAACTCATTCCGGTTTGCAGCTACGCGGAGCGCCATCGGCTTCAACGAAATCGTACGGTCTGCCACGCTAAATTCCATCGAATCCGCCAGAGTTTTCCGCGTCTTTTTTCCTCTCTGGCTCATCGCCGGTCATCCAACAGTTGCAACAGATTTCAATCGCAAGGCCGAGGGTGAGCAGCGAGCCCCATGGTCGATCTTGTCATCTGAATTTCCGACGAAAAAACTCTCAAAATAACATTTGACAACGGCGACCCGGGATCGATTGTTCTTTAGTCTAGGTTGAATTTTCGCTCTGCTGCCGTTCGAAAGACGACCGCGGTTTCAAGTTGGATCCAGTTCTGTTCGCCGACACTAGGCAAAGGGTGAAAGGGATAGCTGCAATGAAGCTAAGTGAATACGTAGAGTACGATGCCACTGGTTTGACCTCTCTCGTACGCGCGGGCGAAGTGACGCCCTTGGAATTGACACGCCTAGCCCGCGAGGCACACGACGAGGTCAATCCGCGCATCAATGCTGTCATTGAATTCTACCAAGATGCTGAAACCGTTGCCGGCTCGAACGGAGGGCTCTTCCATGGCGTGCCTTTCCTTCGAAAGGATATCGGGGCCACCGAAGCTGGCCGCCTCCAGGAACAAGGAAGTCGACTGTTCAAAGGCTGCCGTTCCGATACCGACAGTTATTTTTTTCGTCGCGCTCGAGATGCCGGGCTTCGAACGATAGGAAGGACAACAACACCCGAGCTTGCGTCTACAGCAATGACCGAATCCATTCTCAATGGCATCACCGGCAATCCATGGGATTTGGAACGCTCCGCGGGAGGGTCCTCCGGGGGGGCGGCAGCGGCAGTGGCCGTCGGCATCACTCCTATTGCCCACGGCAACGATGGCGGCGGGTCAATTCGCATCCCCGCGTCTTGGTGCGGCCTCGTCGGGCTAAATCCCTCCCGGGGACGTGTTTCCGGCGGCCCCAACAATCAGGACGCATCGTATGGTGCCAGCCGTGAGTTTGTTCTGTGTCGAACTGTCCGCGACATTGCCGCGGCGCTTGACGTCTTTTCCGGTCCCTATCCCGGCGATCCGTTTATCATCGTCCAGCCGAACCGTCGTTATGTGGAGGAGCTCTCACAGCCCACTGGCACTTTGCGGGTTGGGGTCGCGAGAACAAGTTGGGGCGCGGTCAACCTCGATCCGGAAGTGCTGCACGCTGTCGAGGCGACGGCAGCGCTTCTGGAGGAAATGGGGCACACGGTAATAGATATCGACCGGCCATATGAGCCCGTCGAGTACAGCAGATTATATCTCGCCCCGACGACCGCGAGTTGGCTCGAAGAAGCGGCGCGGGCCATGGGGCGTACCATCAATGCGGACACCTTGGAGCCGGTCAACCTAAAACGATATAGATATGGCCGCCATTTGCCTCTTTCCCGAGCGGCGGAATTTCAAGAGACCCTCCGGAGAATGCGTTTCCGCGTGGGCGAGGCGATCCATGCCTTCGACATTCTGCTGACTCCCACAATGCCAATCATGGCCGTGCCGCACGGGGGCATATATTCTGCAACCAACCCGGCGGTCTCCGCAGAGGAATACGTGGAAGCGGATACGGCGATTTGTCAATACACTGGCGTGTTCAATGTGACCGGACAACCTTCGGTGTCCTTGCCTTTGGCACAAAGCGCCAGCGGGCTGCCGATCGGTATACAGATCGTTGGCCGCTTTGGTGACGAGGCCACTCTGGTCCGTGTGGCACGCGATCTGGAAGTGGCCAAGCCTTCCGGGCGACCGACGACCAAAGGTTCGAGCAGGGAACAACTGACGATCACTTAGGTTGCCCCGATCAGCCTCGACACCGCCAGCAGCTTCGGCAATCGCACCAAATGGAGGCGGCGGCACTGAAAGTAAAGGCCCACCCGATTCGGTCGCGGCCGCCGAACTTGGTCTTCTCCTGCCTGGCGACCGTCTTAATCCAGCCGAACGCTTCCTCGATGCGCTGGCAGACGGCGTAGCCGCCGTGACGGTTCGTGCGCCCGTCGAACCGCTCATCGGCCATCTCAAGCAGGACCACCGCCTGGGCCCCAACTTCCTGGCCTTCACCGAAGGCGACGCCAATAACGCCATGCTCGCCGCCGTCGGCTACAACTTGTGTGGGGCGATGATTGTCAAGCTTGCTCTTCGTTCATTTCCTCATCTTCTGGTTCGGCCAGTTGGCGACCATCTCCTCGTCCCGACCTTGGGCTTCGAACGGGCCGCCGCGCGCAGTGACGGTCAAGGGTGGGCCGCAGGCCCATCGCGCAGCGACTTGTCCTTGACGGTCACGAGCACGGCGGCAGGCTTTGTCGGATCGAGTGAGCCCCTTTCTTGCGGGGGCCAAAACGCCGACGACAGATCCCGAGGCGAGCTCGCCGAGCCAGGCGAAGGTCGCGCGGCAGACTTGTATGCGGTAGATCCCCCGTGGATCTGAACCATGATGCAGCATGCGCATCGGTGGCGAAGCTCCGGGGCGGCGGGCCCATTCTTCAGAACGGCCTGTAGAACACCATGTTGTAGCGCGGGTCACCGCCATCTCGGATCGTCATCGGCACACCCTGCTGCGGGCCCGCCAATTGGCTTGTTCTCCTCTTCCCACGTGCCCCTCATCACGCCGCACGCAAGACGACGCCCTGCGGCACCTCGCCGGTGGTGACGAGACGCCACAGCGCAATCAGCAGCTTGCGAGCCAGCGCCACGATCATCGTCTGCGTGTGGTTTTGCGGCCATCAGCCGTTCGCGCCTGGTATCATTGGGCGAGGTCGCTGTCCTTCTGGAAGCTCAGAAACCGCCACGCCAGTTGAATCATGCCGCGCCGCACGCGGGCATTGCCGGAGCATGCCAACCCCTTCTCGCGCCGGCGTTGGCCGCTCTCGTCCGGCGACCCCGTCAGCCCGGCATAGCGCGCCACGGCGCGGCGATCGCGCAAGCCGCGACAGGGCCTCGTGGACCAGAATGTCGGCCGTCTCGACGCCGATGCCGATGATCCGCGCGATGAGGCGTACCATCGCGTGCAGGCCGCTCGCCGCCGCAGCCGGGGGCGGCCGCCAGCTGGCGCAGGCGTTCCTGCTCGATGGTGCGGAGCTGCTCGCGCACCAGGCTGAGCCGCGCAAGCAAGCGGGAGAGCTCGGCGCAGGTGTTGTCCGGCAACGGCGTCTCCTCCGCCGTGCGGATGGCCGCGAGCCTGTCCGCCGCGCTGCGCAGGCTTAAGCGGAAGCTGCGGATGCCGAGGCGGGTGAGGACCGCCTTGATGCGGTTGACGAGCCGCGTCTGCTCGCCGACCAGGCTCTCCCGCTCGCGGCTCGGCCGTCGCGCGTCCTCCTCTTCGATGGTCGGGATCGCAGCCATGGAGCAATGGCGTTTCTCGCCGCGCAGCCAGCCAAGAAAGGCACGCATCAACGGCTCGGTGTCGGGCGATTGGTCTTGGCGCGGCGGTGCTCGCGCGACACCGCAACGCTGGCGGGATGGATGGCGTAGGCCTCGATGCCGTGCGCCCGCAAAAAGCGCGCCAACCAGAAGCCGTCGCCAGCCGCCTCATAGGCAACGGCGATGCGCTTGATCGGATGCCCGGCCCGGCCGGCTTCGTCGCGCCAGCGCTGCAACAGCTTCAACAGTGCTGGCGCATCGGCATCGAGCTTCTTGAGCGGCTGGCGTTTGAGACCCGGAACAAGCGCGGCGACCAGCCTCTTCGCCTTGCTCATTTCGATGACGGCGATGATCGTGTTATCCTGCTCAAGAGCGGTGAGGGACCGGCTCGCGTCAAAAGATTGCGACATGGGGACACTCCTTTTGTTGGATGTTCTTGGAGCGCCGAAGGATGCCACACCCTCGCCGCTCGCCCCATATCATCTTCAGCCTCTTGCTCAACTGGCTGAGGCTCTTGTTTGCCTTCTTCCTGGCGCTGCTTGCAACCGCTCCGGCGTCACGAGTCCAGCCATGATCAACCTGACCCTCCGCAGCTCAACCGGAATAGCCTCTGAAACCGGTAGGCCTTCAACGCCGGTGAGGAAATCGCTTTCTTCACGGGCGACTTCTTCGGAAAATAGTCACCGAGATCTCTTCTAACCGCAACCTAGATAGCGGTTGAGGACATTGCGGGTCCTGCGTTCAACCATAGCGTCGTGTCTCAGAAGGCCGGCGACCCACTCGCAGGTGC
>NZ_JAMYRO010000064.1:0-10637 GCF_040321495.1 Mesorhizobium sp. M0408 | reverse complement strand
GGTTCGGTCTTCGTTGCCTTCGACTGAAGACGCTAAACAATCACCCAGTTGCGCCTGACCGAGTAGTGGTTGCTGCCGAATTTGAGGGCGAAACTCTATGAATCACGCGAGCCCATGCCGACGCGCGTGAACAGGAGGCCCGGAACCTCGACAGCCGGATTCGCGACGGACCGATCACGACGCACCGGAGTCGCACAGTCAGGGACGTGCCGTCACTGTGCGTGCCGCGCGGCCACCGCGGCCGGCGGTGACTGCTCGGTCCGCGTCGCAACACCTAATGTCGACGTAGCCGCCCGCAAGATAGCAGTCCAGGCTCGGTGCATATCACGCCGAGCAAAAGAACCCTCTTCCCAATATCTGAAATAAATCGGAGGCGGGAGGCGGAAGAGACGAGCGCGGGCCGGCGCGATCACGAAGGGTTATCGACTACATGCCCCATCTGCATGATGTTTGCGTGGCGTCGTTGACTACTGTGTTGCCTGCGAAGTAGGAGAACAGCAATGGCCACGACGATTGCGGGCCCGATTGGAAGTCAAGACAAGGATTGGACGTCTGCAGAGACTGCCGCCGGCCGGAACGTCGGCCTCTCCCTTCGGCGGGGGGTTCGCGGAAGATGCCCGCGCTGCGGTCGCGGTCGCTTGTTTTGCGCGTTTCTCAAGGTCGGCGACCATTGTTCTGTCTGCGGCCTCGATTTCACGGGCCATCGGGCTGACGATCTGCCGGCATACTTGGTGATCGTCATCATCGGCCACGTCTTGATCCCCGTCATTCTCTGGATCGAGGAGGACTACGCACCGTCGCTTGCGTTCCAACTCGCAGTCTACCTTCCGATTTCGATCTTGGCCTCGCTAGCCCTCCTTCAGCCGGTCAAGGGCGCCGTCGTGGCGCTGCAGTGGTCACTCAAGATGCACGGTTTCGGAGAGCATCCGCCCGACGACCCCGGCGCGTGAGCCGACGTTGTCGCAACCGTCGGAGTTCTAGGGCCAAACGGCTTCCTCCACCTGGGCCACGCAAGGTCGATCGTTCTGAACTACGAGCTAGCAAAAGAATTTGGCGGCCGCTGCCTCGATGACACGAACCACGCTAAGGAGAAGGCGGTGTACGCCGATGCTATCAAGCGTGACGTGCGACTGGGCACAGGGCACTGCATTTCGCCTTAGACTATTTCGAGCAGCTCTATGCTTGGGCCTGCCATTTTGTCTCCAGCGGGAAAGCCTTCGGAACGCCAGCTTTTCGGCGCCGACCAGCACCGGCGGAATCTGGTCTCTCTCGTCCGCAATGGCCAGGATCGGATAGGCATTCCGGACGGCGAGTCCGACCTGGCTATCGACGATGTCGCTGCCATCGCTTGCGAAGTCGCGTGCAAGGAACAACACGAACACCCGGGGGGAACCGTCCGTCCTAGGGGCCATCGCGGATCGAGCGCAGCTCGCAACCATTGAGGCTTGCGCTGCGCCCGGGAAGGACGAACCCAAGCTTGAGCAGGTTGACGAACGATGCTTCGAACCCGACGACAGTGAAGCCGAGCGTGCTTTCGATGCTGCGAGCTTGGGAAATGGCACACAGAGACGCACCGCTGCCGAGATGTGCCACGATAACCCGGCCGTTCGCAATCTCCGGTGCCACTTCGCAGAGACGCCCGAAGACATACTCATAAGACAAGCCGTGAAAGCCGTAGCGCCGCACACCCTCGGCGAAGAAGTGCTCGGGAATTGCGTAGTTGGTTTGCTACGAGACTATGCCCTCGATGGAACGAAGTATCGAAGCAGGCAACCTTGGGGCAGGTCCGCCGGCGATCCACCACCGCATGGATCGGTGCAAGACTGTTCGGTTGATGCAGCGGAGCTAGCGGCACGTAGCGTTCTAGATCGCGAAGGACTTCTTTATTGATCAGCACCGGCTGGCGTAGTCGGGGCCGCCGTGGACGACGCGGTGGCCAGCCGCAACAAGCCGGCCCTGGTGCCTCTCACGCAGCCAGGCTCCGACGACTCGCATAGCCGAGGGTAGGGAGAACCTTTCTCGGGCCTCTTCCGATGGCAAACACCTCGAATTTCAGGCTTGAAGATCCGGCGTTGACGACGAGGATCGTATCCATGGCGTCACGTGCTAACAAAGAACGCAGCATGGCGGCGCACATTCTTGTCTGCCCGCTTCCTGAAGGCTTCTACTGTCCGACATGTGCCAAACACCCGGGCTGTTCCCATGCGATGAAACGCCTGCCTGCATCCTACAGCCAGCCCCCCGCGAATCCGGCCCTGCGCAGCCCGGTCACGATCGGCCGGCACCGGCGCATGATGTTCCAGAGTAGGCCCGTCCTGTAGTTTTCCGTCATCAGCACGACCGGGCCCTGGTCTATGCCGAAATGGCAGGGACTGACCCACCATCCCGTATCACTGCCTTCTACTTTGTAGGTCCGGTTGAAAGATGGCTTGAATCCGTAGAGACGGGTCATGCCGAGTTTCATTCGCGCAAAGTGCCACACGGTCGGAATGACGATTTCCGGAGCGAAGGGCAATGAAGCGACTACCACCCACGGCGAGACAGTCCCGTCGTCCGGTCCGAAAGGCGCGCCGCGGGCGATATAGTCGAAGAATTCCCTTTCCACGCCATCGACATTGCGTTTGACCCAACCGGGTCCATCGCTTGCCGTGAACCCCCAGCAATGTTCGCCATAGCCGACAAAGCTGAGCGGATTGCGGATGGCATATTCCTGCTGGACGTAGGTCGCGTGGCAGCTGTTCTCGAAATAGTCGCTGTTGTGGTCGCGCATGAACCGGTCGCGTATACCCCGGAAGTCGATCCACATATGCGAAAGCTGGTGGGTGAAAAGCGGGCCTGAATAAAGTAGTTCGCGTCCGTAGATGTTCCTCCAGTCGTACGTTTCGGTGTAGGCAAAATAGGCTTCGGGCGGCAATGGATAGGTTGGCGACCCAAGGCCAAGAATATAGAGCAGAAGGCCCTCGTCGTAACCGCGCCACCGGTAGGGAATAAAGCCGTTTTCCGGCCGCCATCCATGGGTCAGCGTAAGACCGCGGTCGCAGGCCCAGTTCCAGTCCGCCCGCTCGTACAGTGCATTGGCGACCCTGCGAATCTCCGCCTCTTCGGCTGTCTGGCCGTCGAAGTATGTGGCGACAGTCAGTGCGCCGGCGAACAGGAATGCCGAGTCGATGGTGGACAGTTCGCACTGCCAGACCCGGCGGCCGGTTTCGATGTCGAGGAAATGATAGAAGAACCCTTTGTAGCCGGTTGCGTCGGGCTCTGGTCCCTGGGGACATCGCAGCAGGAATTCCAGCCGCCTCAGGGCGATCTTGGCCGCAAACTGCCGGATTATGATGCCGCGTTCCACGATGACCGGAATCGCTGCCAGCGCCATCCCGATTGCGGCGATGCTTGCCGGAGCACCTTGCTCGGTCTTGTCGCGAACGAGTCCGTTGTCGGGGTTGGTGCCGTGGAGATAGTACAGCAGCGTCGTGAACTGCAGACGGGCGAGATCCTGGTCGGTGGGCATCCGAAGCAGTTCTGGCGCGGTCGAAAGCATCTGGGACATATGTCTAGCCGAGGATCACTCGGACGTCGTGGAAACGACCATCATTGGTAAGCGGCACTTTTGTGTCCGTCAGCGGTTCGTCATCCAGCACAATCGAATGCACCCCGCGGCAGACTCCGGCCGGCCGATCCCGTATACCATGTCCAGCCGCCACGTCCGGTATGTGGTGGTGCGCCGTAGACATCGGCGCTGACGACATGGGGCTCGACCATGTTCTCAAATTGCCCACGAAGATTCTCGCGCCGATTAAGACTCTTGAGATGGACATGCTTGCAAACGGCTACCGATTTTCGCGCGGCCGAACGTTGGCGATCGCCTTCGTAAAGCGCAGGCTTTGGTCAGAGGTCCCCAACAACTCCGGAACGGCCGTTTCGGACGACGATGAATTCCCTCGGTCGAGATCGACGCGCGCGTAAGTACAGCGGCCAGTTCGCCATGATGGTCCACATGGTGTCGCTAGAGGCCGTTGCCATTCGTACGGCGGCCGTGCCGCAGGGGGCGTTCCGCGCCTATCCCAGCGCGCTAGCTCGATTGCGCAGTGGTTCGGCTCTACAATCCGAGACATAAGCCGACAGAACAAACACTCGGGCCACCGCTCGGCTATGCGAGCGCACAACGTTTGGCCTTGCGGGCCGCCTGACATGCGGTTCAAGCCGCGCGAAAGGTTGCCAAAGATTGTCATTGGCTCATCCATGGAATTGCTGACGACGCGTCATCGTGGTCTGAGATGAAGGCGAGCAGGTCGGCATTCATCTGATCCCGGTGCGCGACTGCGATGCCGTGCGGCGTCCCGGAGGCGGGAAGGTTTTGTTTTCGGCTCGTGGCCGAAGCAGCGAGATGTCGTCCGGCTGCAACTGCGACGCTTAAGCCGGCCAAGAAGAAGACGTCGCGGCGGGGTCCGCCAACGGAAAAAAGTCCATCCTTACTCATCGCATCCATCCACAGTGGGTGGCTTTGAACATCGGGCTCACCATCACGATCATCGCGTCGACCTGCACGGTCGCATTCGGGGAGGGGCGAGCGAAGGAGCGGCGACACTCGATGACCGTGATGGCTTGCGAAGAAAATGCGCCGATCCGGGCCGCAAATCTATTCTACACAAGGTCTGTGATGCGATACACATCGTCTGTGATGCGATACCAAGGTGTAGGCAGGCACGCAAAGAGATGTGGCTAGCCCAGACAGGCAAGCTCTCATAGACGCAAGCCAACCTAGGATTGGATCGGGGCGCTTCGATTATCGGCCATCGTTCATCGCCAGGCTGTTCGTTGATGTCGTCAGAGGCCGTTTGGAAAATCGGAACAATTGGGATTGAACGAAGCCGCTATCGCGGCATTTGGCGGATCGGTTTGCGGGTGACGCTTCTGTTTTGAAGGATTGCGGCTGTTGAAGCGCAATCTCGAGAACAGGAGCAATGAGATGGTCGGGTTGAGCCCACTTTGTCGGCGCATGATCCAGGACATGACGATCCGCAATCTGTCGCCGGCCACGCAACGATCCTACGTACACGCGGTGGCGAAGTTTTCCCGCCATTTCGGACGCTCTCCGGACCGGCTTGGCCTTGAAGACGACCGCGCTTTCCAGGTGCATCTGGTCTCCACCGGGATCTCGTGGCCTGCGCTGAACCAGACGGTGTGCGCATTGCGGTTCTTCTACGGCGTGACGCTCGGCCATGCTGAGATCTATCAGATCGAGATCCATCTGCCGTCCGACAATCTATTCCTGCTGAAGGAAACTAGCGACTGGAACCCCGACACCAGTCCCTACTATGCTGCGATGGTGCGCAGCTTTGCACCCATCCAGCCGCCACTCGAGAACTATCTCGAGGTCTTGGCGGCGATCGGCCGGGTGCCTACAAGGTGCATATGGCGCTTGACGCGGACGATCAGAGCCTTGCTCAAAGTCAGATTACTGCGCTGGAACCGGTCCGGGTGGCGATTGGCACTCTGCCAGCGCCGGCCCAGACCATGCCGTTGGGCGCGAGCCACCATGTAGCGGGTGGCATGATCATGGGCGTCGAACGGGCGGCCTCCATGAGACGAGTACGGCCGAGTTCGCTCTATCAAGGGACTGGTTGTATGTGACGCGGCCACTTGGCCGTCGGTTTCGCCCGCCAATCCGCACCTCACCATCGTCGCGCTGTCCCGTAGACAGGCGCGTCAACTCGCATCGGAGCTTTAGCACGAGATGCACGACGCCACCCTTTCTTACGCGACGCCCACAGAGGCTGTCCGAGTGTTTTGTGGTTTCCCAAATGCCCAACTTGCCGAGCCGGCGTTCTTCCGCCAACTGGGGCAGACATTCATGCCCGGCACCTCTTACATGCTGCAACCCATGGGCCTAGCAGCGTATCTTCCTGGCGTGTTGTCCCAACCTGCCGCCGGGCTGCCACACGAGTTTGCCCTCATATGCTATCCGTCGAAGGCCGTCTGGGACCATGCCATGAACCAGACGCTCCGTGGCCGGGTTTACACCCAGACGCACGGCGAGGTGTACGCGATGCCACCCTCCGGTGCCGCGTTCCCGGTCCGGATCGACCACCTTCCGCCGCTTAGCCACACGCTATGACCGACGTGCCATCCATTCCTCAGCTTCATCCAACTCGCCTGCGCTATGTTATGGATGCGATGAATGTCGATTCAGCCTAAGAGCGCGGTCAGACCGAGCGAGCGGTATTGGCGAGACCATGGCTGATCCACTGCGACCGCACTAGAAACACTAACAGCGGCGACAGACGGTAAAGCTAGGATAAGCTGGGCCATAGCGGGCTGCGCATCTTTCGGCGGGTTAGGTCAGGGAGACGTCCCTATCGCTCATTTGCACTCACCTTGTGTCGGCATTGGCGAAAGTGATCGCTTGCATTAGATTGTGGTCGGAGCGCCCTGCGACTTCGGGCTAGTGAGATCGGACGATCTCGTCGGCAAGTAGGAAAGGCACCACATTCTGGAAGTCTGATTGCGAATTAGAGGCTGGCGAACTCGAAATTGCCGCCCATCGCGGGCTTTCGACGTGAGGCGAATATGTTTGTGGAAGGGTCAGCGGCCGGCTTACGGGCGGATGAGTTTGTGCTCTCGAATCTTTCGCCTAGCGTCGCTCAAAGGCGGTTCGCGCTTGGCGTTGTGTTAGTGCTGCTCGTTGTCTTTGTCATCGTGGCAGGCCCGCTCTCTGGCCTGCCACTGAGGCGGGTTGACGCCTTTATACCCGCCTACGGCACTGCGATTTTCGTCATCGACTCTATCACCGCAGCCCTGCTCTTCGCGCAGTTTTCCGTCCTACGCTCGCATGCGCTCCTCGCACTAGCGAATGGCTATTTCCTGACGGCGCTCATCGCAATTCCTTGGACCCTCACATTTCCAGGCATATTGGCGCCGGAGGGCGGCCTTGGCGGCGGGCTCCAGAGTACGGTTTGGCTCTATGTCCTGTCCCACGCCGGTTTCGCCCTGTTCGCGATCGTCTATACACTGCTGAAGGATGCCGATCCGATGGGGGCGCTGTCGCCACGCTCCATTCGTGCGAGGGTCTTTACGACCGTCGGATCAGTTACTGCGCTCGTCTGTTGCGCAACAGTTTTCGTTACAGCAGGCCATGCGTTCCTCCCGCGCATCATGCTCGACACAGCGGAGGTTTCCTATCTCTGGTACTACGTGGTCGGACCGATGACGGGATTATTCGTCGTCGCGCTTGTCTTGCTATGGCTGCGGCACCGCTCGGTGCTCGATCTCTGGCTGATGTTGGTCTTATTCGCATACATCATCGAGATCGCCCTCACCGCCTTTCCTATCCCGTACCGCTTTAGCGTCGGCTGGTATGCCGGGCGAGTTTACGGCGTGTTTTCCGGCAGCTTTGTGCTGCTCACCCTGATGAAAGAAGTGACGATGCTATACGGTGAACTGCTGCGCGCAGTCGTTGCCCAACGCCGCGAGCGCGAGGTGCGTCTGCTGACGGGGGACGCGGTCGCAGCCACCGTGGCGCACGAGATCAAGCAGCCATTGTCGGCGATGACTATGGACGCCAGTACGAGCCTGCGCTGGCTTGATCGCGCGACGCCCAACATCGATGAGGCCAAAGCCGCATTACAGCAAATCGTGAACAACGGGCACCGTATGGGCGCGGTGATCGATAATATTCGGACGCTTTTCAAGACCGAAGCACGAATCCGGACTTCGCTCGACGTCAACAATCTGATCCGCGAAGCTCTGGCGCTCGTGCGCTACGACCTGCAGAAACATCGGGTAGCGGTTCAAACCGACTACAACCAATCGCTCCCACCGGTAGAGGGCAACGAGGTTCAGCTGCAGCAGGTGCTCGTGAATTTGATCACGAACGCGATCGATTCAATGGCCACTGAAGATGGGGACCGGGTACTTTCCTTAAGGTCTAAAGTCTGCGACTCCAGCATTCTGATGGTGTCGGTGGAAGACGTGGGGAAGGGCGTCGAGCCGAGCACTATCGATCTGATATTCAAACCGCAGTTTACGACCAAGGCGCACGGGATGGGGATGGGGTTGTCGATTTGCCGGTCGATCATAGAGGCCCATGGGGGGCAGTTGTGGGTGACCGCCAATCTGCCCCGAGGTGCCATTTTTCACTTCACGCTGCCCGCCCACCGGCAGCACTAGCGTTTCATTCCTCACGCCTGCGCCGCCGCCGCTCTCCGGAATGAACTTGACGCCGCCCTTCCCGAGGGCAACCAAAGCGTGCCTCATGCGCCATTTCCGATCCCAGCTCGTTTCCTGGGAAAGCGGAGAGCGGTTGCCGAGAGACCGTTTCGAATGTGGCCACTACGGCACCGCCAGCCCGCCATCGTGAGAAAGCCGGGAAACTCTACCTGCCGGCGGTCCAGAGAATGGTATCGCAGCACCGTGTGCAGGGACAGGAGAAACCAATGAAAGATAATTATGGTAGCGGCTTTCCTCGTGCTAGCAGCGGCCACGCCAAGCTTGGCACAGTCTTACAGCGCCGGCTGGGGCACCGGCAATGTGATCGATCAGCTGCTGCTCGAGAAGCCAATGGCGCATATGGACATACCATGTCAGCCCCCCGGACCGTGGTGCAGCGGCATTCGCTTACGCGAGCCGTCACATGAAGCATCATAAGCGGCTGACTCACGGCGACTCGGTCGGTGCCAAGAAGAGAGGAAACTGATTGATTGAAATCTGCTCATGACGTGAGTGGCGAGATCATAATTTTATCTTAGCGGCGCTTCGGCTAGGGTCGGGGTGCGTTGATAGCAATCCGCATGTACCGAACCTCCTGGCCCGTTAGCCGATGCTTCGGCTCCCACGGCGCAATCCGCAATGCCTGCTCCAGCAACTCCATCGATCCGCCCATCTCGCTGGTGTGTATGACGAGCGCACCAATGTCTCGCTGGACAAGCGCGAGATCATCCGCAGAGTAGCTTGCAGATTGCGCGTCTTGGCGGCGATCACCGGGCCAAATTTCGTGAACCATGACCCGTGCCTGAGGCAGTACCGACCGGTGCAGTCTGGCGATGAGTACGAATGCGCACATAGATTTGCAGTCAGCATCCGATAAAAGCTTAGCTCGAGCGATATCCCCGTTCCTTTTGAGATCAATCACTCGCCCGACAGTGGTGTCGAGCCCAAGTTGTCGGATTGCACGGCCCAAAGCGATGGCCCCATGTACCGAACCACCGTCTGAGTTGAGCACAGTCGCCTTAGCGCCCGCAATAACGCACGGGCGGCCCAGAATTTTCTGGAGATGCAGCCGCCGGACCAGGCGAGGTCAGAGAAGCGCTCTCCTGTGTCGCTAGCGAGGCCGATCGAGCCGGAGAAATCATCGATCGCATCCGAGAGCAAATCAAGAAGGCGCTCCGAAAAGAGCGTTTCGTTCTTAATGCGGCAATCAATGAGGTGATCATAATGGCCCGAAGCGTGACCGACGGGAATGGTGTTTCGGTCCAGATCCGGCTATCGGCAGAATTGGCTAAGGTTCTGAGAGATCACGTTCAGCTACAACAAGTCTTGCTGAACCTGATTTCTGAACGCGGCTGAGGCAATGGGCTTGGTTGAGGAGGGACCAAGAGAGCTGTTGATCAGCACCGAACAAGATCTGGCAGGCGTCTTCGTGGCGGTGCGCGATTCCGGTCCCGGTATTGATTCGGCGCGTCTCGATCGAGTCTTCGACGCCTTCTACACCACGAAGTCGAGTGGGACAGGCATGGGGCTGTCGATATGCCGCTCAATCATGCTCATGGGGGCAAGCTGTGCGCGGAAGCGAATGAGCCTCGTGGCGCTGTATTTCAGTTCACCTTGCCCGGCACCGACGGCGAACTCACGAGTCCGCTTCAGGTGGGTCACCGGACCTCAGAGCTGCGCAAACGCATTGGGTGAGACGCTCTTCGTCAACTGGCTTGCCCAGGTAGCATACGACCCCGTCGTTCATGGCGCGAGCCCGGTCAACATCATTGGGGAAAGCGGTCACGAGAATTGTCGGTATCGCGCGGTCCGTATCGATGAGGCGTCGATGGAGCTCGAGCCCCGTCATGACAGGCATGTTGATGTCGGCGATCAGACAGGCTGTTTCGGCGACGCGCGGGGACGCGAGAAATTCGGTTGCAGACGAAAAAATCTCGACAGTATAGCCCAGCGCTCTCATGAGCCTACCCATGGACTCACGAAAGGACCGATCATCTTCAACAACCGACACCAGTGCCTTGTTCATCATGCGCCTATAGCCATTCGCAGACCCGTCGTGCGGGCAGCCAGTTATGCAACTACAGTGGCGCTCCGCATCGAGTCGTCTGAGAGAATGGCACCCGTGTGCCGCCCGTGCGTCGTAAACTTTGGCTTATGTTGACGATGATCGCGAAGCCAATTCGGCATGGCTTGTGATCGACGCTTCCGCCGGGCCAAAGCAGTCGCGGGATCGCAGCGGGGAACTCTAGGACCAGTCCCAGCGCTGTAAGCCTTCGTATGATCGTCCCACCCCTTTGGACGCGTCCAGATGATGGCGCGATCGGCATCGAGGTTGGTTGTCCTGATGAACAGCCGTTGGCCTTTGACCGGCTCCTGCGCAATCTTCGCCAGAACGGCATTGGTGATGTATTTGTCCTCATTTTCGCGAGCGG
>NZ_JAMYRO010000063.1:0-11580 GCF_040321495.1 Mesorhizobium sp. M0408 | reverse complement strand
AAGCTCCGGCCGAGCGTGAGACCTGTATGTCATCTCCGCTAAAGCCCTTCGGCCCTACTGCCCTACTGCCCTACCCGCATTTTAGGGGGTTACATCCGGCAAAACTCTTCCCTATAAGGCCCTCCTAGCCTGATACCAGAATCGCGCGCACAACCGGCCGGGTCATCCCGTCCGGCTTTTTGTGCAAGCCGCCCGCCGAACGGACCCTCGACATGCCAAGACGCACCGACATCAAGTCGATCCTGATCATCGGGGCCGGCCCCATCGTCATCGGCCAGGCCTGCGAATTCGACTATTCCGGCACCCAGGCCTGCAAGGCGCTGAAGGAAGAGGGTTTTCGCGTTATCCTGGTCAATTCCAATCCGGCCACCATCATGACCGATCCGGAACTGGCCGACGCCACGTACATCGAGCCGATCACGCCCGAAGTGGTGGCCAAGATCATCGCCAAGGAGCGGCCGGACGCGCTGCTGCCGACCATGGGCGGCCAGACCGCGCTCAACACCGCTTTGTCGCTGCGCCGCATGGGCGTGCTCGACCGCTATCAGGTCGAGATGATCGGCGCCGACGCCACCGCAATCGACAAGGCTGAGGACCGCGCGCTGTTTCGCGAGGCGATGAACAAGATCGGCCTGGAAACGCCGAAGTCGATGCTGGCCAACGCCACCGACGTCAAGAATGCCGACCGCAAGACGCACGAGGCCGAACGCACCGCGCTGAAGGCGGAAAAGCCCGAAAATCTCGACGCCGCGCTCGATGCTCTGGAAACGCGCTGGAACCTCGGTGAGGGCGACCGCAAGCAGCGCTATATCAGCCATGCCATGGCGATTGCAGCACAAGCGCTCGACCATGTCGGCCTGCCCGCAATTATCCGCCCCTCCTTCACCATGGGCGGCACAGGCGGCGGCATCGCCTACAACCGCGCCGAATTCTTCGAGATCGTCCAGTCCGGCCTCGACGCCTCGCCGACCACCGAAGTGCTGATCGAGGAGAGCGTGCTCGGCTGGAAGGAGTATGAGATGGAGGTTGTCCGCGACAAGGCCGACAATTGCATCATCATCTGCTCGATCGAGAACATCGACCCGATGGGCGTGCATACCGGCGATTCGATCACCGTCGCCCCAGCGCTCACGCTGACCGACAAGGAATACCAGATGATGCGCAACGCCTCGATCGCGGTGCTGCGCGAGATCGGCGTCGAGACCGGCGGCTCCAACGTCCAGTTCGCCGTCAACCCGGCCGACGGCCGTCTGGTGGTGATCGAGATGAACCCGCGCGTCTCGCGCAGCTCCGCGCTCGCCTCCAAGGCGACCGGTTTTCCGATCGCCAAGATCGCCGCCAAGCTCGCCGTCGGCTACACGCTGGACGAGCTCGAGAACGACATCACCGGCGGAGCAACGCCGGCCTCGTTCGAGCCGAGCATCGACTATGTCGTGACCAAGATCCCGCGCTTTGCCTTCGAGAAATTCCCCGGCGCCGAGCCGGTGCTGACCACCTCGATGAAGTCGGTCGGCGAGGTCATGGCCATCGGCCGCACTTTCCAGGAATCGCTGCAGAAGGCGCTACGCGGGCTGGAAACCGGCCTGACCGGGCTGGACGAAATCGAGATCCCCGGCATCGGCCACGGGAACGCGCCGGCCAGCCATGTCGATGACCGCAACGCCATCCGCGCCGCCTTGGGCACGCCGACGCCGGACCGGCTGCGCATGGTGGCGCAGGCGATCCGCATGGGCACCTCGCTGGAAGACGTGCACGCCATGTGCAAGATCGATCCGTGGTTCCTCGAGCAGATCGCCGGCATCCTCGCCATGGAGGATCGCATCCGCGAGCACGGCATCCCCGAGGACGCCGCCAATCTGCGCATGTTGAAGGCGATGGGTTTTTCCGACGCCCGCCTCGCATCCCTGGTCAGGAAGGACGTCGAAGAGATCCAGAAGATTCGCGACAAGCTCGACGTTCATCCCGTCTACAAGCGCATCGACACCTGCGCCGCCGAGTTTGCTTCGCCCACCGCCTACATGTATTCGACCTATGAGGTCCCCTTTGCCGGCGCGCTCGCGAACGAGGCGCAGGTCTCATCGCGCAAAAAGGTCGTCATCCTCGGCGGCGGCCCCAACCGCATCGGCCAGGGCATCGAGTTCGACTATTGCTGCTGCCATGCCGCCTTTGCGCTGCGCGACGCCGGCTTCGAGGCGATCATGATCAACTGCAACCCGGAGACCGTCTCGACCGATTACGACACCTCCGACCGGCTCTATTTCGAGCCGCTGACGCCGGAGGACGTGCTGGAGATATTGCGCGCCGAACAGGCGGCCGGCGAGCTGGTCGGCGTCATCGTCCAGTTCGGCGGCCAGACGCCGCTAAAGCTGGCGGATGCGCTGGAAAAGGCCGGCATCCCGATCCTCGGCACCTCGCCCGACATGATCGATCTCGCCGAAGACCGCGACCGCTTCCAGAAGCTCTTGCACAAGCTCGGCCTCAGCCAGCCGAAGAACGGCATCGCCTATTCGGTCGAGCAGGCCCGCCTCGTCGCCGGCGAGCTCGGCTTCCCGCTGGTCGTGCGCCCGTCCTATGTGCTCGGCGGCCGCGCCATGCAGATCATCCACGACGAGAGCATGCTGCAATCCTATCTGCTCGACACCGTGCCCGGCCTGGTGCCGGAGGACATCAAGCAGAAATACCCCAACGACAAGACCGGCCAGATCAACACGCTGCTCGGCAAGAACCCGCTTCTGTTCGACACCTATCTCTCGGGCGCCATCGAGGTCGATGTCGATTGCCTCTGCGACGGCAGGTCGACCTACGTCTCCGGCATATTGGAGCACATCGAGGAGGCCGGCATCCATTCCGGCGACAGTGCCTGCTCGCTGCCGGTGCACTCGCTGCCCTCGGAACTCGTCGATGAGCTGGAGCGCCAGACGGCGGCGCTGGCCCGCGCGCTCAATGTCGGCGGGCTGATGAACGTGCAGTACGCGATCAAGGACGGCACCGTCTATGTGCTGGAGGTCAACCCGCGCGCGTCGCGCACCGTGCCTTTCGTCGCCAAGACCATCGGGCGGCCTATCGCGAAGATTGCTGCCCGCATCATGGCCGGCGAAAGCCTGGAAGACGCCTTCGCCCATTACGGCGCCATGCCCGACCCGCGCAATCCCGGCCACATCGCCGTCAAGGAAGCGGTATTCCCGTTCGCCCGCTTCCCCGGCGTCGACATTTTGCTCGGCCCGGAAATGCGCTCGACCGGTGAGGTCATGGGCCTCGACCGCGACTTCGCGCTGGCCTTCGCCAAGAGCCAACTCGGCGCGGGTGTTGATCTCCCCCGCGCCGGCACGCTGTTCGTCTCGGTGCGCGACGAGGACAAGAAGGGCATCCTGCCGGCGGTCAAGCGCCTCGCCGGCCAAGGCTTTAAAGTGCTGGCCACCTCCGGCACCGCCCGCTTCCTCGCCGAGAACGGTGTCGTCGCCGAGAAAATAAACAAGGTGCTGGAAGGCCGCCCCCACATCGAGGACGCCATCCGCAACCGCCAGGTGCAGATCGTCTTCAACACCACGGACGGCCAGAAGGCGGTATCGGACTCAAAATCGCTGCGCCGGGCGACGCTGATGCAAAAAGTGCCGTATTACACGACGCTGTCGGGTGCGGCTGCGGTGGCGGAGGCGATTGCCGCGCTAAGGGCGGGGAGTTTGGAAGTCAGGCCGCTGCAGGAGTATTTTGCGTAGGCGATTGGCCAATCTCCCTTCTTGTGGGGGAGATGGCCGGCAGGCCAGAGGGGGGCGCTGTCCCGCCAACGCTTAGCTCTTCAAATAGAGTGCGTCGTTCTGACGCATCTTGCTGACCCTCATTCAGGACTCGTTAACCATGACTCGCCCGACCTTGTTGGGTGAAACAGCCTGCGCGTAGCAAAGGCTATGCCAACCCCTTTCGAGGCAAAAAGCCGCAAGGACTCGTTAACCATGACTCGAGTCCACTTTTATCTTGCAACTACATCAGACTTGCCATAAGATCTGATCATGGCTTCGCTACATGAACTCCTCGCTCGAAGGCACAGAGAGCTGATCAGAGCGCTCGCGGAAACGCGACGTCGGCTAGTGTCCATCGAGGAGGAGATTGATCAAATCGAAAGGGCTGCGACAGCAGCAAATGTAAATCTTGCGACTTCTGAGGAAGTGGCAGAAAGACAGGCGCCTCCCACTATGAAGGAAGCCGCTGTCCAAGTCCTCAGAGAAGCAACAGGTGGGCTGACTACAAACGAACTGCTGGAAATCATCAACAACAAGCTTGGCACAACTTTCGCCAGATCTAGCCTAAGCCCACAACTATCACGACTAAAGGGCGATGGAATCCTCTACAGAGAAGAAGATGGCCGCTGGATATTGGCGTCTGATCCTAGCTTGAACGAGAATGGGGCATCCGAAGATGCCCCAGAACACGCCGATCGTGAAAGATCGCAGTCCTAGCGATCGGCTTTCCACGTACGCGAAGGAGGCCTCACATGCAGCCGCCATAAACAAATCCTGACTATGCGTGATTTGATCATTCATAGCCAGCAGCCGGGGAGCCCGGCAGTGGTGATGCGCGTTCCAAACCTCGCATCACCACACTAATTGATGCACACCATATGGTCAACGCTACTCGCCTACCCCGAAAATCCTACTCAGCTATAGCTGTGGCGCGTCCAGAACCGAGGGTGAGTCAAATTGACTCACCCTCGGCTTTTACGGTTTATTAACCATATGATTCTATTAACATTTCTTCCGTTCAGGAGCAATTATATGGACGCAACTTATAATTTGAATGGTGGCTTCAAGCCCACCATGAAGCGTTTCGCCGACCTGAACGGCCCAGACTATTTCCCTACGCCGAGATGGGCCACGCATGCTCTTATGGAAAACGAGAAATTCGTTGGTGAGATATGGGAATGCGCTTGCGGCGACGGGGCAATGTCTCGGGTCTTAGAAAGCCGCGGCAACCCGGTTCGCAGTTCCGATCTGTTCAACCGAGGCTTCGGCAAAGCAGGCGTTGACTTCAACACTGCGACGACCCCTGCAGATAATATCGTGACCAATCCGCCCTATAACAGCGCCGAGAGCTTCGTCCGCTCCGGAGTAAGGCTTGCGCGGAACAAGTTCGCGTTGCTCCTCAGGCTGGCCTTTCTGGAGGGTGCGAACCGCGCGAATACAATCTTCGCGGAATGCCCGCCATCAAGGGTATGGGTGTTCAGCGAGCGGATTACATTTTACCCGGCCGGCGCCGTGCAAGCGGGCTCCGGCACGACCGCTTATGCTTGGTTCGTTTGGGACAAACGCGCGCCTGGTATCACAGAACTGAAATGGTTCCAGCCTGGTTATAAGCAAAAATTCTCTAAGGTCGCCTGAAACCATCCTTAATGGCAATAAGATGTCCATCATAGATTAGATTACCGGGACTGTCCTTGTGAGATTTTATGTTGCGGACTATCTGAGAAAAGCGATCGTCGTTTCGACCATTTAGTTGTTCTTCATCCTCAGCGCTAAGCGGTATTCTATTTCGTAATTCTGCTATCAGTTTGGTAGTGGTAATTTCACGATGCGGTTCAGCATCGATGATCGCGATTACGTCTGGCCCAATATCTGCTTCCCCAATTCTGCCCGGTTTCTTTGCCATCTATTCCCTCCCGCGTTTAGCCGAGAATGCCTCCTATGTCGGCTGGACACAAGTACTTGCGTCAAGGAACAATTCGCTAGCAGGATCGAAGAGCAAAGGGTGTTTCAAACTCGCTTAGCTTCAGCAGAGTGGGAGGCGACGCTCCCCCCTCACGCCACCGCGACACACTCGATCTCAATATCGAACTCCATCGGCAATGAAGCGCCGGCACGAAGCTGCGCGCCGGCGGGGATCACGCTGACACCGCTGCGTTCGCTGCGCACCCATCTCGCGCCTCAAGGAACGCCAGTGCCAATACTCGCCTTAGCCCTTAGCTGAGAAACCCAATAAACCGCCCTGCAAACAACACGGACGTCCACAGAACCAGTGAAAGCACCGCCAGCATGGTCGCGGCCCCGCCGGCCGACTGGTCACCGCCGCGTGCGCCGCGCATGAAAACAAGAAAATTGGCTCCAGCAAGCAGGATGAGTGTCATCTTGGCGAGGAAGATCGGCATTGCCGCATATTCGCTCGCCCTTACTGAAAAGAGCAGCGACCCAGTAACTAGCGCACCGCCGAACGCGGCCAATGCGGTGCGGCGCAGCAGCGCCACGAACGGCGCCTGCGGCAGCGAGCGGAAGGCGCCCAGGATCCTGAGGTCCATGAGCCAGATGGTGGTCAGCAGAGCGCCGATCGACAGGATGTGGAGCGCATTGACGATGGGGTAGGCGACGAAGGAGGCCTTCAGTCCCCGCGCGAAGGCGAGTTGCTCGATGCCGGCGAAAAACCCGTCCATTCAAGCCGGCGGCACGCGGTCGGGATAGACGTCATAGGTCTTGCCGCCGACGATGACGCGGACTGCCTTCATGCGTTTTTCGCTCTCGTCGCGCGAGCGATGGCCGATCGCGGTCACCTCGTCGCCGACCTTGGCGACCTCCTCGGTGAAGCCGGCGGCGATCGTGCGGGACGGCGGCGCCATCTCCACTCGCCAGGCCTCGCCCTCCGCGTCGACATCCAGCGTGGCTGCGGATTGCCGATATAGATGGCCATTATCTTGCCCTTGAGCTCGAAGAACCCGTCCTGCGTCCACGACCAGCCGTGATGGGCATACGCCGCGGTGGCGGCGGCAAGGATCACCGCCGCTGCCAGCGTGATGCTTCGCATCTTGTTGAAAGGCGACTGCATCGCTCGTCTCCTCGTTCCGGCACTAGAGGGTAGGTCAGCGCGCCGCAGCGTCAAATCACATCGGGACAAGAGCCCGGCACCGGCAGGATTTCCCGATACGCCGACAGGGAATGCCAAGGTCAGTGGCAGCAATCATACTGCAGCTGCTCGTCCCAGTCCGGCCGGCCCTCCGGCGCGAAATCCATCAGGTTCCACAAGATCTCGCAGGTACCGATGGCGCGCGGGTCCTGGCCGGGTTCCGGCAGCGTGAAACCCAGCTCGGAGCTCCAGAAATGCCTGATACCGTCGGCATCGCGGTGGAACACCGACAGGACGGGGAGTTGAGCGCCGGCTTCGTCCTCGGCGTGATAATCGCGCTTGAAATTGTTGCCGGCCGAGGAGACCAGCCGCATGTTTGTCCAGCCACGGTCGCGGCCGAGCGTCAGCAGATTTTCCAGCGCCATCTTGCCGACCACGGCGAAATTGAATCCGGCGGCTTCGAGATGGCCGATGGCGCCGTCGAACTGATCGAGCAGCGCCGTGCAGGACGGGCACGGCTGATCCTGCCGCGCAAGCTTCGCCGTGCCGCCGCTGGTCGCGACGTCGCGTGTCTCATTCGGATGGCGCGGAAACATCATGTTATAGATGAGCAGCGTGTCTTTGCCGGGCGCAAACAGCTCCGCTTGACCTTGGCCGGCTTGCCGTCGGCGCCAAGCCCGTCGAACACATAATCCTGCGGCACCAGCCCGCCCTTGGGCAACGCGCGGCGGGCGACGGCTACATCCTCCATGGCGCGGCGCAGCTCGATTTCCTTCTGCAAAAGGGTGTCGCGGGCGGTGCGGTATTCAGCGGATTCGTTGGGAAAGCTGATCATCGTCATCTCCATCTCTTAGGATTTTGACCACGCGCGCCAAGGTTCCGGCAACGCGCCTTGCCTCTCAAGGACGCATGGCGAAGGGCGGTTCCGACATTTTTTGCGGCGGGCGGCAGAAGTCCCCCTCACCCGGATTGCCAACCGAATTGCGAAGGGCAATTCGGGGCAATCCGACCTCTCCCCGAGGGGAGAGGAGGTCGTCGGCGTTGATGCCAGCCTCTTCTCCCCGGCGGGGAGAAGGTGGCCGCGAAGCGGCCGGATGAGGGGGACCCCATATGCGATTGCCAATCGGCAGACGCTACTGCGCCGGCACCGGGCAGCTGACCTCGCCTTCCGGGCAATTGAGATAGTTCTCGAAATCCTTCACCCGATCATTGGTGAGCGCCCGTTGGCAATCGTAGACGACCATCGGATACATGCTGCCGGCGCCCTCGCGCGGGCCGCCCTGGAAAGCGCATTCGGCGTCGCGGAAAGCGACCCAGTGGCGCTGCGCATCGACCAGCAGCTTTTTCGTCGCCGCATCGTCCTTCAGCCGCCCCTCGATCTGCTTGTAGGCGCTATTGAGTTTGTCGTCGGCCTTGTCGAACGCATTCCCTGCACATTCATTCAAGGTCCCCTGGTCCTGCGCATTGGCGCAATCGT
The DNA here is from genome assembly GCF_040321495.1 of Mesorhizobium sp. M0408. Taxonomy (NCBI): domain Bacteria; kingdom Pseudomonadati; phylum Pseudomonadota; class Alphaproteobacteria; order Hyphomicrobiales; family Phyllobacteriaceae; genus Mesorhizobium; species Mesorhizobium sp. M0408. The sequence goes on along the minus strand of NZ_JAMYRO010000063.1, from coordinate 3,281 downwards.
CGGCCCGCGCCACGCCCGCGAACAGCGGAACGGCGAGGATCAAGGTGGCGAGGCCGGTTCTGGAAAGCAAAAGCCGCATCATGTTTCTCCGGTTTCGTCAAAGCTCCCGCGCGAATTGCAACATTGACGCCCGGACCGGCAAGACGCGACCTGCCGCCTGGTGGACATTTCCCTTCCGGATCCTGCGCTCGGTCCCTGCCCTCCACCATGGCTCCGGGCGTTCGTCGGCTTGCCGACCGCGCCTTCACCCCGCCCAATCCACCTCGACCATCCCCAGCCGCTGATAGAGCCGGACGGCGGCGGCGTTCTCCACCGTATTGGTCTTGAGATCGACATGCGCCGCGCCCCTTGCCTGAAACACCGCAAACGCGTGCCGCATCAGTGCCTCGGCAATGCCGTTGCCGCGCGCCTCGGGATGGACGGCAAGGTCCTTGACGAAAGCCCTCGTCCAGCAGAGCGCCGCGCCCGCCAGCCGGCCCTTGTCGTCGATGACCAGGAAACACAAAGCGGGATCGAATTCCGCGTCGGCCGAAATGCGCGGCCACCATTCGTCGAACGGTCCATCGGCGCCGTCGTCGAACACCGCGGTCAAAAGCGCATGCAGAGCAAGCGCATCGGCGGCTTCGAAGCCGCGCATGAAAAAACCTTCGGGCCAGCGCGGCGCCAGAAGCGTGTCGTCGAAGATCTTGCGCAGGCGGATGTCGTTTGGCGCCGGCGGGCGCGGCTCAGGCATCGGGCTGCATGCGGCGGCGCAGGCTATCGCTGCCGAGGCCGGTTTCGCCCAGCATCCCCTTGCGCTTGGCGTCGTAATAATAGCCGCTCTGGTAGAGCCGGTCGGCGCGCTTGGGGTTGCCGCCTGAGACCAGCCAGGCGCCGCGCAGATATTTCACCGCATATTTCAGATTGGTCTCGGCGTCGAACAGGCCGCTTGCCGGCCCGTCATAGCCCATGCCGCGCGCCGTCGCGTGCTTGATCTGCATCAGCCCCCAATGGCCGTGATTATAGGCTTTCGGGTTGAAGGTGCTCTCGCGGTTGACGACGCTGCGCACCAGATCGACCGGCACCTGGTAAAGCGCGGAATATTTCTCGATCAGCCGCTCGATCTCGCTGCGGCCGCCGGCGTTCGACTGCCCCTCTGTGGGATCGATCGCGGCCAGTGCGGCCGGGTTCTGCGGCACCGTATAGGAGACCGGCTGAACGCCGGGCATGGCGGCGGTCTGTTCGGTGACCGGCATGGCGACGGCGGCCGTCGCGGTAACAGGCTGGGCATTGGCGGTCATGACGGCGGGGGTAGTTGCCGCCAGCGGCGTCGGCCCGGCAAAGGCGGCGGCCGGCTCGATCGGCAGCGCCGCTGTCTGGGCGATGCCGGACGGCTCCGGCAGCACCGAAACTGTATCGGGCAGCGCCAACGTAAAGCCGGCATCGGTATTGGCCGTATTTTCGGTGAAGGCTGGCGCCGGGGTCGCCGGCGAAGTCGAGGTGCAACCGCTGAGAGCGGCCACGGCCAACACCGCCGCAAGGACGGGAAAGAGGAATTTTGCTGGCAAGCGGCGCTCGGGTCCGGTTCGTCGGGTGTTAAGAAGTCCTTACACCAGCATCTTTCCTCGGGCAATCCGCGGTAGCCGGCGGTTTTCGGGTGGCGAGCCGGGCCGGGAAATGCGATATTGTTCTGGATTTGTACTTCGCAGGATTCCGGAAAGGAGCACGCCATGCACGCCTCTCATGCCACCGCCGGCCACGCGGTCTTCGAAACCGTGCTCGGCTTCATGGGTATCGCCTGGAGCGAAGCCGGGCTGACCCGGCTCTGCCTGCCGCAGCGCAATCGCGACACGGTCGAGCGCCGGCTGCTACGCCATGCCGCCGCCGAGCAGCCTGCGAAGCCCGAGCCGCAATGGGTTGCCGAGCTGATCGCGTCGATCAAGGCCTACGCCGCCGGCGAGGATATCGATTTCTCCAACGTGCCGGTCGATCTCAGCGGCGTCGACGAGTTCCGCCTGGCGATCTATGACGCGGCGCGAAAACTCGCCTTCGGCGAAACCACCACCTATGGCGAACTGGCCAAACGCGCCGGCCATGCCGGGCTGGCGCGCGAAACCGGTGCCGCACTCGGCGCCAACCCGGTGCCGCTGGTCATCCCTTGCCATCGCATCCTTGCCGCCGGCGGCAAGATCGGCGGCTTTTCCGCCCCTGGCGGCTCGGCCACTAAGGAAAAGATGCTGGCCATGGAAGGCGTACGCGTCGGCCCGCCGCCCCCGGCGCAGGTGTCGTTCGGGTTTTAGGGGTGCTGATATTCAGGCGAGGCCGGCACCCGGCGCACCATTTCGTCCCACTCTAATCCGGAAGCAGGCGCCGGCGAAAACGCCGGTCGATCTCCACCCGCTTGCATTTGTAGACGGTGCAGGAATTCGTGTCGGTGCTCGGCACCGAGGCCCGCGCCCTGACCTCGCCGATGTCGCAGAATTGCTGGCTCCGCACGTAACGGTCGTAGAGCGCCAGCCCCGGCACGCGCGCCGATCTGTAGCGCAGGATGACCGCACCCTCGCGCGCTATCGTCGCCTGCACCTTACCGCAGCTCATACGGGTCGGGTCGTAGCGCGAGACCGCCTGCGCCTCGGCGGCCACCAGCGTCAGGCACGCGGCAAGCAGAACGATTTTCATGGCCCCTCTCCCCAAAACCCGGTCGCGCCCGAAGCCGGCGCGATCCTCCCGCGTCAGGCGCGCAGCGACGACGCTCTCACGCGATTGGGGCGGCCGTTGGGCGGCGTTGCCGCGGCGCCATTTCCGCCCCGTCTTGTTTTTTGCGCGAAAGCATATTATATGCGGTCCATTGATATTTCGGCCGATCGATCCGGGCCTCGCGATATTCGCGTTTGCTGACGTTCTATCTCCAAAATCTCGATACAAACCGGCTGGGTTTCGGTCCAGTCAAACTAAAGCAAACGTAAAGGACTATCGAAATGGCAACAGGTACGGTCAAGTGGTTTAATTCCACCAAGGGTTTCGGCTTCATTCAGCCTGACAGCGGCGGCGCGGACGTTTTCGTTCACATCTCCGCAGTCGAGCGTGCTGGACTGTCGACCCTGGTTGAAGGCCAGAAGATCAACTTCGAGATCGAGCAGGACCGCCGCACTGGCAAGTCGTCCGCTGGATCTCTGAGCAAGGCAGCCTGATTTTGCGAATGGCGCCCGCCGGGCGAAATCCCCGGGCGCGCGGCAAAACACGGATGTAAAGGAGGTCGCGCAAAAAGAACGCCGGAGCGAAAGACACCGACAAACCACAAA
>NZ_JAMYRO010000062.1:0-12349 GCF_040321495.1 Mesorhizobium sp. M0408 | reverse complement strand
CGGGCGACGTCGACTTCACGGTGGGCGCAAGCCTGCCGATGCCGGGCCTGACCGCATGGCAGGGACTGTTCGAGCACGGCCGTCTCCGGGCGGGGCAGAGCGTCCTCGCGCACGGCGCGGCCGGCGTAGTCGGTTCGATGGTAACCCAGCTCGCACGTGAGGCCGGCGCCTACGTCATTGGCACCGGACGCGCCGCCGACCGTCAGGCGGTGCTCGACTTCGGCGCGCAAGAGTTCGTCGACCTCGAGAACGACGCCCTCGAAGACGTCGGCCCAGTCGATCTGGTGTTCGATGTCCTCGGCGGCGACATCGCGAAGCGGTCCGCTGGCGTGATCCGAGCCGGAGGAACACTGGTGACCATCGCCGGCCCGGCCGAGGCACGGCCCACCAACGGCTTGGCCGTCGATTTCGTCGTCGTGTCCGATCGTGCCCAACTGAGCGAGATCGTCCAGCGGGTGCGGGACGGACGACTGCGGACGAACATCGGCACCGTCTCGACGCTCGAGGGTGCCGTCGGCACCTTCAACGCGACCGAGCGACGCGCGGGGAAGACGATCATCCGCGTTCGTCCGTGAGCGACACGCGCCCATCGAAGCAACATTTCCACCAAACAGACACAGAAATCACAATCCGGGGCAGGTGTTCGAGGCGGGCATGATCCGCGGCGCGGGAATCCTCCGGCGACCGACGAAAGAGAGTAAACCATGAAGATAGTCGTGTTGGGCATCGATGAATATTGCGATCGCCTGGTTCTTGATACCGCGGCGACGAACACGAACGCGCGCCGCTTCGCCAAACGCGAAGGGCCGGTTGACAACGTGATTGGTTTCGTAAAGCCATCGGGATCGTTCGCATGAACATCCTCCATATTGATTGCAGCCCGCGTCCAGAATCGCAAAGCCGCCAGCTTTCAGCGGCGATCGTCAAAAAGCTCCTTGAGGTTGCGCCCGGGGCGAGCATCAGGCGGCGAGACTTTGCCGCCGCCCCCCTGCCGCACGCTTCGTCCGACTACGCGACTGCCCTGTCGTCGCCGGCCACCTTGGCGGCCCCGCCGAAGGGCGCGCTGGAGCTTTCCGAGGCGCTTATTCAGGAAGTCGAGGCGGCCGATGTGATTGTCATCGGAACGCCTATGAACAACTTAACCGTTCCGTCGGTCTTCAAGGCCTGGATCGACCAAATCCTTCGCGCCGGTCGCACGTTCATGTCCACGCCGGCCGGGAAGGTGGGAATGCTCCGAGATCGTCCGGTGTTTATCGGGATCGCTTCTGGTGGCGTTTTTACCGGCGACCGAGCCAACCAGCCCGATTTTCTCACGCCGTATCTGTCGGTGGTGCTGGGCAGCATTGGGCTGAAAACCCAGCAATTCCTCTCCGTGCAGGCCACTGCGTTTCTCGACCGGGACCAGGCCACATTAGCGAGGGACAAAGCGCTCGCGGCGATCGATCTCACGGTCATAAGAGAGGTTCCATGTCTATGATTGAAATCACTGCCGACATTGAGGCGATCATCAAGCAGGCGATACTGTCGTTCGTCGCGACAGTCAACCAAGACGGAACGCCAAATCTTTCGCCGAAGGCGTCTTTGACGGTCAGGAGCGGCGTTCTCTACTTCGCCGATATCGCATCGCCGCGGACAATACTGAATTTGAAGCGCAATCCCGCCGTCGAGATCAACGCTGTCGATATTTTTCAGAGGCGCGGTTATCGATTCAAGGGCCGCGCGCTGATACTGCCGCCAGACGATGCCGAGTTCTTGATGATCGCTGACTGGGTTCGGGCGACGAACGGCCCTGAGTATCCTGTCGATCACGTTGTCAAAATCGAGACCACTTCGATCACCCCGTTGCTTTCCCCGGCCCATGTCTTTGCCGACCCTCCTCGAAGTCAGGACGAGATCAGGAGCAGCTACTATCAAAAGTACGGTGTGAAACCCATCGGTACATAGGTGCAGCGTCCGCGAAGAACGAGGCCCAACCGGTCACGTCCGCGCCCGTCCGCATATAGCGGCGGGGCGGCATCCGAATTTCAGGAGCATTTTATGCAGGGCTATCAGCGATTTTACGACGTGGATATCCCCGCGTCTGTGACGCTCAAGACCTCGGCGCGCTTCTTGGACCCAATCGAGCCAATGCATGCGGCGCTTGCCATGATGGACGAACAGGCATCGGGGCTGGTGCATTCGATCTACCATCGATCCGCCTGGCCGACGAGCGACGACTGCTATCTTCAGGACCTGTTTGTTGCGGACGATCCGCCTGGTAGCGGCGTCGGCCGCGCGCTGATCGAGCATGTCTATGCGGATGCGAGACGTCGCGGGGCGTCCCGCGTGTACTGGCTGACGCGCAAATCCAACCATAACGCCAGGCAGCTTTACGACCGCATCGCTGATCGCTCGGGTTTCATCCACTACCGAAAACTACTTGCCTGACGCGCTGATTCCCCAGTTCCTATGCCCCAAGCTGACTGGTTGAGCCATCTCCTGAAAATGATCGCCATCACTGGCCGTCTTGTGCGGCATGTCACGCGCCACATTCATACGGCACTTCCAAGACAAGCTGGGCCGCTCAGCCGTCGAACTGTTGACCGATCTCCGGATGAGCCTGGCCGCCAACGAGCTGAAGAAGCCGGCGATGACCACCGAAGCCGTGGCCGACTCGATCGGGTATCGATCCGAGGCTGCATTCCGGCGTGTGTTTGCCGACAGGATGTGGATGACGCCCGGCAATGGCGCCGTCTGGCGCGCGAGGGGCTGTTAATCGCGCATCCAGCGGTGCGCCGCGGCTGCAAGTCACGGCGGCCTAAAGGCCGGGAGGAAACGATGAACCAAGTCCAACCGATACTCAAAAGGAGAAAGCCCATGAAGATCCGAACCACCATCGCCGCCATCGGCGCCGCCCTTGCCATCTCGATGGCCGGCCCCGTCGCAGCCCATGACGGCCAAGCGGAAACCGTCACCAAGAACTTCGAGGCAACGATTCCCAATACCCCCGGCAAGTCGCTGATCGCCGTGGAAGTCGTTTACGCGCCGGGCGCGGCTTCCCCGTCCCACACCCACGCGAAGTCGGCTTTCATCTATGCCTATGTAATCTCGGGTGCGATCGAGTCGAAGGTTAATGACGGCGAGACACGCATCTATCGGGCAGGCGAGAGCTGGTCCGAACAGCCGAAAGCGCTCCATTCGATCAGCCGCAATGCGAGCAAGACCGAGCCGGCGAAGCTGCTTGCCGTCTTCGTCCTCGACACCGATGACAAAGCTCTGACCACGCCCGTCAAATAACCCTCGAGGGAACTGCGACATGACCAAACGGCTGGACCATAGGCGATCGTTATTGCTGTTCGCCGCGGTGTGATTTCGTCGCGAGGAATGCCACGAGCTGCATGACGTTCGAAGCCAACATTTTTATTCTCTTCAATTGTCAGAGAGGAGATGGCGATCGGCGAAGCTCCGCGCGCCTCGATTAATGAGCGAACCGAAACCCGGAATCTCAAGATTCCGGGTCCAATACGGTGCATCGCCCGGAAATGACGCCGCGCGTCACTTCGTCAGCGGGCAACCGCTTTCCTTGGCGGTGAAGAACGCCTGATCGCCCGGCACCACCGCGAGTTGCTTGTAGTAGTCCCACGGGTTCTTTGACTCCGAGGGCTTCTTGACCTCGAACAGGTACATGTCGTGCACCATGCGGCCGTTGGCCAGCACCTTGCCTTTGGCGAAGGCGTCGTCGACCGGCAGCTCTTTCAGCTTCTTGGCCACTGCCTCGGAGTCCTTGGTGCCGGCGGCTTTCACCGCCTTCAGATAGCTCAGCGTTGCCGAATAGGTGCCGGCATGGTTCATGTTCGGCATGCGTCCGGTACGCTTGACGAATCGTTCGGAGAAAGCGCGACTCCGGTCGTCGTGATCCCAGTAGAATCCTTCGGACAACACCAGGCCTTGCGCCGCGTCGAGACCGAGGGCGCGAACTTCGGAGAGCGTCATCAGGAGGCCGGCAAGCTTCTGGCCCTGCCGGAAGATGCCGAACTCAGCCGCCTGCTTGATCGAGTTGGTGGTATCCCGGCCGGCGTTGGCGAGGGCGACGATTTTCGCCTTCGAGCTCTGCGCCTGCTGTAGGAAGGAGGAGAAGTCCGACAAGTTCAGCGGCACGCGAACCGAACCTACCACCTTGCCGCCGGCATGGGTGACGATCTCGCTGGTGTCCCTTTCCAGTGCGTGGCCGAAAGCGTAGTCGGCGGTTAGAAAGAACCAGGTATCGCCGCCCGCCTTCACCAGCGCGCCGCCGGTGCCGACCGCGAGCGCATGGGTGTCGAAGGCCCAGTGGAAGCCGTAGGGCGTGCAGGCGTCGCCGGTGATGCGAGAGGTCGCGGCGCCGACCACGATATCAATCTTCTTCTTCTCGTTGGAGAGTTCCTGCACCGCCAGCGCGACCGTCGACGTCGTCAGATCGGTGATCATGTCGACGCCGTCGACGTCATACCAGCGCCGCGCGATCGAGACGGCGAGATCGGGTTCGTTCTGGTGATCGGCGGTAACCAACTCGATTTTCTGGCCGAGCACCTCGCCGCCAAAATCCTCAATCGCCATCTTCGCGGCTTCGACCGAATATTTGCCGCCGTAGTCGGCATAGACGCCGGACTGGTCGTTCAGGACGCCGATCTTGACACCCTGCGCCGACGCCGGCGCCGCGAGCAACAGGCAGCACGCCGCGACCGCGGCGAAAAATCCCGATTTCATTTTTATGGTCTCCCACAGTTCCTATCAGGGAAAAACGGCGCATGATTGTTTTGTATCCCCACACCCGCCCGTTTATTTCGGCTCAGCCAATAGAATTGCCCCTTTAGGCCTGCAGCTTCAGACGCGTCGTCCTGAGGTGCGGAGAGGAACGAGCCTCGAAGGGTGCATGGGGCCGGCAGGGCCGCGCACCATTCATGACGCGCGTTCCGCGCTCCTAAGGGTGACGGAGATAGTGTATCGGCTTCATCGTGCATCGGCGTCACCTGACTTATCCCGCCGCGGCCGCCGCCGTCTGGGTCGGCTTACCGTCGTTCTTGCCTTCCGCGAGGTTGCGCACCACCACGTAGAAGATCGGCGTGAAGATCAGGCCGAACAGCGTGACGCCGAGCATGCCGAAGAACACGGCGACGCCGACCGCCTGGCGCATCTCCGAGCCGGAACCGGTCGACACAACCATCGGCAGCACGCCCAGGATGAAGGCGAACGAGGTCATCAGGATCGGCCGCAGGCGGAGCCGGCAGGCCTCGATGACAGCCTCCAGCCGCGACCTTCCCTCGAGCTCGATGTCGCGCGCGAACTCGACGATCAGGATCGCGTTCTTGGCGGCCAGTCCCACTAGCACGACGAAGCCGATCTGGGTCAGGATGTTGACGTCCTGGCCCATGATGCGCACGCCGATCGTGGCCGCGAACAGGCACATCGGCACGATCAGGATCACCGCGAACGGCAGCGTCCAGCTGCCATATTGCGCCGCCAGCACCAGATAGACGAACAGCACGCAGATCGGGAACACATAGAGGCCGGCATTGCCACCCGTCGCCTGTTGATAGGACAAATCGGTCCATTCGAAGGAAAAGCCGCTCGGCAATGTTTCCTCGGCCAGTTGCTTGATGGTGTCGAGCGCCGTCTTCGAGCTCACGCCCGGTGCTGGCTCACCCTGCAGCTCGGACGCCGAGTAAAGATTGTAGCGCGCGACACGATCGGGTCCCGAGATGTCCTTGAAGTCCACGACGCTTCCGAGCATCACCATATCGCCGGCCGCGTTGCGGGTACGCAGCCGCGAGAGATCGGAGGTCTCCTTGCGGAATGGGAGATCGGCCTGCGCGGTGACGTGATAGGTGCGTCCGAACAGGTTGAAGTCGTTGACATAGGTCGAGCCGAAGTAAGTCTCGATCGTGTCGGTGATGTTGGCGATGGGGACGCCGAGCTTCTGCGCCTTGACGCGATCGATATCGACGAACAGCTGCGGCGTATTCGCCGTGAACGGCGAGAATACCGAGGTCAGGTTTGGAGACTTCCGGGCGGCGGCGACGAGCTCGTCGGTCGCGGCTGCGAGCAGCTCGGGACCGCGCCCTTGTCGATCCTGGATGCGGATGGCGAAGCCGCCGCCGGTACCGATGCCTGGCACCGCGGGCGGTGGAATGACGATGACGAAAGCGCCCTGGATCACCGACAGCCGCTTGCGCAGATCGGCCGTGATCGCATTCGCCGACAATCCTTTCTTCTGCCGCGCTTCCGGCTCGTCGAACACCGGGAACAACGCCGCGGCATTGCCGGCCTCCGTGCGCGTCGCGCCGGAGAAGCCGGCGAAGGCCGCGACACGGACGATACCTGGCGTACCCAGCGCAATCCGCTCGATTTCGCGCACCACCGCTGCGGTCCGCACCAGCGACGCGGCGCCTGGCAATTGCGCCGAGATGATGAGGTAACCGCGATCCTGTGCGGGAATGAAGCCCTGCGGGGTGCTCACCAGCAGCCAGCAGGTGCTGCCGATCAGCGCCAGATAGATCACAAGCATCGCCACTGTATGGCGGATCACGAAGTCGGCGGCGGCCGCGTAGCCTCGCGCCAGGCGATCGAAGATGCGGTTGAACAGCGCGGTGAAGCTGTCCCAGCCGCGCGCGATGATGTTCCAGCGCGCCGGCGGACGCTTCTCCTCATACGGAGTAAGGATCTGCGAGGTCAGTGCCGGCGACAGCGTCAGCGAGCAGAACAAGGAGATCGCGGTCGCGACCGCGATGGTGACGGCGAATTGCTGGAAGAACTGTCCGGAAATGCCGCCCAGGAAGGCTGTCGGCACGAACACCGCGCAGAGCACCAGCGCGATCGAGACCAGCGCGCCGCCGACCTCCTCCATGGTCTTGAGCGCCGCCTCGCGCCGGCTCATACCGAGCTGGAGATGTCGCTCGACATTCTCGACAACCACGATGGCGTCGTCGACCACGATGCCGACCGAGAGAACCAGACCGAACAGCGTCAAATTGTTGATCGAGAATCCGAGCGCGGCCATCACCGCGAAGGTGCCGACCAGCGACACCGGGATCGCGATGATCGGGATGATCGCAGGTCGCCACCCCTGCAAAAACACCAGCACCACTATGACGACGAGCGCCATCGCCTCGTAGATCGTCTTGATCAGCTCATGGACCGATTGGGCGATGAACTCGGTGGGGTTGTAGCCGATATTGTAGTCGAGCCCCTTCGGGAAGCTCGTCTTGAGCTGCGCCATCGTGTCGGAGATGTGCTTCGCGGTGGCGAGCGCGTTCGATCCGGGCCGTTGCGTCACCACCATTGCGACGGCCGATTTGCGCAGGATGAAGCTGCTGGTGGCGTAGGACAGCGCACCGAGCTCGACGCGGGCAACGTCGCGCAGCCGCACGGTACGGCCGTCGGAGCCGGCCTTCACCACGATGTCCTCGAACTGCCTGATATCTTTGAGGCGGCCAGTGAAGACGAGGTTAGGCTGGAATCCGCGATCGGCGATCGGCGGCTCCGCGATCTGTCCGCCCGCGATCTGCAGGTTCTGCGCGCGGATCGCTGCCAGCACCTCGCTAGATGTCAGACCGACATTGGCGATCCGGTCGGGATCGAGCCACAAGCGCATCGAGTAGTCGCGCGCGCCGAACATCTTGATGTCGCCGACGCCGTCGAGCCGCAAAAGCTGATCGCGGACCTGCAGCGACGTGTAGTTGGAGATGTAGAGCTGATCGAACGTGTCGTCGGGCGACAGCATGAACACGACCATCAGAATGTCGGGCGAGTTCTTGCGGGTGACGACGCCGTTGCGCTGCACCTCCTCGGGCAGCCGCGGTTGCGCGATCGCGACGCGGTTCTGCACCAGCACCTGGGCCTTGTCGAGGTCAGTGCCGAGCTTGAAGGTGACGGTGATGGTGAGCTGGCCGTTCGAGGTCGCCTGGCTGTAGAGATACAGCATGTCCTCGACGCCGTTGATCTCCTGCTCGATCGGGGCGGCGACGGTGTCGGATACGGTCTGCGCCGAGGCGCCCGGATATTGCGTGGTGACGGTAACGGTCGGCGGCGCCACCTGCGGATATTCCGAGATCGGCAGCGTTGGATAGGCGATCGCACCGACAATCAGCAGCACGATCGACAACACCATCGCGAGGATGGGCCGGTTGATGGAAAGCCTGCCGAGATTCATGGCTTGGCACCTGCCGGGGGCTTGGCATCTGACGCGGGCTTGCCACCCGCCGGGGCTTTGGCCATCTGCGGCGTCACCTTGGCGCCGACGCGGGCGCGCTGCAGCCCGTCGATGATGACATGGTCCTCAGCCTTGAGGCCTTCGCGAATCACGCGCAGGCCCTCATCGAGCGGGCCGAGCGTGACCGGCCTCGCTTCCACCGTGTTGTCATCCTTGATCACGAACACGATCTTGCGCGACTGGTCGGTGGCGATAGCGGTGTCGGGGATCAGCAGCGCCTCATAAGGCGAGGAGCCGATGATGCGGACGCGGCCGAACTGGCCGGGCAGGATCGAGAGATCATGGTTCGGGATCACCGCGCGGCTGCGCAGCGTTGCGGTGGAGACGTCGAGGCGGTTGTCGAGGAAGTCCATCTTGCCCTCATGCGAGGGCTTGGTCTCACCGGTCAGCGTCACCTGCACCGGGTTCGCCGTATCGCGCGAACTCGGCCGCCTGCCTTCTAACCACAGCTTGCTGTTGCGCTGATAGGTCGCCTCGTCAACGTCGAAATAGATGTAGATCGGATCGAGCGATACAATCGAGGTCAAGAGCGTCGCGCCGCCCTCGCTGCCCTGCACGAGATTGCCCGGGGTCACCAGATGGCGGCTGACGCGGCCGGTGATAGGCGCCAGCACGTGGGTGAATTCGACATTGAGCTGCGCGGCTTTCAGCGCGCCCTCGGCCTGCGTGTTGGCCGCATGCGCCGCCTGCAGCGCCTGACGGCGCTGGTCGACGACCTGTTCGGAAACTGCACTGGTCTGGACCAGACTCAGCCCGCGGTCGAGTTCACGCTTGGCAAGCTCGGCCTTGGCCCGCGCGTCATCGAGTTGGCCTTGGGCCTGCAAGGCGACTGCTTCGAACGGGCGCGGATCGATGATGTAAAGCAGATCGCCAGCGTGGACGATCGCACCATCCTCGAACTCTACACTGTCGATGAAGCCGCCGACGCGTGCGCGGACGTCAACCTCCTGGATCGCCTCGAAGCGACCGGTTAACTCGTCCCAGTCAGTGACGGTCCGTTTAACCGGTTGCGCGACCGTCACCGGCGGCGGCGGAGGCGCGGCTGCCTGCGATTGCGCCTTCTCGTCGCAGCCAGCGAGCGCGAGCGCTAACAGCAAGCCGATCGGTGCGCCGCCGCATCGTGCAAGGCGGCAAAGCGAACCGCGATCGAGCCGGTTTGCCGGAGACGGACACTTCGTTCTGTCAGTCGAACTCACTTCAGTCTCCCCGAGGATCTAGAATGTTGCAGTCGAATTGGATAGGTCGAAGGGCGGGAAACTGCTGCCAGCGCTATCGTCGTTTCGCGCCAGAGGTCTCTAGGTCCGCTTCCGATCCTCGACCAGCATCGCCGTGGCGTGGCGCGCGAGCGCCTGGGTCGGGGCGTTCGTGTTGCCGCTGGTGATGTTCGGCATTATCGAGGCGTCGATCACCCGGAGGCCGTCGACCCCGCGAACCCTGAGCCTGGCGTCAACCACCGCTCGCTCATCTTGGCCCATCCGGCACGTGCCGACCGGGTGAAACATCGTCGTCACGGCACTCTTAACCCACTCGCCGATCTCGGCGTCCGACTGGATTCGCGGGCCAGGATCGATCTCTTCCGTGATGACCGGCGCCAGCGACTCCTGCGCCATGACCTTGCGGATCGCCCGCACCGAGCCCACTGCGGCCCTCAGGTCTTCTTCCTCGCCCATGAAGTTTGGGTTGATGAGCGGCATCGACGTTGGGTCGCTGTCGGCGAGCCGCACCCAGCCGCGACTTTTCGGCTGAAGCACCACGAGTTCGAAGGTGATGCCCGAGCGGTCGCCCGTCGGGCTGATACCATCTTCTGCGATGATGGGGACGTGATAGCATTGGATCGTGGGTTCGCCGGCGAAGTCGGACGGATTCCAGTGGGAAACCGTCTCGATGCCGTTGCCCGACGCCGGGCCATCCTTGGTCGCGAAATAGCGCAGGCCCGCTTTCACGCTGCCAAGGCCCTGCGCGGCCGCCTGATAACCAAGGTCGCCCTTTACGTAGCCGCGGACCGGCACGATCGCGTGGTCGTGGAGATTTTCGCCCACCTCCGGAGAATCGACGATCACCGCGATGCCATGCTGGCGCAGCTGCTCGGCTGGCCCGATGCCCGAGTGCATGAGGATCGTCGGACTATGGACGGTGCCGGCCGACAGCACAACCTCGCCGGCCATGATCATCTCATTGTCCATGAGCTCGACGCCGACAGCCCGCTTGTTCTCGACCAGGATGCGGACGACCGTCTTGCCAATGAGGAGGGTGACGCGGCCCGAGGCGAGGTGCGGACGCAGGTAAGCGTCGACCGCGCTGCACCGGCGCTGATGTCCGACCGTGGATTGCACCGGCGAGACGCCGATCTGGCTCTTGCCGTTATAGTCTGGGTTGTAGGGCAGCCCATATTCCTGGAAGGCCTTTAGGCAATATTGGTTCAGCTCGTTGATGCCCTTGGGCAACTGGACCGCGAGACCTCCATCGATGCCGTGAAATTCGTCGTGGAAGGTGTCGTTGACTTCCTGCGACATGAAGACGGGAAGCAGGTCTTCATACGACCATTTGCCGGTGTCGCCGACTGCGTCCTGCCACGCGGCGTAATCTCGGACCTGACCACGGACGTAGCACATTGCGTTGATCGAGGAGCCGCCGCCGAGCACCTTGCCCGAAGGATAGATTCGCTTTGTGCCGTGCTGGGGAACCGTCTCGTAGTTCCAGATATGCCTGCCGGTGGCGAGTATTTTGGCGAAACCGGCAGGAATGTGGATGAATGGATCGCGATCCATGTCGCCCGCTTCGATCAGCGCGATCGACGCATCTGTGTGTTCGGCGAGATAACTTGCAACGACGCAGCCGGCGGCGCCCGCACCAACAATGACAATATCGTAGGCTTCGTTGGACATCAGTGTCTTCTCTTTCGCGCTGTTTGTATTGTTAAATGAACAACCGGAGGTGGCGCGGCGCCATCGCGGTGCCGGATGCTGAGAGTAATTGGACCGACCTTTGGAAAATGACCTTGCAACGCCGGCGAGGGAAATGACCTCTCGCCATAGAGTCGATAGACGATCGTTATCGGCGCGCGCCACGCGGCCTGAGATGTAGCGGCCCGGGCAACTCGCCTAACTTGCGAATGGATTGAGCACTGGCACCTCGCCATTCTCCGTCGCTATGAAAACAATATGCATTGGCTATTGGAACAGTTCGTCCAGCGCTGCGATCAACTACGGCTGCAACGTCGGCATCATCGCCGCATCGCGGTTCAGCCAATATGAGCAGGAGACCCCCTAATGTCCGACTCCTGTCCGCTCCCTACTGAACCCGAAGGCGTTATCCCCTCGCTTGTTGAGCGATTTAACTCCGGCAAGGTCGGCGCGATGATGGCCTTGGACGCCCCGAAGTCCGTCTTCATCGCGAGCGACGGGCGAACCATCACTGATCGCGCAGATCGCCGCCCGACTCGAGCACGATCTCAGGCTCGGCCTCCCGCTGGCTGCTAAAGTGCGCCATGTATACGTTGCCGGCGGTATCGCCCAGATCGTGGTGGACTGGTCAATTGATGGCACGGGTCCCGACGGCGAGCAGGTGCACCTCGGAGGCTCGGCATGCGATATCGTGCGCCGCAGCGCGGATGGACGCTGGCGGTATCTGATCGACAAAATCAAGGGACGGCGGTGCGATAGCCTGCCTGACACATGCGCGCCACGGATCGGTCCGTCGCGAATCCGGCTGTCGAGGCTCCGGGCCTCCTGTTCAGGCGCGTCGGCATGGGCTCGCGTTATTCATACAGTTTCGCCGGTCGCTGAGACGCTCAGCCGGATTATTCATGTTCGGGTTGAATTTATCAAATTCGGCAGCAACCACTACTCGGTCAGGCGCAACTGGGTGATTGTTTAGCGTCTTCAGTCGAAGGCAACGAAGACCGAACCGATCAAATCCCAGGTCAGGTTGGAACGCGGAAGGGCCCTTCACCCAGTTGCGCAGGCCGGATGCCTGCGCGAGATGGCATCGTCCCGCTGTCCCGAAGCCGAGCTGAGCACTATAGAGGCCTCTGGACGTGGCAGGCGACCCGATCTGGCGTATATCGCAACAAGACCTCGACAAGTTGATGACCACGTTGGACGTCACCTTCGTCAGGCTGTC
>NZ_JAMYRO010000061.1:0-13565 GCF_040321495.1 Mesorhizobium sp. M0408 | reverse complement strand
GTGAAGCGCGAGGAGGCGAGGATTGCCGAACTGCGCACGGCGATACGCAGGCAGAACAGGATATTGGTGGCGGCGATCGGAGTGTAAGAAGATCAAGGGCGAGTTGGGCCTGCAACACAAATCGCCGCAGCCGGAGCATCGCCTACCGGTTGATCAGCCATAGAATGGCCGAGAGCACGATGCTGACCAGTATCCCCGTGGTGATAGGGACATAAAGCCTGAAGTTCTCACGCTCGATCACGATATCGCCGGGCAGCCTGCCAAGGCCGGTCCGGGCCAACCAAGGCCACAGCAGGCCTATGGCGACTATGCTGAGACCAACGACGATCAGAGTTCGCGACATGGCAGCATCCTGCCGATAAAAATGCCGGGCGCCTAGTATGGACCCGGATCAGCCAGCCGTTAGGCCTGCTCGAGCGAGGATTTCAGGAGCCGGCATGACATGCCCGTGCGGCTTGCAGTAGACGGGGTCGATCGCGTGATAGCCAAGCAGATGGCCGAGTGGCGCCAGGATCCCCAGCGCCACTCGCTGAATCGCAGGTGGCGGGTGCGTGAAGACGATCACGTCGGCAAATTCTCTGGCGATGACTGCTGCCTGAAGCGGCGAAGGTCTACCTTTTCTGTCCACCTTGCCGGCATTGGCCAGGCCGAAGAGCATGCCGATCAGCAGCTCGAAACGGTTCGGGTCGACATTGTCCGCACCTGGCGCCCGGTCGACTTCGACTAGGACATGCGCTTCTTCGGTTTTGCTGCTGTTCCACCAATCATGTGCGACGCCTGCTTCGACCGTGGCGGATTGGCCAGGCCCCAGGGACAAAGTCTTCCCGGCGATGCAAGCGTCGAGACGGCCACGGAGGACGGCAAACCGTTCCGTCAGATTCGGGTGGAAGTGCTCGCCCACCACTGCGGCTCCCGGCCGGGCGGTCAGATGAGCGATGCCAGGTCCCTGGCCGCGGTCTTCGGTGCCACGCAGGATGACCGCATATTCGCCGGTCACCTTGTTCTCGTAGACATCTCCACAGCGTGACATGGATCGGCCTCCGGAGTTTCAGAGCACCACTGCCCGGCAACTCTATCGTCAAAGGCTTGGTCGTTCAACGACGCTCCAACGGGCGATTGCGGAAACACCAGTTGCCGGCTCTTCGTCAACGCGGGCGATCAGCGCTCTACCGAACATGCTTAGGCGGCCGCGCTCGCGGAAACGGCACGACCGTCAGTGGCGCCTTGCGGAATTCCGCGATGGCTATTTCTTCAATCAGCGCGTCGAGGACCTCGTTGACGCGTCGGCTCGTTTCATCTGCGCCGCAGAGGCGGTTTTGTGCGCACTCCAAAAGCTCGCGCGCCGCGGCGAAATCACTTCGCATGACAACACCCGTTGGTTTGGCCCGCCACACGGGGCATTGTCGGCGCGCTTAATTGAGCGAGTGCTAATATACACAGGGGCAATTTAATCGAATGCTGTTAAATGGCCCGGAGCCGGAGAGAGGCCGAAATGATGGCTGTAAGGGCTAGGCACTAATGGGCTCGGCGTCTCTTGGTATGAGATGCCAAAGTGCAATCTGGCGTCAGATTAAGCCGGCAATTTCACGCGACGTTTGTGGTTCCCCGACGGGGACGGAACGCGTGGCCCTAAAACGTTCTTGGGCGGCTAAGATATTCTCTGGCGGCGGCAATCTGGCGTCGGTGCTCGCGCAGGAAGGCTGCGCCGAAACAAATGGCGAAGGCCAGTACGGAAAGGCTTGTCGTTGCTCTTGATGTTGGATCGGGGTCGGGACTTGTCAGCAAACGAAAACCGAACGCGAAGGCGAAGACGATAAGGCCGCCAAACATCCCGTTGATGAAGGGGGCGGTCGTGCGTTTCTGCTCCAACGGAAACTCCCATGGTTTCCGATGCAGTTATATGCGTTTGAATTGATGTGCCACCGCTCTTGACGGCCCGACCCTGTGGAAATCGGGGATGACCAGATATCGATGCGCGTTGGGAAGTCCTCGCAAGCAATCCTTGCTTGCTGGTGCCCCCGGACGGGATCGAACCGCCGACCTTCGGTTTACAAAACCGCTGCTCTACCAGCTGAGCTACAAGGGCACGGCGCTTCGGTTACCATATTTGATGCGCCAGTAAAGACAAAACTCCGTTTTTCGGTTCCCGGCGAACGCGCCGGTTCTGCCGCCGGGGCGTCCTGAAAACGGCCAATTCGCTTCCTATATTGATGGAAGGTGCAATCGCATCAGCGAGGCAGTCGCATGATCAGGTTTGTCATCATTCTCCCGCTCGTCGTCGTGGCCTGGGTTCTCCTGGTGAAGCTCATCAAGGACCTGAAGCACGCCAATATCGACTGGACCGGCGTCACCACCATCGTCGGCTTCATCGCGCTCGCCTTCTGGCTTCGCCATATCACCGGCATGGGCTGAGGCCAGCCGGTTGTTCCGGTGAACTGTCGACGGCGCGACCGTTCGTGGTCGCGCATCAGACCGCGCGATTTCTCCCGCCGAGAAAAAATCCAAAAGGACCTTCGAACCTTTTTCCTTGTCGCGACGACTGATGGTCAAGAGGCGGTTGGATCGCCTCTCACAACAAGGAGATCGTCATGTTCAAGCGCACCATCGTTTCCGGCCTCGTCGCCACCACCGTCGCCGCCGCCATGCTGGTTGGTACGGTTCAGCCTTCGGCCGCCCATCACAAGCACAAGCACCTCGGCATCGGCATTGCCGCAGGTGTCGGCGGCTTCCTGCTCGGCAGCGCGCTGGCCCAGCCGCGCACCGTCTATATCGAGGAAGGCGGCGGCTCGTGGCACGTCCGGCGCTGCCTCAATCGCTACCAGAGCTACGACCCGTACTCGGACACCTATGTCGGCTACGACGGCTATCGCCATCGCTGCTGGCTTTGAGGGCCACTATGCCAGCTTGGGAGGAGGTGACCGTTTCAGGCAACCGGAAGAAGGGGCACCCCACTGCCCCTTTTTCTGTGTGTCTGAGTGGCAGGGCAGAGGGGTTGTTCCTCCGACCTCTTAGGACCTGGGTTCCTCGCCCGCCGCGAAGCGGGGGAGAGGTGGCCGCCTACGGGTCTTGCCTTCGGCAAGCCCGAGGACAGGCTCCGCGGCCGGAGAGGGGGCCTTCGTAGGGCGCGGTCCCCTCTCCGTCGCGGCTTCGCCGCGCCACCTCTCCCCACTTCCGTGGGGCGAGGAACCCAAGCTGGAATAAAGCCGCGCTCCGTCAGCCTCTCTGTCCTGTCGAACATCGTCCACTTAAGGCGAGATCGGATGCCGCTTCAGCATTCGCCAACACTCTTGCCGATGTACAGCGATTTCCCAACAGCCTAATCTGCACCGAGCCGAAACAGGGGAGAGGGCGCTTGGGCGAGCAAGATCCGAACGAAGAGCCGATCGAGACAATTTTCCGCAACGGCACAATCACCACCGTCGGCATCCTGCTGGCGTTCTCGCTGGGCTTCATCACGCATTGGGCCGCCAACCCGATACCGTGGGAAATCTATCACCTGGCCGCCGTCGTGCCGATTTTGATCGGCATTGCCCTGCAGATACGAGCGCTGCGGTTGCTGCTCGACATAACGTCTCTACAACGGCGCGTTTATGAACGCGCCAATCGTATCTTCATTGCCGGCCTCATCTTCACCGCCTGCGGAGTTGGGCTGGCGATGCTGCTTGATTTCTACGACCTATCGACCAAGAGCGCGGTGCCCGGGGGCTAGCTCTGGCCATCCTGGCAGATGTCGCACCATTCGGCGCTGGTCAGCGCTGCCATGCGCTCGGCTCGCTGCCAAGGCCGGGAGGGGTCGGCAGGCCGCCGATCATCCTCGTCACCTCCGCCGCCGCATCGTGCACCAGCGGGCCGATCTCGGCCAGCCGTTCCGGCGTGACCCGTACTGTCGGCCCGGAGATCGAAACGCCGCCGATCGGCTCGCCGAATTCATTGAAGATGGCGGCGGCAACGCAGCGCATGCCCGGATGCCGCTCCTCGTCGTCAACCGACCAGCCGCGCAGCTTGATCGTCACCAGGTCGCGGGCGAGCGCCGAGATGTCGGACAGCGTATTTTCGGTGAAGCGCTCCAACCCGGCCCGGCGCAGGATGGTGGCGACGCGCTCCGGCTCGAGATGCGCCAGCACCGCCTTGCCGATGCCCGAGGCATGGAAGGGGCTGCGCGTGCCCGGCCGGAAAAAGGCGCGGATCGCCTGGTGCGTCTCGACCTGACTGACGAAGACGACGCAATCGTCCTCGGCGACGCCGAGATTGGCGGTCTCGCCGGTCTTCTCCATCAGTTCCTGCATGACGATACGGGCGCGGTCGACCAGCTTGCGGCGGCGCAGGAACGCCGCGCCCATGCGATAGGTCTCGACGCCGATCGACCACAGCTGGTCAGGGCCGTCGAACTCGACCATGCCGTGGTTTTCCAGCGTCGTCAGCATGCGGTAGGCGGTGGATGCCGGCAGACCGGAACTGGCGGCGATCTCGCTCAGCGACAGGCCACTGCCATCGGCGACGATTGCCAGGATGCGCAGCGCCCGGTCCAGCGACTGCACCGAGGCGGCCTCGGCCGGCCCGTTGAAGGCGCGCGGCCGGCCGCGCTGGCGTTTTTCGGTGGTCTCCATCGGGCCATTCTTCGCTCTGTTCGCCCAACAAGCAATGAAAAAGTTTTTCACCGATTTGCCAAGCGAATTCGTGGAAAACAGAAAGTCAAATCAATTCAACTCACAAGAGCCGTTTTCTAGAAATGAAAAAATATTCTGAAAAAATTGAAAAATCATTGGTGCGCTGGCATCATAGGCTATCAACAATTCCGTGGAGGCTGACATGGCCAGGATGCGCGCAGTCGACGCAGCGGTTCTCGTTCTCGAAAAGGAAGGCATCTCCTGTGCCTTCGGCGTGCCGGGTGCTGCGATCAACCCGCTCTATTCGGCACTGAAGGCGAGGGGCAGTATCCGCCACATCCTTGCGCGTCACGTCGAGGCGGCCTCGCATATGGCCGAAGGGTTTACCCGCGCCAGATCGGGCAATATCGGTCTGTGCATCGGCACTTCGGGTCCCGCCGGCACCGACATGATCACCGGCCTCTATTCGGCCGCTGCCGATTCAATTCCCATCCTCTGCATCACCGGGCAGGCGCCGCGCGCGCGTCTCAACAAGGAGGATTTTCAGGCCGTCGACATTGCGGCGATCGCCGCACCCGTCGCCAAATGGGCTGTTACCGTCATGGAACCCTATCTGGTGCCGATGGCGCTGCAGAAAGCGTTCCATCTGATGCGCTCGTCGCGGCCGGGGCCGGTGCTGATCGATTTGCCTGTCGATGTGCAACTGGCCGAGATCGAGTTCGATATAGATGCCTATGAGCCGCTGGTGCCGTTCAAGCCGGCAATGTCGCGCGCTCAGGCCGAGAAGGCGTTGACGATGCTGAACGCGGCGGAAAAGCCTGTCATCGTCGCCGGCGGCGGCATCATCAACGCCGATGCGTCCGATCTGCTGATCGAGTTCGCCGAGGTCACCGGCGTGCCTGTCATTCCGACGCTGATGGGCTGGGGTGCGATCCCCGACGACCACCGCCTGATGGCCGGCATGTGCGGGCTGCAGACCTCGCACCGCTATGGCAATGCCACGATGCTCGAAGCCGATTTCGTTTTCGGCATCGGCAACCGCTGGGCCAACCGCCACACCGGTTCGATCGACGTCTACACCAAGGGTAAGAAATTCATCCACGTCGATATCGAGCCGACGCAGATCGGCCGCGTCTTCGCGCCGGACCTCGGCGTCGTCTCGGACGCCGGTGCGGCGCTGAAAATGCTGCTCGACGTCGCCACCGAGTGGAGGACGGCCGGAAAATTGCGCGACTGGTCGGGCTGGGCCGGCGAATGCCGGCAGCGCAAGAAGACAATGAAGCGCAAGACCCATTTCGACCAGGTCCCGCTGAAGCCGCAGCGCGTCTACGAGGAGATGAACAAGGCGTTCGGCCGCGACATCACCTATGTCACCACGATCGGCCTGTCGCAGATCGCCGGGGCGCAGTTCCTGCACGTCTACAAGCCACGCAACTGGATCAATTGCGGCCAGGCCGGCCCGCTCGGCTGGACGCTGCCGGCAGCGCTCGGTGTTCGCGCCGCCGATCCGGACCGCACCATCGTGGCGCTGTCCGGCGACTATGATTTCCAGTTCATGATCGAGGAACTGGCGGCCGGCGCACAGCACAGATTGCCCTACATCCATGTCGTCGTGAACAATGCCTATCTCGGCCTGATCCGCCAGGCGCAGCGCGGCTTTTCGATGGACTTCGAAGTCAGCCTGGCCTTCGAGAACGTCAACCGGAAAGACGAGCCTGAGGCGGGCTACGGCGTCGACCACGTCGCCGTTGCCGAGGCGATGGGCTGCAAGGCGGTCCGGGTGCGCCGGCCGGGGGAATTCGCCGGTGCCTTCGAAGAGGCAAAGCGCCTGATGAACGAGCACCAGGTTCCGGTGGTGCTCGAATTCATCCTCGAGCGCGTCACCAACGTTTCGATGGGTACCGAAATCGACAAGATCACCGAATTCGAGGAGCTAGCCGAACATCACGAAGATGCCCCCACGGCGATCGTCATGCTCGATTAAGCCGCATATGAGGAACTACTGCCATGCCACGGTTTTCAGCCAATCTTTCGATGCTCTTTGGCGAGCATGACTTCCTCGACCGCTTCGATGCCGCCGCCCGCGCCGGCTTCAAGGGCGTCGAGTATATCGGCCCCTATGACCATGCGCCGGATGTCGTCGCGGCCAGGTTGAAGAAGAACGGGCTGACGCAGGTCCTGTTCAACCTGCCTGCCGGCGACTGGGCCAAGGGCGAGCGCGGCATCGCGATCCTGCCCGACCGCATCCCGGAGTTCCGGCAGGGCATTGCCAAGGTCGTCACCTATGCCCATGCGCTCGGCTGCGAGCAGGTCAACTGCCTCGCCGGCATCGCGCCGCAAGGCGTCGATCGCTCCGTGCTGGAAGACGTCTTCGCCGAAAATCTGGCTTTCGCGGCCGAAAAGCTGGAGCAGGCCGGCATCAGGCTGCTGATCGAGCCGATCAACACCCGCGACATTCCGGGCTTCTTCCTGAATTACTCGGACCAGGCTCTGGCCCTGATCGACCGCGTCGGATCGAAGAACCTGTTCCTGCAATACGACATCTATCACATGCAGATCATGGAGGGGGATCTCGCCCGTACCATCGAGGCAAACCTCGACCGCATCGCGCATATCCAGCTTGCGGATAATCCCGGCCGTCATGAGCCGGGGACGGGCGAGATCAATTTTCCCTTCCTGTACAACCACATCGACCGCATCGGCTATTCCGGCTGGGTCGGCGCGGAGTATAAGCCGAAGGCGGGGACGGAAGCCGGGCTTGGCTGGTTTCGGGACGCGGCCGGGCAGGGGAGTGCGGCGGCGTAGACGCTACGTATCGCACGTCGCGTTCCTGCGCGCCCCCCTCTGGCCTGCCCTCTTTGCCAAAACTTGGCATCTCCCCCACAAGGAGGGAGATTGGATGTCACCGCCGCTTTCGCCAATTTTCGAGGTCGGGAACGTTTAAGGGCCGGCGCGGGAACTGCCGATCTCCCCACTCGTGGGGGAGATGGCCGGCAGGCCAGAGGGGGGCGCGCAGGAACGCCCCCTTAACAAGAAACGGAGAAAGACATGGACACCATCGGCTTCATCGGTCTCGGCATCATGGGCGCGCCGATGGCGGGGCATCTGCTAGACGCGGGTTATCAGGTCGTCGCCAGCGACCACCGCTCGAAGCCGCCGGCCGATCTCGTCGCCAGGGGATTAAAGACCGTCACCGGCCATGATGCCGTTGCCCGCGCGGCCGACATCGTCATCACCATGGTTCCGGATACGCCGCAGGTGGCCGATGTGCTGTTCGGCCAAAACGGCGTCGCGTCAGGCCTTACTAAAGGCAGGCTGGTCATCGACATGAGCTCGATCTCGCCGATCGCGACCAAGGAATTCGCTAAAAAGATAAACGATCTCGGCTGCGACTATCTCGACGCGCCGGTGTCGGGCGGCGAGGTCGGCGCCAAGGCGGCTTCGCTGACCATCATGGTCGGCGGTGAGGAAAAAGCCTTCGAACGCGCCAGGCCCATCTTCGAGAAGCTTGGCAAGAACATCACTCTGGTCGGGCCGAACGGCGTCGGCCAGACCACCAAGGTCGCCAACCAGATCGTCGTCGCGCTGACCATCGAGGCCGTCGCCGAAGCGCTGGTTTTTGCATCGAAAGCCGGCGCAGACCCGGCCAAGGTCAGGCAGGCGCTGATGGGCGGGCTCGCAAACTCGCGTATCCTGGAAGTGCATGGCGAGCGCATGATCAAGCGCAGCTTCGCGCCGGGCTTTCGCGTCGAACTCCACCAGAAGGACCTGAATCTCGCCCTTGAAGGCGCGAAAGCGCTCGGCGTCGCCCTGCCCAACACTTCAACGACGCAGCAATTGTTCAACTCGTGCGCGGCGAATGGCGGGTCAAAGGAGGATCATTCGGCGCTGGTCAAGGCGCTGGAGCGAATGGCGGGATGTGAAGTGGGTGAATAGTGAATAGTGAATAGTGAATAGTGAATAGTGAATAGGTAGTCAGTTGCAGATAGGTGAGTAGTTGGTAGTGAATTGGTCACGACTTACGCACAGTCTCACCATTCACCATTCACCATTCACCATTCACCATTCACCATTCACTCTCTCAAAAACTTCCTCGCCGCATAAAGCGCCACCGCCGCGGCATTCGACACGTTGAGCGAGCGGATGGCACCGGGCATGTCGAGCCGGGCCAGCGTCGTCACCGTCTCGCGCGTCTTCTGGCGCAGGCCCTTGCCTTCGGCGCCCAGCACCAATGCGATCTTCTCTCCCGAAAAGCTCGTTTCGAGCTCCGCCGGACCGTCCGAATCCAGCCCGATGGTCTGGAAGCCGGCCTCGTGCAGCTGCCCCAGCGCGTCGGCGAGGTTCTTCACCTCGACTTGGTCGATATACTCGAGCGCGCCGGAGGCCGACTTCGCCAGCACGCCGGATTCCTGCGGGCTGTGGCGCGCCGTGGTTATCAGTGCACCGGCGCCGAAAGCCACGGCCGAGCGCAGGATCGCACCGACATTGTGCGGATCGGTGATCTGGTCGAGCACCAGCACCAGCCTGGTGTCGCCGAGCGCATCGAGGCGTTTCGGTTTCAGCGGCTCGGCCTCGATCACCACGCCCTGGTGCACGGCATCCGAGCCGGTGACCTTGTCGATGTCCCTTGGTTCGACCAACTCCGCCTTGAAGGGCAAAGCGCCAAGGTCGGCGATTGCCAGCCGCTCGGCAGCGTTGCGCGTCACCAGCATCTTCTTGATTTTTCGGCGCGGATTGTCGAGTGCGGCCCGCACCGTGTGCAGCCCGTAGAGCCGCACCAGCCCATCCGCCGGGTTCTCGCCGGGCGGCACCGGCTGGCGTGGCCTGAATGCAGGCGCGCCACCGCTCTTCTCGTCGCGATGCGCGCGGCGCAGCTTCGCGTAGTGGGTGTCTTTAGGGGTCTTCGATTTGTTGTCGTTGCTCATGGCCGGCTTCTATAGCCGTGTCGTCCGGCCATGGATACAGCTGCATAAGCTGCTTGTCGGGCGAGGTGCGAAATTCAGCGCTTTTTGCCGGGCTGTTGCGGTTGACAGTTTTGGGCGCTGCCGCCATAAGGCGCTTCGCGGAAGGGCTGCTCAGGCAGCCGCGACGCGTCGATGTCTCGTTGCATGGCTCCGGCGGCAGACTGGAGAGGTGCCCGAGTGGTTAAAGGGGACGGACTGTAAATCCGTTGGCTATGCCTACGTTGGTTCAAATCCAACCCTCTCCACCACTGCCGGCCCGGAAGCCCTGAAACGCAGAGCGAGCGTCGGAGCGGATCCGATGCTTGACTGAAAGGCGCGGGTATAGCTCAGTGGTAGAGCAGCAGCCTTCCAAGCTGAATATGCGGGTTCGATTCCCGCTACCCGCTCCAGATTTCCCCCAAGCCGCGGTGCACCTCGCGCACGATGCCGAAGCAGGCAGCCCCAAGCGAAGCGCTTTGCCGATAGTTCAAAGTATTCGTTGCGCGTCCAGACGGACGCGCATCTTAATCTGTGTTATCGTTGTTATCGTTGTCCCGAACCGCAGGCGGCGTTGGGCGACAGGCGTCAGCTCGCGAATTTGCTGAATATGGACGCGAGCTGGTTCTGCTGCGGCACCTGCCCGTTCGGCGTCAACTGGTCGACAAGCCCTGGCAAGGCCGCGGACAATTGCTTGAGCAGATCCTGCTGGTTCAGGCCCGTTCTTTGCGCGATCTCCTGAATGATTTGTGGCCCGAGAGCACTGCCCAGATCGCTGGGGTTGATCGGCTGGTTCTGACCGGTACCGACCCACGAATTGGCAACGTTGCCGTGGCCGGCGTCCTTCAGTTTGTCGAGCAGGCCGCCCAGACCGCCGATCAGCCCGCCATCGGCGGATGCGGTTGTATCAGGCGGGACGGGGGCAGGGCTTTGCGCTGCCTCCGTCTGGGCGGAACTTCCACCGCTCAGCATTTTTCCCACCAACAGTGCGCCGAGCGCGATCATCAGCGGCTTGGCGACGTTGCCGCCGGGAACGGCATTGTCAAACAGTCCCATTGTGGATCTCCATGTCAAATTGCCCGTCCGTCTCCAACAATGACGCATCCATGGCGAATTTCAAGCCGGTTTGAGCTTTCCGTAATCATGATTTTCAAGTTGGCTTGAGCTTTGCTTAATAATGTGGAAGTAATCGGGTGCGGGGAACGGAGAGGAAAAATGTCAATATTAAGCTGGATTATTCTCGGCGTCATCGCCGGCTTCATAGGCAGCAAGATCGTCAATAAAAGCGGGCAAGGCCTTGTGCTCGACATCGTGCTCGGGATTGTCGGTGCCATCGTCGGCGGGCTCATCTTCAGCGCCTTTGG
This sequence comes from Mesorhizobium sp. M0408, assembly GCF_040321495.1. NCBI lineage: Bacteria > Pseudomonadati > Pseudomonadota > Alphaproteobacteria > Hyphomicrobiales > Phyllobacteriaceae > Mesorhizobium > Mesorhizobium sp. M0408. The sequence continues at coordinate 2,654 of NZ_JAMYRO010000061.1, read as the reverse complement.
CGCGTCGGGCGTTACCGGGCTCAACATCTATAGCCTGATCGTAGCCGTGGTCGGTGCCGTGGTTGTCCTGTGGGCCTATCACCAGTTCAGCGGCAGGCGGGCTCTGTAGAAGCCGCTCGGCAATTGCGTCGGCATTCATCCGAATGCCGACCGCCTATCTGATCCTTTTGAGGATTTCGCGGATCAGCGTGTTGAGGCCGGCTTCCAGCCCTCCCACCATGATCGGCCATAATTCCTCGAGCAGTCGCTGCCATGCGGCATCGCGCCCGTTCCTCACCGGCAGATTTGGCATCGCGCCCATTGCCGCCGTCACGTCGCGGCGCAGCCGGTCGCCGCAGGCGCTTGCGCCGCTGATCGTCGGATCGAAGGGCAGCCGGGTGAAATCCCATTTTCCGCGTTGCTCGATGCCGAGATTGCTTTCGACCTCGGCGTGCGAGAGCACCGTTTTGGGCGTGACCTTGATGCGGCAATATTTGCAGAGTTCGGCGACAACCGTGGTCATCGCGTCCCACTGCGCCCTGGTCATCGGATAGCGGCCGGCATCGAACGGCCTTTCCTCCGCCCCGGCCATGCAGCAGAGCGAAACCCCGATCGAGCCGCCGTTGCAGTTGAGCGTGTGCGCGGCATATCCCGGTTTTACCCGGCTCGAATTGAGCGCGATCGAAGGCCGGCCCCTGACCAGGCGGCCATTCCCCTCGACCAGTATGTGATACGCATCCCTGTCGGTATCGCCGGCCGAATGCGAGCCGGCCGTCCAGTGGCAAATGACGCGCTTCATCGCAACATTGGGCAACCAGTCGGGCGGCAATGCCACAGAAATCCCCGCGACATAAGTTCAGTGACGGAGCACAGTATAGTTTCGTTGGCGGCCGACGCGAAAACGAAACGATAATTTGGTTGAGCGTTTTCTAACGGTCAGCTATTCGCCGGCATCTGCGGCGACCGCGTGTTCTCTGTATTGCGGCAGATCGTCGGTGATCGTGAACCACTTCGCCTTGGAGCCGACGAAGATGTGCTGCGTCGGGCGGATGGTCGGCTCGTCGACCAGGGTCCCCATGGCGACATGCACGAAGGCACCGTCGCGGACCACCGAATAGAGCAACGAGCCGCAGGTCTTGCAGTGCGCGTCATGGCCGGTTTCGTCGCCGAAGATCATGAGATTGTCCTCGCCCCTCGCCAGGCTCAGCCTGTCGCGCTCGATGCCGGCGAATGGCTTGAAGGCCGAGCCGGTGGTGCGCCGGCAGTTCGAGCAGTGGCAGTTCGCGGCATAGACGAACGCGTCCGCCACCGCGTACTGAACGGCGCCGCACAGGCACTTTCCGGTGAGCGTGCGGTTGCTTGCATTCTGGTTGTTCTCGTTATCCGGGCCTGCCATGCGCTTCTCCGATTATCCCTGCGCCGTTTTCCGCTCTAGGCGACGACGGTCAACCGGCGCTTGCGCTCGTCGAGCGAGACGATGGTCAACCCGCTGGCCACCACCAGCAGGATGCCGCAGATGGCCAGCGCATTCGGGAGCTGCCGGAATACCACCAGGCCTGAAATCACCGCCCAGACGGTAAAGCAATAGTAGAACGGCGCCACCACGCTGGTCGGCCCGACGCGATAGGCCATGAAGATAAAGAAGTGGCCGAAGATCAGGAACAGTCCGGCGCCGCCCATCAGCAGCAGGTGACGGATTTCAGGCACCACCCACTGCTCGGAAACCAGATGCGCAACGCCGGCGCCCGCGAGCACGACAATCACCGCGGACATAGCGACGACCATTCCCGGCACGTCGGCGGCGACCTTGCGTCCGGCCAGATCGCGCGCCGCGGACAGGGCTGCATTGCCTAGCGCCAGCAGGGCATAGACCGAAATCCCCTGCATCGTCGGTTGTGCCACCATCACCGCGCCGATAAAACCAAGGCCGATCAGCGCCAGGCGCACCCCGCCGATCCGTTCGCCAAACAGCATCGAGGAGCCGACCAGCATCAGCAAGGGCGTGATCTGTCCGAGCGCGGTCGAATCGGCGATCTGCATGTTGGCGAGCGCCACCACGTAGCAAAGGATCGCACCCAGTTCGAGCAGGTTCCTGCGCAAAACCTTGGCGTCGAGGATCAGCGGGATCTGCTTGCCATAGCCCAGCATGAACAGCAGCGGAATGCCCCACAATGTTGCCGCAGCGCCGCGCAGGAACAGCACCTCATAGGGCGGCAGTCCCGCGGTTGCGAGTTTCATCATCGTGTCGTTGACGATGTAGGACCCGGTCGAAACGACCATGAACAGCGGGCCTCGTATGGCAGTCGGGATGAAATGCATCGGCCCACGAAATCAGACCGGCGCCAGGGCGGCAATGGGCCAGATCCGGCTGTAAATCCGGCAAAGCCGTCAGCCGCCGCCGTAACCATTCCATTTGCCCTTGTTCGTTCCTATATCCGCGCCACATTCTCCGAAACCGGATCACGCGTTCGGGCGGGCGAGCGCGCTCGGCGACAAGGCACTTGTGTTTTTCGGCCTTAGTCGCTAATCGCCCCGCATTCGACTGAACTGAAGGTCCAGGCCGTCCCCAGGCCGTCCAAGGAAAGAGACTATGGCAAAAGGTAAATTCGAGCGCACTAAGCCTCATGTGAACATTGGCACGATTGGTCACGTCGACCATGGCAAGACGTCGCTGA
>NZ_JAMYRO010000060.1:0-13648 GCF_040321495.1 Mesorhizobium sp. M0408 | reverse complement strand
ACAATGGGCGAATACTGGTTGCGATCTGGACCTGTGATCCCATTGTAATGTTCGAACCGCCCCAAGTATTATAGGCGAGCCAGGTGCCAGTCGCCGCCACCTGTAGGATGCGGCCCGACTTGCGGCCGTCCATTCCAGCATGATGTCTCATACGGGCGTTATCAACTTAAGTCGCGTTCAGGGATTTGCGGCATAGACCGAGGGAATGAACACCGCGACCGTCCGCTACAAGCGCCATCGTGTTACAGGTTCCCCTTGAGCCTGCGTCTGGTCGAGGATGCCGAGCTCGGCCATCCCCTCCTCAAGATCCCGCAGGCTCAGAGATTGTATGGCAAGTACCTGCGCACGCAAAGCAGGATCACGGGCGGATCGAACTGACGGCCTTTGAACATTGGAACCCCCGAAATTGATCGAAGGGTCCTTGCCACGGCCCTGGTGATCAAAGGTTGCGACAGATCGGCGACAACGGCTCTTGCCAAAGATAGAAGACCTTCGCCAAGGCCTGCCGCGACCTCGGCATCAAGCACGTCACCACAAGGCCCTATTCGCGTACAGGACTTGAAGGCTGCGTCAAAGCAGCCGCGCGCACTGCTTCGACAAAGGCTTCCTGCGCTTGTCTATACTCGGGAAGATTAGGCTCCGGCCAGGCGGAGTTGATTGCGATTACCAGGTGTTCCTTCGGAAATACAAAGATCGCTTGGCCGCCCCAGCCTAGGGCCGCATAGCCATCTTTGTAAATCCACCAGAAATAGCCGTAGCCCTCGCGGCGATTGAGATAAGTCGCCCCATTTTCCTCCGAGAATACTACGTGAGCGCTTGTTGAGTCCTCAACCCACGTGGCCGGCAGGACCTGGATGGCGCCCGCCTTGCCGCCCTCAAGCATAAACTGGCCGATACGAGCATAGTCGCGGAGGGTCGCAGAGATGCCGCCGCCGCCGAACTCATGGCCTGCCCCATCCACCGCCCAGAACGCGTCCGCCTCCATTCCGTAGGGTCGCCAGAGCTTATCGGACAGGTACTCTGATAGCGACTTGCCCACCGCTGTCGACACAAGGATACCGGCCAGGTCGGTATCTCCAGACTTGTAGGCGAATTTGCTCCCCGGCGAATCCGCCCTCGGCAGGCGACGCATGTAAGCCACAACAGGATTGACCCCAAGTTCCGGCGTCGACCATACGGAGCGACGCGCGTCCGAATTGGGGTCTGTGTAGTCCTCGTTCCATTTTACCCCTGTGGTCATGGTCAAAAGCTGACGGATGGACACGCCCTCATATGCACTCTCCCTAAGTTCAGGAATATAGTCGCTGACCGGCGCATCCAGGCTCTCTATGTAGCCATCCTGGACTGCCGCACCAACCAGGATCGAAGTCACCGACTTGGCGGCCGAAAGGGACATCCAGCAATCCGATTCCCTGCGTCCGAGGCCGTAACGCTCAAAGATTACTCGGCCGCCCCTCAGCACGACGATGCCCGAAACACGCTGCGCTTCCATGTAGCGGTCCACGTCCATCTCTTGGGCATCCCAATTCCAGCGGGGCGAGATGTGATGGATGGCTAAGGGCAGATGGCGGACATTGGCGCTGCGGCCCACCACACGGACCGGATCAATTTTCTCTCTCGATCGGAAGCCGATGATTTGCTGCTCGGGTGTCCAACACACGAACGCCGCGCCGCCGGGAGGCAACCGAGTGACATCGTCAGTTCCATGCATAGTTGTACTCGTGGTCATCACTCGCCTCGACAGGTAAATTTAAGTCTGGTGAACCGGCGCAAGATAGCAGCCGACAGGAACTGTGTGTCATGCCCAACCCGTCAGGCTTGGGCCTCAGCGCGTGGCAAGTTTAACTCCGCTGCCATCCCGTCACGAAGTCTGTGGTCGCCTAGGAGATCAAGAGCGTGCCAAGCCATGGCATTCACGCTCGCAAGGACCGGATACCCCAAAGCGTGACTTAGTCGGCTAAGATCCGATCTCCGGATGGAGAAAGCTGCGCAAGATACGAATAGGGCATCGAGTGGGGGCGCCGCCGCCAGCAGCGCTTTCAACTCCGTCTCAATGCGATCGACGGGCACTCGGGCAATGTCGTCGTCTGTGATAAGATTCATCGGGTGCGACAACGAATGGCTGGCGACGACCTGGACACCGTGGCGAGCAAAATATGGCGTAGACGCCCTGTGAAGCGTCGCGCCATAGGGCGTCAGGAGCGCGATCCGCTTTATCGCGAAGCGCTGCATCATCACCACGGAGGCTATGCCTGGAGATGTATAGCTGAGACCGGGTCGTGCAGCACTTAGCTGGTTCAGGAGTGTTTCATTCCCTAGCGCAATCGTAGCTGATGTGCACGAGAACGCGATCAGCTTAACCAGATCGCCGGGTGGCAAAGTTGCAAGCACGATTTTCCAATCGGGTATAGGAATGAAACCGCCGGCTTTATGGTTCTCTTTGTCATAGGACACACGCGTAGTAAAGATGCGCGTGTGCGAGCCCGCCATCTCTGCTTTAAATGCGCCTTCTCCCACCGGATCGGTGGACAGTGCTATCAAGCCTATTCCCTTCAAGTTCTTCGTCCTCTTTGCTATTTCACCGAGTGGATGGGTTTTGGGCCATTTTAGGGCGGGGGCCGCGTCGTGCGCTTGCCCGTCTCTGTTCAAAATCTCGACTTGTTGTGATGGCTCCGACCTTGGCTGCCGTACCGCCGCTCGAGGTGTTGAGCGCGATGATGGACGGGACGCTGACGACGAGAAAGAAGATGTCCACCAAGGCGATCGGCTCCAGATTGCGATAGTTGATGTTGGCAATGATGCGCGCCTGCCCCATCAGTTCGATGATGGTAATCATCAAGAGCAGTGGCGTTTCCTCGTCACCTTGACCCCGGTCTCGGCCTCAAAAGGCTTTACATAGGCCTCCATCACAATTGCCGCCGCTCATATTGACTTTCAACTCGCCGGCGGACGCTGCCCGTGCACGACCGGTCGCAGAGGATACTGCACCTACCGCGATCACGGACGATGTTGCCTGCAAGAAGTGCCTGCGATTTATGAAAAAGCTCATTTCGTTCTCCCTCCCTCCCTTGGTTATCAAGGGATTCACTCTCAGCCTATGGCGAACACAACACACGAGATCGCCGTCATTATCCCTCCTTTTTGGCGCCTGCAGCTGGAGTTCGAATTTAAGAGACATAATTATTACGGTCCAATATCCTTGTGGTATAGATTTATCCTGAATAAGCATAATTGCCGCCGGGCCTCGGAGCGCGGCCTGTAATGTCCGTTGTCAATGCTGGGCATGAGAAACCATTGTCAAGAGTGGCTACTGGTGGGGATGCCGGGTGGGCCCAGCCTCATGGGAAAAGTGCCCATGATCAGAAACCTAGCGGCGATCCGCTGGACGATGCGGCGCGTGGCCGACACACCGGTGATCGACCGGAATGCGGCTCGTCAATGATCGTCTGCTGTTTGGGATGCTGGGGGACAATGTCGGAATATAACTCAGCTCGATGCGTCAGCGCAGTATCGCCGCACGTGAATTCAAAGACGAGACGCGGCGGTCCATGCTGCCTCCAGGTTTATGCTGGAGTGAGGCGGGCAAAACCGATTTTGATCCGGACGAACATGTGGCCCAATCTCCTTGGCCCCTCGGCCACGCAGATCTTGCCGCACGTGGCGGCGGGAGGATTGAAGTTGCGAGCCGTCTTGTGGAAGACAAGGTTCCCGATCATATCCGCCCAGGCCCTCACGATGAAATGGTGATCGACAATGTTCGGTCTCGAGCACATAGACTTCATCATGGAAGATCTTCAGCTCCTTGCCCTCGGCAACGCCGTCCTGGTGTAGAAGCCGGGGGATGCCCACGCAGCCGGCCCGCACTGCGCGCGCTGAGCGTCCCCCTGCGGATTGAACTTGAGCTCCAGTTTGCAGCTTAGATACCGCCGCATGAACTCGGCATTCTGCCGATACAGGACGAGATTTCTGTTCCTGTTATCTTGGCCTTTCAGCAGCACATCTAAACCGGAGTCATCGACGTCGCGATTGTTCGACGCAATCGTCAGGTCTTTGATGCCGGCCTTCCGAATTGCCCCGATCAGCAACTCCGGAATACCGCAAAGACCCACCAGCCGCGATGAACATGCCTTCGAACAGCGGGCCTCGCGCATGTAGATTTGCAGTCAAGTCAGTTGATCGAGGCTTCGCGTCACCCCAGATTGATGCAGACGACCTTTGGCTGGGTCATGTCTTCATAGGCGAAACGGACGCCCTCGCGACCCATGCTGCCGTATTTGAAGCCGCCGAAGGGCATGGCATCGAAACGGTAGTCGGAGGAGTCGTTGATCATCACCCCGCCCGCCTCGACTCGCTTGGCTGCGTCGAGTGCGACATTGAGATCGTTGGTGAAGATGCCGGCATGCAGGCTGTAGTCCGGATCGTTGGCCATCTCGATCGCCTCATCGAGTGTGTTAAAGGGCGCGAGCATGACCACGGGCGCGAAGACTTCCTCATGCCACAGACGGCACGTCAGGGGCGTTCCTTCGAGTACCGTCGGATGATAAAGGGACCCTTCGCGGCGATGTCCGCAGAGCAGCTTGGCACCTGCGTTGATGGCTTGGTTGACGGCCGCTTCTGTGCGTTCTGCAACCTGTTGGGAGATCATCGGACCGACATCCGTCTCTTCCTGCAGGGGATCGCCGGCCTTGAGCTTGTTCGTGGTCGCAACAAAGGCATCGCGGAAGCGATTGTAGAGTTCGGCCTGGATCAGGATGCGCTGGGCACCGATGCAGTTTTGGCCAGCCGCCCAGAACGCGCCGGAGACACAGCCTCCTACCGCCTTGTCGAAGTCGCAGTCATTCATGACGATAACAGGCGCATTGCCGCCGAGCTCCATGGCAAGCTTCTTCAGGCCGGCCACGCGGCTGATCGCTTCACCAGTCGCAAATCCGCCGGTGAACGAGACCATGCGCACCTCGCGCGCGGAGATCATCGCGGTCACCAGCTCTCGGTCGCCATGAGCGACCGTGATGATCTCCTGAGGCAAACCGGCCTCACGAAGCGCTTCGACAAGCTTGATCGCCGAGAACGGTGTTAGATTCGACGGCTTGAGCAGCACCGAGTTGCCGCCAGCGATTGCCGGGCCGAGCTTGTGAGCGACGAGGTTCAGAGGATCATTGTAAGGGGTAATGGCGGTGATGATGCCGAGTGGCTCACGGGTAAACCAGCCTTGGCGTTGTTCCGATCCCGTATAGGCATCGAATGGTACAATCTCACCGGCATTGCGCTTTGCTTCTTCCGCCGAAAGCTTCAGCGTGTTGACGCAGCGCAGCACTTCCTTCCGCGCCTGAACAATGGTCTTGCCGGCTTCGCGAACGATGGTCTCAGCGAAAGAGTCGCGGCGGCTTTCGATAATCTGTGCGGCACCCTCCAGGATGCTCGCACGTTTGTGCCTGGGCAGATTGCGCGAGATCTCGGCTCCGCATCGAGCACGCTTGAGCAGCGCATTGATCTCTGCAGGATCGATCGCCTCGACCGATCCGAGAAGAGACCCATCATAAGGGCTATGAACAGAGATCGGCGCCAGGCTGGTCATAATATGGAGTTTGGCGGCAGTCATGTGGCCAGGTTCCCTATTCCTGATGAACCTCCTGTCTGGAGGTGGTGTTTGTCACGCAAGGCAAGGCTCGTGTGCCTGCCCCGTTCTGGCTTTTGATGCAGTCGTTGATGACAAGCCTTCGGCTTCTCGCAGCGGCCGGAATCACCGGCCGCCGTGGTTTGACGGTTGATCAGATCTTTTGGCCGTCGCGAACCAGTTCGTCCATGACCGAGCGAACGGTCTTCTCGGCGATCGAGATGATCTCGTCGACTTCCGCCTTGGTAGTGACGAGTGGCGGCGCAAAGCCGAGGATGTCGCCATGCGGCATGGCGCGAGCGATCAGACCGCGGTCCCGCGCGGCCTTCGAAACGCGCGCACCAACCTTCAGCGACGGATCGAACCGCATCTTGTTCTCGCGGTCACCGACGAACTCGATGGCGCCCATCAGGCCGACGCCACGCACTTCACCGACGATCGGCAGCTGGGCGAACTTCTCCTTGAGCTGCGCTTGGAAGTAGGCGCCGACCTCGCGAGCGTTTCCGGGCAGGTTTTCCTGCTCGACAATGTCGAGAACGGCATTGGCAGCAGCCGCACCGATCGGATGACCGGAATAGGTGTAGCCATGCGAGAAGGCGCCCACACGATCTGCCCCGTCTTCGAGCACCTTGTAGACCTTCTCACCGACGATCGCGGCCGAGAGCGGGAAGTAGGCAGAGGTCAGGCCCTTGGCGACGGTGATGAGGTCGGGCTCAATGCCGTAGTGCTGCGAGCCGAACATCGCGCCGGTACGGCCAAAGCCGGTGATCACCTCATCGGCGATCAAGAGAACGTCGTGCTTCTTGAGCACCGCCTGGATCGCTTTCCAGTAGCCTTCCGGCGGCGGCGTGATGCCACCCGTGCCAAGAACAGGCTCAGCGATGAATGCGCCGACAGTGTCAGGACCGAGACGCTCGATCAGCTGGTCGAGCTCGGCCGAACGACGGTTAGAGAACTCCTTCTCCGTCTCGCCTGGGTTGGCACCCCAATAATGGTGCGGTACGCCAGTATGGACGATCTGCGGCAGCGGCAGGTCCATATGGTCGTGGTAGAAACTCATTCCGGTCATCGAGCCGGAGACGACGCTGCAGCCATGGTATCCACGTTCACGCGAGATGATCTTTTTCTTCGTCGGCTTACCGCGCAGGTTGTTGTAGTACCAAACGAGCTTGGCCTGGGTCTCATTGGCGTCCGAGCCCGACATGCCGTAGAATACTTTGCTCATCTTGCCCGGCGCCATCTTCACCAGACGATCAGAAAGGATCGCCAACTCATCAGTCGTGTGCGCCGCATAAGAGTGATAGTAGGCAAGGCGATAGGCCTGACGGGAAATCGCCTCGGCGACCTCCGTGCGGCCATAGCCGACATTGACGCAGTAAAGGCCGGCGAAACCGTCGATCAACTGCTTGCCGTACGCGTCCTGGATGCGGATGCCCTTCCCTGTCTCAATGATTGTCGGCTCGCCGAGCTTGCCGGTGGCGAAATCCTTAAGCTGCGTGAAAGGGTGCAAGACACTGTTGCGATCCTTTTCGCTGATTTCGTTTATTTTGATAGTCATTGTACTGTCCTTTTTGTAGCGCGATCATCTTTTGCGGCGGAAATACCAACAATCTCTCTCGCCTATTGTAGATTGGATAGGCGAAATTTATCGCTTATCATTAGGCCCGGCATTGCAAGTGATGGGATCGGCGCTCACCACTCAACAATGGGTAGGTCAATGTAGCAACCGTCGGGACCGCGATGAAATTTAAGCTGCGGCGCTGCTCCGTCAGCGGGCACATTGGCGAACGTAGTGCTCTCGCTTCCTGCGAGACACACCCTCAAACTGTAACCCGCTGGAACGAGCGCCGATATAGGAAGCAAGGTGAACGCCAGGATGGTCGGCGTGCCCGGTGTGAGCGGTTCGGCATCACTTTTCAAATAGCTATGCTGCGGTCCCAGCACACTGAAAGGAGAGTCAGTCCACACCTTACGATGCAACCCGCGCAGCTGCCCCTCCGTGAGATAGCAGGACACCCCATCCGGCCTTACGGCTTCCAGATAGACGAAGAAGTTGCCGTCCTCGCGGGTCGAGGAGACATTCAGCTCCACAATGGGATGCCCGGTGATCTCGAGGTCTCGTGCCAGCGGCTCGCTGGTGTAGGCGAGGCGTCCGGCTGCAAACTGTTGCCGATCCCCATAATCCACTTCCCAAGTACCAATGCCACCGTTCGTGTCCCACCTGTTTGAGAGCACGTCCCCCAGTTCACGGTCGACCTGCAGTGAGTCGAAGCCCATCTCGTCCGGCAGTGATCTCAGGCGCGAGCCACTTGCCATGTACCAGCGTTGGCGCGTGGCAGGGACTGGCCACGAGCGGGTCGATTTCCAAGCGCCCTCCCCGCAAGTGTAGTAGTGGATGACCTTATCAGGATCGCTTGCAGCTTGGCCGTTGAAGCACGCGTCCATGAACCGAATATCATTTGCCTGCTGGCTCGCCATGGTTGGAACGAGATCTTCAACGTCGGGACGAAGTGGGTCGTAGGCTTTGCGGCCGCCGTGGTTCCACGGACCGATGATCACGTTCATCGGATTTGACTGAAGCAGAAATCGCCGAATGGAGCCCTGCGCCGACCCAGAATCGAACCAGCTGCTCCAGTTTTGCATTGGGACGCCAGACTTCGAGATGAGGTCCGCCGCTGCCTGCGGTGAAAAGTCAAACTCGGTCACCCTGCTCAACCATTCGTCCTTGGATGTGATCTGATGCACGGGTAAGTAAGAGGGCGCCTCCCCGTGCTCGAGCAAGGCAGCAGCCAGCTCAGCCTCGCTCCCAACCGGACGAATGTCCACGCGAAGGCTGGCGGCGCGGTCCGAATTGATTTTGCTGTTCTTATTTCTGTTTAGCGATTCGACCCACTCGCTCCACCTGTCGAGTGTGAGATTGGGAACGCCGCCGGGCCAGGTCTCAAAGAAGATATCGTAATCGACATATCGCGGCACGATTCCCTTCAGCGCTGGGTGATTTCGCGAGGCTATCAGATCTGCGGAGTTAGCCGTGTAAGACATGCCATATGCAAGTACTTTACCAGTGGACCAGGGCTGTGCTGCTATCCAATCCACCACCCAGCTAAAGTCCAGGATCTCCTCGCGGGAGCGGTGGCCGGGCCAAACACCAAAGGAGGCCCCGGTACCGCGTACATCTCCAACAACCACTGCGCATCCATGCGGGACGAATAGATCGGCATAAGGATTAGAGGGGTCGTCCTTCTTGCCCCGGCCATAGCACGTCATCACCAGAACGGTGTCGCGTTTGACGTCGGCGCGGTCATCCATCGGACGGACGATATCCAAGGCGAGTCTCACGCTGCCGTGCGCAGGAATATACACCGATCTTAACTCGCCGACATTGTCCGTCCGCGCAGCTTCGGCACTGAGATCTAAGCGGAAGGCCGACTTTTGTTTCTCTCGTGCATCGGCCACTTTCGGTGGCAAAGGCGTGTCGTCACTTGATGCAACTTTTCTGTCACTCGATAGCTGTTCTCCATGAATTATCATGCTTTCTCCTTTGTGTTTCCGAATCCATCCCGCCGTTGCTTTGCGGGAACAGATCGATTCAGGTTCGGACCTTTAAAGAAAGACAGATCCCGAATGAGGGAGGAATATCTTCCAGCGCTGCGTCGTCCGACCTACAACAGATTACCCCTTGGCTATGACGACGGATTGGGGGACATGATAGAAGCATCCCTTGTAGCCGGTGAGACTGCCTGCGCGTTGCACTGGGAGGCTTCTCCTGGCGTACGGAAGCGTTTCGGAGCTCATTTCCAAATCCTCGATAATGCAGTCAAGAATCTTTAAGTCAGACGGGACTGACCACCTAGAAAGTGTCAGAACGCGCCTGCTACCATCTCCGTTATTACGGGTCGATCGAATGTGGCGGGGTTAACTAATGCTCCGTCCCGAGGAGCAAAGGACGGGGTGTCGGGCGACAAGCCCTCGTTGAGTTCAAGAATACCAAGGATGACATCGCTTTGCGAAGGCATGATGAGGCTCCCTTTTGTTTCGAATGCCTGATGGCGCGGGCGGCAGTGGCGTAGCGGCCAAACTTTGCGCCAAGTCTTCACTCGACGTTGTTCCCGCTTCAAGGCAAGCGTCTTCGCGAGAGCAAGGTTGCCCGCACAACCGAGGCCGGCAAAGCCACCGATCAGCTGATCGCCGTGCGTCACCTGGATGCAGATCACCTTCCCCTTCTCAACGATCGTCGGCTCGTTAAGTTTGTCGGTCGCAACGCCCTTCATGCGTGACGCTTGGCCCTCCTACTTTCGGACCGACTTGGTGCAAGGGTAATCTCTCAATTACTGCTTGTGTTCCAAACACAAGCCAAAAAAGCATCGCGCGTCCAACATTGTTTGGGCATAGATTGATCTCGGATAGGCAATAGTACATAAGCGGGTAGTGGTGAAGCAAATCTGCCAATGGATCAGCGGCACAGAACGGGAGGTGAACTGTCGCTGGCTGAGTCGGAGGGTGAGATGAATTCGGCGTCAGCATATCGGGCTGAGCTTACAGTTGGTAATGAATAACTGGCACGGCATGGCTGAGGTCGCGAACAGGATCCGCTGGCCCATTAGCATCCGGAACTCCAATAGTGCTCGGCGATCCGCCCTGTTTAGACTAGTTTCCGTCCATAAACGCCCGTTGACAGAGGTTTGCCGCAGGAAGAACGTCGTTCGCGGTACCGGGCCGACGCGAAATCTAATGGGTCACGCCAGAAAGAACTCGCCGAACGGAAGTTAGTCATGGCTATGGAGCCGGCGCCTGCCGGCGGGCTGCTGACCCGCGCAATGGCTCGACGTCAGGTCGGTTTGAGACGTGCGAAGAGGACGAGATTGTAGGCCACGACCGAGGACCAGACATAGCTCTTGAAGTGATCAAGGCCGCGCCAGGTGCAGCGCGCCAAGCCGTACGCGCGCAGATGTCGGCCTCGCTGCCGGCCCGGAAGTTGCGCAGCTTGCGATAGACCCCAATTGCTTCTAACCATGTCCTCGATCCTGAGGCCGGCTTTCTTGTGGAATGCCATGTCGCGCACGCCCAAGGTCTTCGCTGTAGCCAGATTGTCGCGACTGGCAAAGCCGCCGTCGGCCGCCGCCTTGCCGCGGCGCGTGACCATAGAAGGCGGCGAGCCTGCCAGAGTGCGACGAGCGGAGTGCTCGCCGCGGCCAATCGTTCCGTCGCCTGCTTCAGATAGGCCAAGGTCGCGCAGGCGATCGCGATCAGTTCACGGTAGAGTTGGACACGGTTTGGCCGGCCACGTGTGAACTGGATCTTGCGGGCGCGCTTCTTGGCCGCGGCAATGATTTCGCCATTCCAAGCCAGCGCCACCGGCCAAGGCATCAGCCTGCTTCAACAGGCGCACCATGACCCGCACAGCATCCCACAGCAGGCTGCTGTCGCTCGGTTCGTGCATGAGTGCCGAGGTGACAGTGCTGTCCAGCCGCACGACCGCACCGTCTTCCAGTTTTCTCTGCCGGGCATTCGACAGCAGCGCCCGATTGATCTCTTCCCAGGTCTCGGGTCGGATCGCGCTGATCGTCTTTTGCAGCACCGACTTCTGCGGGTTCCAGGACCACGGCAGGCGGGCAAAGGCGCGAAACGAGGCTGAGTCCTCGAGGTGGAATGCCAGTTCCTGATAGCTCAGTTGTCGGTATTGCTTGAGAAGCGCACAGCGCAACACCGCCCCGGCAAGTAGACCTTGCCATCCGGTGGCCTGGACGCCCTGCCGACCCAAATCTCGCGCCACCAAGCCAAGCAGATCGCGATGCTCGTCCAGCCACTGCGACATCGCCTTCAGTTCGTGGCCGATCTCGTGCGTGGCAAAAAGATCGAATATGCTTATATGAGGAGCGTCAATGCGGAACTGTCGTCAGGGTGACATTTTTGCTTTCCGTCGGTTGTTGAGGCATCCACGGTCTGAGTCCGATTGCAAGACGCGGCTCGTTGCCAAGCCAGATCCAACTTATATACGGTCGCTGTTCGAGACAGCGGCAACATCCCGCTTGCGGCGGACAAGGGCTCAGGAGGACGAGACCATTCTGGCTTACGGCCATTTCAGGGCCATGCATATTCCCGGTTCGTCCCACCTGGATCCGCCAGGACTGATCGGATCCTGGAAGATTTGCAGAATTCAGTTCGGCTAACGCATCAGGCGGTCTTCATGACTGCACCCTTGATGACGACCATAAAGCAGCGTTCGCATCATGCCATCACCGCACAGCGAGATGCGACCGACACGGCGGCTTTCTCCCGACTCATGGAGCACCGGCGTCAGGCCCAAAATCGGCCCGATCGCTTTCGAATTGCGGAATCGGGCCGGAATGTCGATCCTCGCGGTGTAGGCCAGCGACACGACTGGCCGACACCGGGGATCAACATCAGCTGGCGGCAAACCGCATCATCATCTCGGACGATCGCCAGAAGCTTGCGTTGGACGGTGGCAAAGTGCTGACGCAGCTTGCTGGGCGCATCGATAAGCGGTTCGACCATCTCGGCCAGATCGGGCATGCCTTCGGTGAGCTCGCGGATGCGCTGCTCGAATTTGACCGCGCCGACCGCGCCAACGTTCACCCCGAAGTTGCGCAGCAGCCCGCGGATGTCGTTCTCGATGGCAATCGCCTTTTCCTGTAAGGGCTTGCGCAACAAGGCCCGGCGTTTCTGGGCTTGTCAGGGTCTTCACATGCACCGGGCGGAACAGATTGACTGCGTAGGTGAAGTTGGGCGCCGAGAACGGCAACGAATATCTCCGCCTCGCGTATCTCGCCGGTTCAGAGGATCGACGATGGCGATCTTCTCGCCGGAATAATCCACGAAGACCTTGTCGCCGGCGACGTGATCCAGCCTGGGTGAAAGCCGCCGCTCGAACCCGCGCTAGAGATCCCAGAAGCGGCTGTAGCCGTAGCCGCCGGATGAACGGCGCGATACTCTTCCTACAAAATGAGAAGGGTGACGCCCGGCTTCATGAGCTCGACGACAAAATCGGCTCAGCTCGGTTCAGGGCGCCGCCGCATGCCCTGCTTGATCCCATGCAAAAAGCTTGCCCCCGAGGCATCGTCGGTCAGTTCGCCCGGCAGCTGCTATGTTAGGCCCGCCGCCATCGCTGCTTCAGATTGCCCTGAATGGTGCTGCTGCGCGCCACCCCGAGCGTCCGCGCGATGTTCCGGGCGCTGGTCCCGTCCCCGGCAAGCCGGAGCGTTTGTCTAAATTGTCTCATGGTCATCTTCCGCTTTGCCGGCATTGCGCTTTCCTTGTTCAGCACAAGGAGCGTATGCCGCAGTTGCCGCAAAGTGGGCGGTTTATTGATCGGAATCCGGGCTCATTCCGGAATGGTGGCCGCCTTCAAATCGGAATACCCGGCCGGCTTGATCCGGAATCCGCACTCCACTTTCGCAAAAAGTTTTGAAACTGAAATTTAACATCAAATAACTCGAGACGGTGCGAGATTAGGGTAGAGCTTTGGCGGGTGCCTGTCTGGTGAAGACGGCGCCTTAAACCCGCCAGCTTTGTGCACGAGTGAAGACATCAGGCGCAAGTGGCTGCAGAGCAGAGACTATGGAAAACCCGCAGTCTCTCAGGTTCGAAGGTTGCCAATCGGAGTTTCCGCCAGTTTTCTTTGGCCCCCTCGCGGGTTTGCGAACGGCGGCCAAAGAGGCATTTGCGGTCGAGTTCGGCCGATTTCTCGACCAGGCTGATGGTGTTGCTCAACCCGAGAAGTTGTTCGACCTGGTATGTGCTTTTGCCCTGAATTTTGATTGCCCGTTGATCGCATATGGCTGGCTCACGTGGTGCAGAAACAAGCGCGGCAAGAACAACTCCAATCATTCTGCTTTCGTCACGGCTGCAATTACACAGGACGCAAAACTTGGACGCGTGCGCATTAGCGGTGGCCGGCAGGCCAGAAATTCGATCACAAGGGGCTGCCCGCCTTGTACCGCCCGGCGTTGATCGTCTTGGTAAACCCGATTTTTGCCCGGCTGCGCGCGGCCGTAGATAAATTCGGTCGTGTCC
>NZ_JAMYRO010000059.1:0-14740 GCF_040321495.1 Mesorhizobium sp. M0408 | reverse complement strand
CGCCGTTGAAGGCCGCGAGATCAACGCAGCCCTCCTCGACCGCACGCAGTTCGTCGGAGGCCTTCCAACGCAGGCCGAAAGCGTGCGCGACCTTGACCTGCGCCATCGCGTCGGAGATATGCTTCGCGGTGGCGAGCGCGTTCGATCCGGGCCGTTGCGTCACCACCATTGCGACGGCCGACTTCCGCAGCAGGATGAAGCTGCTTGTGGCGTAGGTGTAGGATGAGAAGACCTTCGACGCGTATCTGAAATCCCACCGGAGGTGGTTCGCCGAGACAGGATGCCCTACGCAAGGCTGAAGAACCCGACGGAGTGGACAGACCACGTCGCCTATCTTGCTACTTTGCGCTAACGTTCGTTAAGCCAGGCGTCAGCAAGGAGCCATCTATTCGCGACGCAAACATCAATACGGTCGGCCGATATGATGTGCAGGCGCCCGAATTGCGTGGTCCTTTCTCTGACATCCTCACCGCGATGCCCGTTACGAGCGACTGCCTGTGCGCCTTGAGTCCAGCGGGGGTTGCGCGATGCGCTTCCCGGCAGTGCGGAAGCGTATCGAGACTATGTTTCGGTGAGATACACCTGGTGCGTATCAACGTCTCCGTAGAACTGGATCGCGCCCCAAAAAAATGTCGCCACTGACATGAGTTCTCATCCAAGTCTAAATGTTTGGTCCCGGCATTTGCTGGAGCGCCTGCGCGATGTGGAACTCAAGGCCGGGAGCAAGGCTTTGCCCGGCCAAAAGGGGGCCGCGCACGCCTACAACATCAAGAGCCGCCGGGAAGAAGAGCGCCGCTGGGTGGAGCAGGCCGAGGGCGCCTATGCACGCTTCCTCGCCGGTTGGAACCCGCGAGGCCCGAGAAAGGCGCGCACGGATGCCGCAAACGAGGTGCGACGATAGAAGCTGCGCGGCAGGGCTCTCACCTCGGACCCTGCTCTTCGCCACGCGGTCGTCCGTGCGCGACAGGAGAATAGCGCAGATTTATCAAAAAGGCTCTTGTCGATCACATCAAGGGTCCATGGATGCTTTGGCTTTGTGGTTCGATGTTCGACATCGTTCTTGGCGCAGGTGTATTCGAAGGCATGAGCCCGGAATATCTCGCCATTTGCGATCGTTTCCTTGATGAGTGGAACGGCTGAACCGACAGCGCCTGGCGTGGTGAACTGATGCCGTTGTCGGTGAGGACGGTGTGAATCTAGTAGGGGACAGCCGCGATCAGGCGCAGCAGAAACTCCCTGGAAATGGCTGTCGCAGCCTTCTCGTGCAACTCGACGAAGGCGAACTTCGAGGTGCGGTCGATGGCGACGAACATGTGCAGCTTGCCCTGCTCGGTCCTGACCTCGGCAATGTCGATGTGGAAGTAGCCGATCGGGTAGCTCTTGAATTTCCTCTTTGCCGGTTTGTCACCCTCGACATCCGGCAGCCGGCCGATGCCATGGCGTTGCAGGCAGCGATGCAATGAAGACCGCGTCAGGTGCGGGGTGGGTCGCCTGAAGCGCATAGAGGCAGTCGTCGAGCGGCAGCAGCGCGTAGCGGCGGAAAGCGACAATGACTGCCTCCTCCTCAATCGAGAGCACCGTCGATCTCGGTTCCTTCGGACCAGTTGGCAGATCGGCGACCGAGGCGCGCCTCTTCCACTTCGCGACCGTCTTCTGGTTGATCCCGTAGCGCTTGGCCCGCGTCCTCAGGCTCTCTTGACTATGCTGTATCGCTCGACGGACCGCCTCTGTCGTTGTGGCGCTCCCATGCAGAACCTGGCCCATAGCGCATCCTTTGATTCGGAAGGTAAGGATGCCCCATCAAAGCCCGGGATCAAATATTTAGGACGTGACGCAGCGAGGTCGCGGCGATACTCCATTTATTATGTGGGAGAGGCTCGTCCCGACCGCAGCCTTCGCGCGATATAACCATGTTTTCTCCTCAGGACGGGAACCGTCGCGCAACGTTACGGTTCCCGTCATGCCGGAGACGAGCGGCATGCCGGGCGGCACCCTATCGATGGCGATTCTGACCGGGACACGTTGCGCCAGCCGTACCCACGTGTAGACGGGGTCAACATTGGGGAGCCCCTGAGCGCCGGCCGCCGCGTTGGACACGCTAACGCCTCGGGTGATCGTCGTCACATGGCCGATGAGCGGCGCAGAATAACCGATCAACGTGACGTCGGCGCGATCCCCGACGCACACCTGCGTCAACTTTGTCTCCTCGAAATAGCCGTCCACCCAGAAGCTATCGGTATCGACGATCGAAATGTTGCTAACCCCCTCGTGGGCGTAGTCGCCCACTCGTAGCAGAAGATTCGTGACATAGCCGTTTACCGGGCTACGAACCTCCGTTCGCTTCAGATTAATATCTGCCTGGGCGACCTGTTCGCGCGCCGCGTCGACCGCGGCTTTTGCCTGTCGGGCGCTGCCTTCGAATATCTGTTGCTGTTCTCGCGAGGTGGATAGTTCCGACAGCTGCTTCCGGCGTTCGGACTGCAACTTTTTCACGTAACTGTCGGCTTCCCTTTGCTCCAACAGCGCTTTGCTCAAGCGCAATGCAACGTCGAAATCAAAGGGCTCAATCTGATAGAGTACATCTCCCTTATGGACGAATTGATTGTCGGCGACTCGCAGCTGTGTAATCTGGCCAGACACTCGAGGTGCGACGCTTGCAACCTGGACACGTACGCGTCCGTCGCGGGTCCAGGGCGCAACGACATACTGGTCCCACACCACGAGTGAGATGAGCACAGCGACAAGAAAGATCGCCAAAGTCGCAAGTCTCCGCCACATCGACAATAGAACCTGCGCGAGGGCCGTTCGCCATTCAACGAGTGGTGTGGTGAACGCCGTGGAGGGTTTCTGCTCGCGTGATTGAGGCCGCTCGGATTTCGCACGCGCAACCGCGCGTAGCTCGACCGACACTTCATTCTCGGTCGATCCCGACAAGGAGGCCGACCCCAGTTCTTCTTGATCGATCACCTTGTCTTGAGTGGCGCCATGCATCAAATATTCCTCAGAAAAACAAGGCAATCAGGCCCAGAATTGTGACGTAGAGGCTGAGTTCGGCTATCGCAGCGTTGCTGAAGAGTCGCAAAAAGCCGACAAAACGTAAGAGCGGCCGGATAAGAAGCACGACGAATAGAGCCGCAGCCGCATAGGCCATAAATGGAGCGACCAAGACACCGCCAATGACCAATTCGCGGAAGCTGTGTGCCATCACGCCGCCTCGCCAAGATGAACACGTCGTCCAAACGCCGCCTCGATATGGTAGCTCGCGACCATCAGCGCGGCCCGGAGATCGGCCACAACATGATCCGACGGTGACGCTTTGCTTAACAGGTGGGCCGCCGCGCGAATTGCCCGCGGCTCGCGCTTCCTGAAAGCCGCGCGAACCTCCTCAACCAGTACAGCTAAAGGTCCGCCCGCGAGCATCTTCAGCTTGTCGTCGCACAACCGGATAATCGAAGATTGGTCAAAATGGGAAAGAACCTCGTCGACCGCTTCGGGGTTGTTCGAGGCGTTCGCTCCAGTGGACAGGATCTGACCAATCCTAACCGCGTCGCGAAACATCTCCTCCTCGGCCGCATGCCGCCGACCACGGGGCGGCGCGTGAGTAAAGTCGTCGCGAGACGACGATAAAATCCATCGTCTCCGCCGCTCTTGGGAGACTGGAGACACAAGAAATTGCGTCGCCAACAACAAGGCGGGTGCAACACAAGATATAAGGAAGTAAATAAGGTACGACTGTCCGTCATAGCTCTGCGGATTGGCCGGCGAGATTATTATCACGGCGTAGATAAGGATAAATCGACCGAGAGCTGACACTATGCGATTGGACGACGCTATCAGGAGTCCGCCCCCGATCACGAGGGGAGCAAGTCCGATTGCGAGCAACGGGAAGGCGTCAACGCCATCGAGGGCGACAAACTCAAGAACCCCAGCGAGAACACCGGCGATGGGCGCCGCGATCAGCGCCAGGGCGGTCGTCGCGCGCGAATTGGGCGTTATTGCTCCAAGCCCGACGAAGGCTCCGATGAGGGCAAGTGAAGTGTTCGCTGCGGGCCAGCCCGCATACACAAGGAATAACCCCGATAACGCAACCCAGATCGCTGCTCGAACACCGGCCTCAACAGCAGCTCGATGGGATCGATAGATCAGCCCGCGCCAATGCCATGGAGGACGTCCATCAGTGCGTAGGGCGACAAGGTTCTGTCTAACTTGCTCATCTCTTGCGAGTAATTCCTTGAGTGTCCAGGCCAGCGAGTCGGTCGGACCTGGGACCCCTTGCGGAGCGACACGCCACACGACCGTCGGCGGAGGGATCTCACTTTCGTTGCGCTCAAGCGCGCGTACAATCCTTACGGATGTCGCCTCATCGGCGGCGACCGGAAGCACATTGAGGCTACGCGCAGCATGAAGCTGCGCCACAAGCGCGGCGGCCGCGTTTTGGCCGGCTACGCTTCTGGCTTGGCCGCTGCTCGACTCAAAGGCCAGGCTGGAGGTTTCCGGGTGAAGCGAAGAAATTTCTGCAAGCAGAGCGGCGGATTCCATTGGCTGCGTGGTCTCACCAAGGATAGCCGATTTCGCGTACTTGCCGACCCGGCGACGGATGTCAGCCAGTTGCGTTGCGAGCCTCGTATGACGGTCGGGCGCCAATAGCAGATCATTGACAATCGCAAGTGCTGCAATTCCGATGAGGATTCCTGCACCTCTCATCATGCCCGTCTCGAACACGTGCCCCGGATTGTCGATTTCCTGGATCGAAGCAAACCCCACCGTGGCGCCAGAGAGGACCGCTGCGTAAGCACGATTGCCGTCGAGCAATCCTGCGGCATACACAGACAGACCTATCCAGCCAGCATAGCCAAACAGGAGAAGATCTCGCGTCTGGGAGAAAAGCCCTGTTATGGCAATGGAAGCCGCAACGCCGATGATCGTCGCCAGGACACGAAAGACTGCCTTATCGAGCGCCTGGCCGCGGGTTGGTTCGGCGATGATCGCAACCGTAATTATCGCCATCGACGGCATTTCGATCGAAAGCCAGAAGCTTACATACAAAGCCAGAATCGCCGCCAGCCAGGTCCGGATTGCGAAAGCCCAGGAAGTAAGGGGGAGACCCAACGGACGGAACGTCACTTGTTGTTTAGGCAGCGTCAAACAAATCTACTCCCCGATTTCCACTGCCCGCCTCGACGAAAGAAGAGGTAAGCGCTGTTGGTCGCTTCTGTAATGCAAGTTCTTCTTAGTTTCGGCAGCGACCTCGGGCATGCGCTCGTAACGCCGGCGTTCCTTCAGCGCCTGGCCCTGCGCCTCTTCCGTCATGTTCGCTTTCGCGATCGCCTCAGCCAGCTCTGCGACCTCCTGGGCCTTGCCATCGCCCTCCCCCAGCTCCCGCTGGATCGTCGGCATCTGCTCGTGAAGGACTGCCCTGCACTGTCTCTCGTCGAACGTCGCCTTGGTCTCGGGTGAGCTGCTGGCTGGTTCAGAGAGTTCGAGCGCGGCGGCGGTCAGGAATGGCGTGCCGGGAATGAAATCGAGTACCCGCATCCGCTGCGCGCCCTGGCAGACGACGTAGGACAGTGGTGCAGTCAGATCGTGCATCGACACGCGTTTCCTCAAATGTCCCGAACGGGCGTGCTGCGGGCCGCACGCCGCTGCGGTGGCAAGATAATTCCGCGGATCGGACCGCGAATCCACAATCCGTCGCCGTTCGTCCAGACACACGGCTCGCCCCGCTTGCCGCGACCGTATCCAGGACAAAACCGGCAATGAGCCGGTTTGAAATGCCCCTGGGCGACAACGCGCACAGCGCTGCTAGGCGACGATACCTCACGCCTATCGAAAGCATGTCCAAAGGGAATTTCTAATTTCGTTGGCTGCGTCCGATCCTGAGATCTACCGGGCGGGCGCGGCCGCCTCGACATTGAATGAAGCTATTGCGCCGAGCCACCGTGCCGCGGGCGGGCAACATAGGAGACCCCACATGAAATCACCGAAGACTGTCGGCCTGGCTGTCACCGTCTCGCTGGTCGCCGTCACCGTGGCGTGGCTCGCGTAGATGAGCGGAGCGGCTCCGGCCGGCCCGACCGCGAACGTGGAGGACACTGATGTGTCACTCGTCAAGCCGCTGCCCTGCACCAAGCAGTCCTGGAAGCGAGGTCACACTCTACCTTCGCTTTCG
Source organism: Mesorhizobium sp. M0408 (assembly GCF_040321495.1). Lineage (NCBI taxonomy): Bacteria > Pseudomonadati > Pseudomonadota > Alphaproteobacteria > Hyphomicrobiales > Phyllobacteriaceae > Mesorhizobium > Mesorhizobium sp. M0408. The sequence goes on along the minus strand of NZ_JAMYRO010000059.1, from coordinate 8,571 downwards.
GAAACCAGCGATTGCCGCTGGCATTAGATGTCGAACGGGCTTTCGGTCCCCACAATATTTCCGCCCAAGAAACAAATGACCGAGGAGATAATTATCATGAAAGCAATCGTGGTGACGGACCAGGCTGCGGGAACGGCCGGGATGAAGCTGGTGGAGCGGCCCGAGCCGCCGGCAGCGATAAATGACGTCGTTGTTCAGGTTCATGCCTCGGGATTCACCTGGGATGAGCTGACGTGGCCCTCAACCTGGACCGATCGCCTCGGCCGTGACCGGACGCCGGTTATTCCCGGGCAAGAGCTGGCGGGAGTGGTCACCGCCCTTGGCTATGGCACGAGGGGGCTGTCAGTGGGACAGCGGGTGTTCGGCGTCACGGACTCGTATCGCGGCGGCACGCTGGCCGAGTATGTGGCCGTCGAGGCACGCAACCTCGCGCCGCTGCCGGGCGATGTCGACTTCACGGTGGGCGCGAGCGTGGCGATGCCGGGCCTGACAGCGTGGCAGGGACTGTTCGAGCACGGTCGCCTTCAGGCGGGGCAGAGCGTCCTCGTGCATGGCGCGGCCGGCGCAGTCGGTTCGATGGTGACCCAGCTCGCACGTGAGGCCAGTGGCTACGTCATTGGCACCGGACGCGCTGCCCACCGTCAGGCGGCGCTCGACTTCGGCGCGAAAGAGTTCGTCGACCTCGAGAACGACGTCCTGGAAGACGTCGGCGAAGTCGATCTGGTTTTCGATGTCCTCGGCGGCGACATCGCGAAGCGGTCCGCAGCCCTGATTCGAGCCGGAGGAACGCTGGTGACCATCGCCGGGCCGACCGAGGCGCGGCCCGCCGACGGCCTGGCGATCGACTTTGTTCTCGTGTCTGATCGTGCCCAACTGAGTGAGATCGTCCAGCGGGTGCGGGACGGACGACTGCGGACGAACATCGGCACCGTCTCGGCCCTCGACGATGCCGTCGGCGCCTTCAACGCGACCGAGCGACGCGCTGGGAAGACGATCATCCGCGTTCGTCCGTGAGCGACACGCGCCCATCGATGCAACATTTTCACCAAACAGACAAATGACCGAGGAGACAATTCCCATGAAAGCAATCGTTGTGACGGACCAGGCTTCGGGAACGGCCGGGATGAAGCTGGTGGAGCGGCTCGAGCCGCAGCCAGCGATAAACGACGTCGTCGTTCAGGTTCATGCGTCAGGGTTCGTCTCGACTGAGCTGACGTGGCCCTCGACCTGGACCGATCGTGTCGATCGTGAGCGGACGCCATCGATCCCTGGGCACGAGCTGGCCGGAGTGGTCACCGCCCTCGGCTATGGCACGACGGGTCTGTCAGTGGGACAGCGGGTGTTCGGCCTCGCGGACTGGTATCGCGACGGCACGCTCGCGGAGTATATAGCCATGGAGTCACGTAACCTCGCGCCGCTGCCGGGCGACGTCGACTTCACCGTGGGCGCGAGTCTGCCGATCTCGGGCCTGACAGCGTGGCAGGGACTGTTCCAGCACGGCCGCCTTCAGGCGGGGCAGAGCGTCCTCGCGCATGGTGCGGCCGGCGCAGTCGGGTCGATGGTGACGCAACTCGCACGAGAAGCCGGCGCCTACGTCATCGGCACCGGACGCGCTGCCGACCGTCAGAAGGCGCTCGACTTCGGCGCGAACGAGTTCGTCGACCTCGACAAGGACGCTCTGGAAGACGTCGGCGGCGTCGATCTGGTGTTCGATGTCATCGGCGGCGACATCCAGAAGCGGTCCGCAGCCCTGATTCGAGCCGGAGGAACACTGGTGACCGTCGTCGGGCCGCCCGACGCGCGGCCCGCCAATGGCCTGGCGATCGACTTCGTTGTCGAGGCCGATCGTGCCCAACTGAGTGAGATCGTCCAGCGAGTGCGGGACGGACGACTGCGGACGAACATCGGCACCGTCTCGGCCCTCGACGATGCCGTCGCCAGCTTCAACGCGACCGAGCGACGCGCGGGGAAGACTGTTATCCGCGTTCATCCGTGAGCGACACGCGCCCATGATGCACGCGGCTGGCCGGCTATCCAGATCGGCCGGCTGCGTCCTATCAGCCCCAGCCACAAATAGGCATGCATGGCTTTCACGTTAAAGATCAACGGCACACCTCATGAGGTCGATGTCGACGGCGACATCCCGCTGCTGTGGGTGCTGCGCGACGTGCTCGGTGTGACCGGGACCAAGTTCGGCTGCGGCCAGGGGCTGTGCGGCGCCTGCACCGTGCATGTCGACGGCCAGGCGGTCCGCTCCTGCCAGACGCCGGTCGACTCCGTCGGCGATAGTGCGATCATCACAATCGAGGCGATCGGTCAAGCGCCGCAGGGCGCGGCCTTGCAGAAGGCGTGGCTGGAGCTCGAGGTGGTGCAGTGCGGCTACTGCCAGTCCGGCCAGATCATGTCGGCGGCGGCGCTGCTGAAGGACACGCCGAAGCCGACGGATGACGACATCGACGCCGCCATGTCGGGCAATGTCTGCCGATGCGGCACGTATCAGCGCATCCGCGCTGCGATCAAGCACGCTGCGGGAGTTTGAGATCATGGATGGGCCTATTCTGAGAGGGCAGATCGCCGATGAAAAAGCGGTGTCGCGGCGCGCCTTTCTTCAGGGCACAGGTTTGCTGCTTGGTTTTGCGCTGACCGGTGCAAGCACGGAGTCCGTCTTCGCGGCGCCTGCTTCGCGGGTGGTCGAAAACGAGGTCACGGGTACTTTCGCGCCGAATGGATTTATACGGATTAATCCATCCGGCGCCGTGACCCTGGTGATGCCGATGGCGGAGATGGGGCAGGGGGTTTACACGTCGCTCTCGATGCTTCTCGCTGAAGAACTGGAAGTGGGGCTTGACCAGATTCAGGTTCAGCATGCGCCGGCAAATGATGCGCTTTACGCCAACTCGTTCCTGCACATTCAAACTACAGGTGCTTCCTCCTCTGTACGTGCCTTCTGGACGCCGCTGCGTCAGGCAGGGGCAGTAGGTCGTAATCTGCTGATTGCGGCTGCCGCCAAGCGGTGGAATGTCGATCCAGCAACTTGCCTTGCCAAGAACGGCGTCGTGTTCGATGCGTCAGGCTCGAAGCATCTGAGCTACGGCGAACTTGCGAAGGCTGCGGCGAAATTGCCTGTGCCGCCTGCAGCAAACGTCAAATTGAAAGAACCGAAGGATTTCACCCTGATCGGCACGCGTGCCAAGCGCGTGGATTCATCGATAAAGATCGATGGGCGCGTGCTCTATGGCATCGACGCGCGACTGCCGGGTATGAAGGTTGCGGCGGTTGCTATCTCGCCTGTGCTCGGTGGCAAGGCGAAAACGGTGGACGAGAAGGCCGCGCTGGCAGTGAAGGGCGTCCGGCAGGTGGTCAATATCGACGAAGCTGTTGCCGTGGTGGCGGATCACATGGGTGCGGCGAAGAAGGGGCTCGAGGCTGCCGCGATCGCGTGGGACGACGGACCGAATGGCAAGGTCAGCAAAGCCGATATTGTCAAGCAATTGGAGGAGGAATCCAAAAAGCCGGGCGTGGTTGCCCGTAACGACGGTGACGCGGGAAAGGCTCTCGCGGAAGCGGCGCAACGGCTTGACGCCATCTATCAGGTGCCTTTCCTAGCCCATGCGGCGATGGAGCCGATGAACTGCACCGTTCATCTGCAGAAGGATCGTTGCGACGTTTGGGTCGGGACGCAGGCGATGGCGCTCACGCAGTCTCTGGTGGTCGAACTCACCGGTCTGCCAAAGGATGCGATCAAAATTCACAATCATTTGATTGGTGGTGGCTTCGGCCGAAGGCTGGAGGCCGATGGCACGGTGCTGGCCGTCAAGATCGCCAAGCACGTCGATGGCCCAGTGAAGGTGATCTGGAGCCGCGAGGAAGACATCCAGCACGATATGTATCGGCCGTACTACTTCGATCGGCTGTCGGCCGGACTTGATGCGGACGGCAAGCCGGTTGCCTGGACGCACCGGATTGCCGGCTCCTCAATCGCCGCTCGCTATATTCCTTATTGGTTCAAGGACGGATTAGACCTCGATGCCGTAGAAGCGGCGGCCGAGCCGCCCTATGCGCTGCCCAATATCCACGTCGACTATGTCCGGGTCGAGCCCCCTGGTGTCCGGACGGCTTTCTGGCGCGGCGTCGGACCGACTCACAATGTTTTTGTGGTCGAAAGCTTCATGGATGAGCTCGCGCATGCAGCGAAGCAGGATCCCGTCGCTTATCGCAAAGCGCTGCTCAGACATAATCCGCGAGCGCTCGCTGTTCTGTCGCTTGCCGCGGAAAAAGCTGGGTGGGGATCACCACTTCCCGCACGGCATGGCCGCGGGATTTCCGTACAATTCGCATTCGGAAGTTACCTGTCGCAGGTCGCCGAGGTCGAAGTGGCAGCCAATGGCTCTGTCAAAGTCAAGCGGATCGTCTGTGCGGTTGATTGCGGCATGTACGTCAATCCCGATACGATCGAAGCGCAGGTTCAGGGTGGAACGCTTTTCGGGCTGACCGCTGCGCTCCATGGCTCGATCACCTTCAAGAATGGACGGGTCGAGCAGAGCAATTTCGACAGCTATCTGCCGATGCGTATCGACGAGGTGCCGGTGGTGGACACGCACTTGATTAAGAACGCAGAAGCACCAGGTGGCATTGGTGAAGCTCCCACAGCCATTGTCAGTGCGGCAGTGACCAATGCGATCTTCGCCGCCACCGGCAAGCGCCTGCGCAGCCTGCCGGTCGATACGGATTCGCTGAAGTCGTCGTCTTAGTCCTTGCCCGGAGCCGAGTCGCCCGAATGGGAAGACTCCGTGAAATGCACCATTCGAGGGCTTGGGCTCAGAAAGTGCGGCTCTGCGAGGGTTGTAGCAGGGAGTTTGTCCAGGAGTGCTAAATGGCCGACGGTGTGATCCGAGACATCCTGGAACGGTCGATAGATGAGTTGCCCGATGAGCTGCGCATCGTGTTCGTGGCCTGCGTTGTCGACGGCATGACGCCGGATCAATTTGCCGAGTTCTTTGCACTCACATCGGAGACTGTAGAGGCACGTCTGCACAACGCCCGAAGGTTGCTGGTTGAGGTGCTTATGCGCCAGTTCGGTCCCGCCTTCGGTGGCGTCTATCAGCTTGACGATTGCCGTTCCGAGCGCATTGCGAATGCGGTATGGACCGGCTTTTCCCTCGCGGGTGAAGCGCCGAAACATGAAAAGCGGCTAAGCCGCCGCGTCGATTCTGTCGTAAACCCATCGCGAGGACAGTTGGCTCGGAGACGGGACTGTTCAGGCAGCAAGGATTTCGAACTGCTCGGCGAGCATTGGTACCGGAGAGAAGGTGTACCTCGCTTGTCCTTTGGCCATTATGGGGTTCATCTCCTGCCGGTGACCATGCGCTTTCGCCTGGTGAACCTCTTCAGCAATAGCGGCGAGAACCGGACTGCCCAGCGGTGAATCATGGAATGGTCGACGCACGCGCTCGGCCATCATCTCCAGGTCGGGGAAGCTGAGATTTTAGGCCAGCTTACGCACAGCAGGATCACTGATCGGACGAAACGGCGGCCTGAAAACATGGAAGACTCCCGATCGCGAGGAGCGGCATCCATGTATCAGGCTTCGTTGACGTCGAGTTTGCGATAGAGCCATCACACACCTTCATGTTCATGGCCGTTCGGCAATTATCTGCCGCTATGGAACCATATATGCCCGCTATTGGAAAACCTCGTCCCGCTCGATCAGACCGCGGAGAAATTCGTCGAAGGGCTGAAGGGCGCGTCGACCGCGGCCGTGGTGCCGAAAGTCGGCGAGACGATCTCCATCTAGCGCGATTTATGCGCCATCCGGACATAGGCGAGTGGAAGTGGGCGCCAGCTTCCACCACAGCGCTCAGGGCGAACGAGATACGCTCGAGCGCACTCCTGTGCATCTGCGCGCGTTTCCTCCAATGGCCCAAACGGGAGTGCCGCAGGCCCACGCCGCCGCGGCGGAACGGAAAGTCCGCGGATCGCGCCGCGAATCCACAATCCGTCGCCGTTCGTCCAGACACGCGGCTCGCTCGGTTTGTCGCGGCAGACCATCGCTCACGGGCCTGCTAACTTTTTTGGCTGATGAGCGAGGGAGACAGAAGGTGGAAAGCGAAATCCGGGATAATCCGGCCATGAGCCGGTTTGAAATGCCCCTTGGCGACGGTGCGATCGCAGTCGCGTACTACAAGGTCGAAGACGGCCGGGTTGTCCTGCTCCACACCGAGGTGCCGCAAGAGCTGTCCGGCCTGGGATACGGATCGCGATTGGCGCAGGGCGTTTTCGAAGCCTTGCGACGCGATGGGAAAAGAGTGATCGCGAAGTGCCCGTTCATGTCTTCCTACGCCGCCCGGCACCCCGAGTACGGCGCGCTCCTCGATGGCTGACCGCAGACCGCGCCGGGCGCACGCGCGCACCACACTTTTAGGTGACGATACCCCATGACTATCGAATGCATGTCCAAAGGGAATTTCTAATTTCGTCGGCAGTGTCCGATCCTCGGGTCCGCTGGACCGGGCGAGCACGCGCGGCCGCCTCGATATTGACGGAAGCCATTGCGCCGAGCCGCCGTGCCGCGCCCGGGCAGCAAAGGAGACCTCCCATGAAATTATCGAGGACTGTCGGCCTGGCCATCGCCGTCTCGCTGGTCGCCGGCATCGTGGTGACGCTCGCTCAGATCAGCGGAGCGGCTCCGATCGACCCGACCGCGAACGTGGTGGACGCCGCCGGGCACCTGCGCGTGCCGGTAGACTATCGAACCCTTTACCAAGCGCTCGGGAGCTGGGCGATAGCCGCCGACAGCGGCCATGGCTCGAAGGAAATGCACGCCGTCTACGCATCCCCGGGGGCGATCGACGCCTACCGGAAGACGGGGCACTTCCCGGACGGCGCCGTTCTGGTGAAAGAGGTCTTCGCGACCTCGACAAACGAGATGACCACCGGCACGGTAAGCCACGCCGACAAGCTCAAGGGCTGGTTTGTCATGGTAAGAGACAGCAAGGGAACGCACCCCGGCAATCCGTTGTGGGGCGACGGGTGGGGATGGTCGTGGTTCGACGCGGATAAGCCGCTGAAGACCACCTCGACCGACTACCATTCCGATTGCCAGGGGTGCCACGTGCCCGCCAAGGCCACCGATTGGATTTACGTGAACGGATATCCCGTCCTGCGTCACTAGGCGGCCGCATGGGTAGGAGCTCTCTTCTTGCCGCGGTTTCGCGGAGGCCAATGTCGAGTCCGGCAGGCTGGTGCGGCAAGCTGGAAGATTGGAGGGCTTATTGTGACCATTCGTTTCGGTTAACGACCTTTCGGGTCCGACCGAGGTTCAGAGTACAAACGAGCGCAAGGAGGTTGGCGTGTCCTTATCGGTTTATGACATCACAGTTCCTGTCATGGTACATGGACTGAACGTGATGGACGACTATCTCGACCACGCCCAAGCGCTCGAGCGGACCAAGGGGTTTGAGCCTGGGAGGATCCTTGGCGAGCGGCTCGCGCCCGACATGCTGACTTTCGGAGAACAGTTCTCCGTAAGCTGCAACAAGGTCGACGCGCACATGGCGAAGTTGATGCAGCACGACCCGCTAGCACCCCGCAACACCCCGATGATGTATCCGGCATTGAAGGGACGGCTCCTCGAGACTCGCGGTTTCCTGCAAAACGTGCAGCCGGACGAGATTGCCGGCGCGCAGTCCCACACATACGAACTGACGCCGCCTATCGTGCGCGGGTGGTTCGGCGGCGACGACTACATCCGGCACCTGGTGCTGCCCGACTTCTTCTTCCACATCTCGATTGCGCACGCGATCCTCCGGCACCTCGGAGCGGCGATCGGGAAGCGCGACTACCTCGGCAACCTCACTCAGCAGAGCGGCGGTGACTACTCGTGAGACGAGAGTGCGGTACACGGCACGTGCCGAGGCTTTCAAGGCAGGAAAACAAGTTTAAGGGATGTCCATTGTGAGCGAGTTGCGAGAGGTCATCGGCGCCCTGCAAAGCGAAGTTGAATTCGAGGCAGCTGTAAGTGAGCTGGGAGCAGCGGGGATCGACCGCTCCCGTATAGGCTTCCTGGCGCAGGAGGAGATTGCGGTGTCCTGCGCCGGGGCCGTCGGCTGCGACATCAAGCAGCTCCCTCGTGTCGAGATCGGCATGAGCGACGACCGGCAGCAGGTCCGCACCCTTGCTACCTCGCTCGCGGCCACGGTCGCCTCGTTCGCCGGCGCCGGTGCCGCTCTGGCCGCAACGGGTGGAGCGGCTGCGCCAGCCCTGCTGGCCGCATTGGCCTCCGGGGGTAGCGTCGGAGGGCTGGCCGCCTTGTTCGGCCAGCGCCATGAAGCTCACGTCCACGAGTGGGCCGAGAGCCAGGTCCTCAATGGTGGCATCGTGTTGATCGTCCACCCTGCCAGTGCAGAGCAGTTCGAGGCCGCCACCGCCATCATGCGCCGGCACTGCGGAGCCGACATCTTCGCGTCGCCATCGCCTGGCGCGGAAGCGAGATCATGAAACTCTTGGTGTCGTTCCAGCAGGTGTGAGAGCTGCGGCGAGACACCTTTTCAGATCGTCCTCATCCACTGGCTT
>NZ_JAMYRO010000058.1:0-15445 GCF_040321495.1 Mesorhizobium sp. M0408 | reverse complement strand
CTTCGGCAACGAACTTCTTGTGCGGCTTGACGGTGCCGGGCTTGGCCAGGACCTGGCCGCGCTCGACGCCTTCACGGTCGACACCGCGCAATAGCGCGCCGATGTTGTCGCCGGCCTGGCCCTGGTCGAGCAGCTTGCGGAACATCTCGACGCCCGTGCAGGTCGTCTTGGTGGTCGGACGGATGCCGACGATCTCCAGCTCCTCGCCGACCTTGACGACGCCGCGCTCGACGCGGCCGGTCACAACCGTGCCACGGCCCGAGATCGAGAACACGTCCTCGATCGGCATCAGGAACGGCTTGTCGAGCGGACGCACCGGCGTCGGAATGTAGGCATCGACCGCAGCCATCAGTTCGCGGATGGCGTCCTCGCCGATCTTCTTGTCGCTGTCTTCAAGTGCGGCAAGCGCCGAACCCTTGACGATCGGAATGTCGTCGCCGGGGAACTCGTTCTTGGTCAAAAGCTCACGCACCTCGAGCTCGACCAGCTCGAGCAACTCGGCGTCGTCGACCTGGTCGACCTTGTTCAAGAACACCACGATCGAGGGCACGCCGACCTGGCGGGCGAGCAGGATGTGCTCGCGGGTCTGCGGCATCGGGCCGTCGGCGGCCGACACCACCAGGATCGCGCCGTCCATCTGCGCAGCACCGGTGATCATGTTCTTCACATAGTCGGCGTGGCCGGGGCAGTCGACATGGGCATAGTGGCGGTTGGCGGTCTCATATTCGACGTGCGCCGTCGAAATGGTGATGCCGCGCGCCTTCTCTTCGGGCGCCGCATCGATCTGGTCGTAGCGCTTGTATTCGCCAAAATACTTGGTGATCGCCGCCGTCAGCGACGTCTTGCCATGGTCGACGTGACCAATCGTGCCAATGTTCACATGAGGCTTAGTGCGCTCGAATTTACCTTTTGCCATGTGATCTCTCCATTCCTGCCAGCCCGTGCGGGCCTTGAATTAAGTTACTGATGCAACTCGTTTCGAGTTACGCGTATTTCTTCTGGACTTCCTGGGCGACCGCGGTCGGGACCGGCTCGTAGTGGTCGAACTGCATCGTGTAGGCCGCGCGGCCCTGGCTCATCGAGCGAAGGTTGTCCACGTATTTGAACATGTTGGCGAGCGGCACCATCGCGTTGATGACCACAGCCACGCCACGGGCTTCCTGGCCCTGGATCTGGCCGCGACGGCCGTTCAGGTCGCCGATAACGCTGCCGACGTAATCTTCCGGCGTCACCACCTCGACCTTCATGATCGGCTCGAGCAACTGCACGCCAAGCTTGGGCGCTGCTTCACGGAAGCAGGCGCGGCCGGCGATTTCGAAGGCCAGAACCGACGAGTCCACGTCGTGGTAGGCGCCATCGATCAGCGTCGCCTTGACGCCGATCATCGGGAAGCCGGCGAACGGGCCCGAGGTCATGACGCTGTTGATGCCCTTTTCGACACCGGGGATGTATTCCTTCGGCACAGCGCCGCCGACGATCTTGGTTTCGAACTCGAATTCGCTGCTTTCCGGATTCGGCTCGAACAGTATCTTGACGCGGGCGAACTGGCCGGTACCGCCGGTCTGCTTCTTGTGCGTGTAGTCCTGCTCGTGCTTGCGGGTGATCGTCTCGCGGTAGGCCACCTGCGGCGCGCCGACATTGGCCTCGACCTTGAACTCGCGGCGCATGCGGTCGACGATGATGTCGAGGTGAAGCTCGCCCATGCCGGAAATGATCGTCTGGCCCGATTCCTCGTCGGTCTTGACGCGGAAGGACGGATCCTCGGCGGCCAGGCGGTGAAGGGCGAGACCCATCTTTTCCTGGTCGTTCTTGGTCTTCGGCTCGATGGCGATCTGGATGACCGGATCGGGGAATTCCATGCGCTCGAGGATGACCGGATGCAGCGGATCACTGAGCGTGTCGCCGGTGGTGGTGTCCTTGAGACCAGCGAGGGCGACGATGTCGCCGGCAAACGCCTCTTCGACGTCGGCGCGCGAATTCGCATGCATCTGCAACATGCGGCCGATGCGCTCTTTCTTGCCCTTCACGGTGTTGTCGACCGAGATGCCCTTGGTGAGCTTGCCCGAATAGATGCGGGCAAAGGTGAGCGAACCGACGAACGGGTCGTTCATGATCTTGAAGGCAAGCATCGACAGCGGCTCGTTGTCGTCAGCATGACGCTCGATCTCGGCGTCGGTCTTGGCGTCGACGCCCTTGATGGCCGGGACATCGGCCGGCGACGGCAGATATTCGACGACGGCGTCAAGCAGCGGCTGCACGCCCTTGTTCTTGAAGGCCGAGCCGCAGAACATCGGATAGAACTTCACCGCGATCGTGCCCTTGCGGATGAGCGCACGGATCTCGTCGTTGCTCGGCATCTTGCCTTCGAGGTAATTCTCGAGCGCCGTTTCGTCCATTTCGACGGCGGCCTCGATCATCTTCTCGCGGTATTCTTCGGCACGAGCCTTGAGGTCGGCAGGGATCTCGACGATGTCCCAGGCAGCGCCCAGCGTCTCGTCGCGCCAGACCAGCGCGTTCATCTCGACGAGGTCGACGACACCCTTGAACTCGGTCTCGGCGCCGATCGGCAGCTGCATGACGACGGCATGTGCACCGAGGCGCGAACCGATCATCTCGACCGAGCGGTAGAAGTCGGCGCCGATCTTGTCCATCTTGTTGCAGAAGATCATACGCGGCACGCGGTACTTGTCAGCCTGACGCCAGACGGTTTCCGTCTGCGGCTCGACACCGGCGTTGGCATCGAGCAGCGCGATGGCGCCGTCGAGCACGCGCAGTGAGCGCTCGACTTCAATGGTGAAGTCGACGTGGCCGGGGGTGTCGATGATGTTGAAGCGGTGCATCTTGCCGTCGCGACCCTTCCAGAAGGTCGTGGTCGCGGCGGACGTGATGGTAATGCCGCGCTCCTGCTCCTGCTCCATCCAATCCATGGTCGCAGCGCCGTCGTGGACTTCCCCGATCTTGTGCGACTTGCCCGTGTAATAGAGGACGCGCTCGGTGGTCGTCGTCTTGCCGGCGTCGATATGCGCCATGATACCGAAATTGCGGTAGTCTTCGATTTTATATTCGCGGGCCATGGGAGGTGCCTCTTCAGTCTCGTTCGCGCTTTACCAGCGGTAGTGCGCGAAAGCGCGGTTGGCTTCTGCCATCTTGTGGGTGTCTTCACGCTTCTTGACGGCGGTGCCGCGGTTGTTGGCCGCATCCATCAGCTCGCCGGAGAGGCGGTCGACCATAGTGGTCTCGTTGCGGTTGCGGGCGGCGGCGATCAGCCAGCGGATGGCCAATGCCTGACGGCGCTCGGGGCGCACGTCGACCGGAACCTGGTAGGTGGCGCCGCCGACGCGGCGCGAACGCACTTCCACATGCGGCGCGACATTGTCGAGCGCCTGATGGAAGACGGTGACCGGCTCCTGCTTGGTCTTGGACTGAACCTGGTCGAGCGCGCCGTAGACGATGGTCTCGGCAACCGACTTCTTGCCGTCATACATGACGGCGTTCATGAACTTGGTGACGATCAGATCGCCGAACTTCGGGTCCGGATTGATCTCACGCTTTTCTGCACTGTGACGACGGGACATTTTTTCTCTGCCTCAATTCTACGCGGTGGCCTGGATCCCGGATCGTCGCTTGACGCCGCCCGGAACGACCTTGGCTACGCTTCGGTCACTTCGGACGCTTGGCGCCGTATTTCGAACGGCGCTGCTTGCGGTTCTTCACGCCTTGCGTGTCGAGCACGCCGCGGATGATGTGGTAACGGACGCCCGGAAGATCCTTGACGCGGCCGCCGCGGATCATCACCACCGAGTGCTCCTGAAGGTTGTGGCCTTCGCCGGGGATGTAACCGATCACTTCAAAACCATTGGTCAGGCGGATCTTGGCCACCTTGCGCAGCGCCGAGTTCGGCTTCTTCGGCGTCGTGGTGTAGACGCGCGTGCAGACGCCCCGCTTCTGCGGATTCTGCTGCATGGCCGGGACCTTGTTGCGCTTCACCGGCGCAATGCGCGGCTTGCGGATCAGCTGGTTGACGGTAGGCATTAAACCCTCTTGTCTCTCAATTCCGTATCTCGCCCGGTCAGGGCCGCTCAAAGCGTCACTTCCATACGCAAATTCGGGCCACAAACCGCGCCTCGCGGTCTTGCCCGAACAAATGGCAGAGGAAGCGGAAGCCGCTTCATGCACGCCGGAAATGTCTTTTCGCTCGTAAAACGAACCCTGTTTGAGGCAAACTCCAAAGCGTGTCGCTTCGGAAGCAAGAGCCTCACATCGGTTCTGACTGGGCGGCTTCTACTCGTATGACCACTGTCCGTCAACCCCGGAGCGGCAAATATTGCGCTGAACCCGAGGCGTGGCAGCCATGCGAAAAGCGCATGTAATTTTCTTGCGCCGTTTTTCAAGAGGAAGCCAGAAAGTGACCGGCTTGCGGCTGTTTCCAGGCCGTGCTTCGTGCGAAAAGGCGGCATGAGCAGCCCAAACCCCCTCGCCCGGAGGTACGAACCCGTGAATGACAATGAGGAGCGCCCGGTCACCATTATTACCGGCCGGGTGTGGAAGCGCAAAGGCGGCAAGGCGGAAGGCGTGCATGTGATGCTGGTCGCGCCGGACGACGATTCGGCGGTGCGCCGCGCTCTCGAATCGCTTGCCGCGGAAGGTTATGCCGAGGCAGAGCTCGACCAGATCGGCGACATGGACGGCGTGCCCGACGAGGAGCCGCATCTGTCCGCCTATCAGGGCGCGCTCGAAGGCGAAGTGTCGATCGTGACGTTCGATGTGCCGATCTGAAGAGATCTGAATCGCGGTCGATCTTGCGGGCCGGCGACAAAGCCCGGCGACTTGCCCGGCACAAGTTCTCTGCTAAGAAGCGACCTCTGGCAAAACCAAGCACACTCAACCTGCGGAGCTCCCATGTCCTCTAATCCCATCAAGCTCGGCATCGTCGGCGTGGGGAAGATCGTCCGTGACCAGCATCTGCCGGCGCTGGCGAAGGACCAGGATTATCGCCTGGTTGCTGCAGCGAGCCGGCATGGCAAAGTGGAGGACATCCCGAACTTCCCGACGATCGAGGCGATGCTCGACGCAACGCCAGAGCTCGAGGCGGTGTCGCTGTGCATGCCGCCGCAGTTTCGTTACGACGCCGCGCGCTTGGCGCTCACGGCGAAAAAGCATGTCTTCCTGGAAAAGCCGCCCGGCGCCACGGTCAGCGAGGTCGAAGACCTGAAGGCGCTGGCGGCAGCGAACGGCGTCTGCCTGTTCGCCAGCTGGCACTCGCGCTATGCGCCAGCTGTCGAAGCAGCGCGCACATTCCTCAGCTCGACTACGATCAGGTCGGCCGCCATCAACTGGAAGGAAGACGTGCGCCGCTGGCATCCGAACCAGGAGTGGATCTGGGCTCCCGGCGGCTTTGGCGTCTTCGATCCCGGCATCAACGCGCTGTCGATCGCGACCCACATCCTGCCGCCGATGTTCATCAGCTCGGCAGAGCTCGATTTCCCCGAAAACCGCGCGGCCCCGATCGCCGCCCATATCGCCTTCCGCACTTCGAACGGTCTGCCGGTGACGATGGAACTCGATTGGCGTCAGACCGGCCCGCAAAGCTGGGACATCCTGGCCGATACCGAGGCCGGATCGATGGTGCTTTCTGGCGGCGGCTCAAAGCTCGCCATCGATGGCCGCGTCGTTCACGAGGAGCCGGAAGCCGAATATCCGATGCTCTACAAGCGCTTCGCCGAGATCGTGCGCGCCGGCACCTCCGACGTCGATCTCGCGCCCCTGCAGCACGTCGCCGACGCCTTCATGCTCGGCAAGCGCAATGTGGTGGAAGCTTTTTTCGATTGACGAGTGGGCGCCGGCCGGATCGCAGGTCTGGTCGGCGCACCGCACAAAATCAATTGACGATCGCTATTGCAAAGCCGTCATAGCCCTTGGCGCCAACAGTCTGGATCGCGGTGCCTTCCAGACGCTTGTCGCTGCCGATGAACGAGAACGCCGCGCGTGCCCCTTCGACATTGGCGTCGCGACCATCTTCATTCACCACCGCGCCGTCACGGATGACATTGTCGCAGACGATGACGGTCCCCGGCCTCGAAAGACGCATGGCCCAGGACAGATAGTGCGGGTTGTTCGGCTTGTCGGCGTCGATGAAGATAAAGTCGAACGGCCCGGCATTCTCGGCGCCTAAGGCCGCAAGCGATTGAAGCGCCGGTCCGACCCGCAGTTCCACACGGTCAGACACCCCTGCCCGTTCAAAGTTCGACCGCGCGACACTGGCGTGGTGCGGATCAAGCTCGAGCGTCACGACCTTGCCGTCCATCGGCAATGCTCGCGCCATCCAGATTGTCGAATAACCGCCCAACGTGCCGATTTCGAGTACCTTCCTCGCTCCCTGCATTCGCGCAAGAAGTGAGAGCAGCTTGCCTTGTGCTGGGGAAACGTCGATAGGCGGCAGGCCCTGATCATGGTTGGCCGCCAGAACGGCATCAAGAGCGGGATCCGCCTCGAAAAGAGCTTCGACAATGTAGTCGTCGACAGAAGCCCAAATCTTCCTGCTCATCGTTTCCTCTCCGATCCGATTGAGGAACCAAAAATGCGAAAAGGGGCCACTTAGGCCCCTTTTCTATCTTCTCTTGCTTGCGCGCTTACTGCGCCGCGTTAACCATGTCGGTCAGCATCGGCTCGGCGACCTCGACGCCGGACGCCTTGCGGCGCTCGTCGATGATCAACTCGTCGCGCGAGGTGGCGATGCGCCGGATCTGGCTCATCGTACCGCCGGTACCGGCCGGGATCAGCCGGCCGACGATGACGTTTTCCTTCAGCCCCTGCAGCATGTCGGTCTTGCCGGCAACCGCAGCTTCGGTCAGCACCCTCGTCGTCTCCTGGAAGGAAGCGGCGGAGATGAAGGACGGCGTCTGCAGCGAGGCCTTGGTGATGCCGAGCAGCACCGGCTGGCCTTCGGCCGGCTTCTTGCCTTCCTCGACCAGGCGCTCATTGACCTCTTCCAGCTCAATCACGTCGACGTGGTCGCCCGGAATGTAGGTCGAATCGCCCTGCGTGGTGATCTCGACCTTCTGCAGCATCTGGCGAACGATCACCTCGATGTGCTTGTCGTTGATCGACACGCCCTGCAGTCGGTAGACCTCCTGGATTTCGTTGACGAGGTAGGAGGCAAGCGCCTCCACGCCCTTGATCGCCAGGATGTCGTGCGGCGCCGGATTGCCGTCGAGGATGTAGTCGCCCTTCTCGATGACGTCGCCGTCCTGGAGATGGAACGGCTTGCCCTTCGGGATCAGGTATTCGACCGGCTCAAGCGTCGAGTCATGCGGCTCGATGATGATGCGGCGCTTGTTCTTGTAGTCGCGGCCGAAGCGGATCGTGCCATCGATCTCGGCGATGATGGCGTGATCCTTCGGACGGCGTGCCTCGAACAGTTCGGCCACACGCGGCAGACCGCCGGTGATGTCCTTGGTCTTGGCGCTTTCCATCGGGATACGCGCCAGCACGTCGCCGGGGCGAACCTGTGCGCCCGGCTCGACCGAAAGAATGGCCTCGACCGAGAGCAGGAAGCGGGCGTCGCCGCCCTTCGACAGCTTGCCGACCTTGCCCTTGGCATCCTGGACGACGATCGCCGGCTTGAGGTCGTTGCCGCGTGGCGTCGAACGCCAGTCGATGACCTCGCGCTTGGTGATGCCGGTCGATTCGTCGGCGGTTTCCTGAACGGAAATGCCATCGACCAGATCCTCGAACGCTACCCTGCCCTCGATTTCGGTGAGGATCGGGCGGGTATAAGGATCCCACTCGGCGATACGCTGGCCGCGTTTCACCTTGTCGCCATCGTCGACGAAGATGCGCGAACCGTAGGTGACGCGGTGCGTGGCGCGTTCCTTGCCGGCCTCGTCGAGGATCAGCACCGCCATGTTGCGGCCCATGACCATCAGCTGGCCGTCGGAGTTGCGCACCACGTTGCGGTTGCGGATCTCGACCTTGCCCTCGTACGAGGCTTCAAGGAACGAGGAATCCACCACCTGCGCCGTGCCGCCCATGTGGAAGGTACGCATGGTGAGCTGGGTGCCCGGCTCGCCGATCGACTGCGCCGCGATGACGCCGACAGCCTCGCCCTGGTTGACGGGAGTGCCGCGGGCCAGATCGCGTCCGTAGCAGACCGCGCAGACGCCGACCCTGACCTCGCAGGTCAGCGCCGAACGGATGCGAACCGACTGCACGCCGGCCTTTTCGATCAGTTCCACGTCACGCTCGTCCATCAGCGTTCCGGCCTTGACCAGAACCTCGCCGGTGACCGGGTGGGTGATGTCGTCGAGCGAGGTGCGGCCGAGAACGCGCTGACCAACCGAAGCGACGACCTGACCGGCATCGACGATCGGCTGCATGGTGAGGCCCTTGTCGGTGCCGCAGTCGAGCGAGTTGACGATGCAGTCCTGTGCCACGTCGACAAGACGACGCGTCAGGTAACCCGAGTTCGCCGTCTTCAAGGCGGTGTCGGCCAGACCCTTGCGGGCGCCGTGGGTCGAGTTGAAGTACTCGAGCACGGTGAGGCCTTCCTTGAAGTTCGAGATGATCGGCGTCTCGATGATTTCACCGCTAGGCTTGGCCATCAGGCCGCGCATGCCGGCGAGCTGGCGCATCTGGGTGGGCGAGCCGCGCGCACCGGAGTGCGACATCATGTAAATCGAGTTCATCGGCTTCTGACGGCCGTTGTCCTCGAACTCGACCGCCTTGATGCGGGCCATCATTTCGTCGGCGACCTTTTCCGAGCACTTGGCCCAGGCGTCGACGACCTTGTTGTACTTCTCGCCCTGGGTGATCAGACCGTCATTGTACTGCTGCTCGTATTCCTTGGCCAAAGCCTCGGTGTCGGAGACCAGCTTGATCTTGGCGTCCGGGATCAGCATGTCGTCCTTGCCGAACGAAATGCCGGCACGGCAGGCGTGGCTGAAGCCGAGAGCCATGATGCGATCGCAGAAAATGACCGTCTCCTTCTGACCGCAATGGCGGTAGACGGTGTCGATCATCTTGGAGATGTTCTTCTTGGTCATCTCCTGGTTGGCGGTCTCGTAGGGCACGTTGTGGTTCTTCGGCAGCAGCTCGCCGATGATCATGCGGCCAGGCGTGGTGTCGTAGATCTTCGACACGACCTTGCCGTCGGCGTCGACCGTGCGGAAGCGCCCCTTGATCTTGGCATGCAGCGTCACCGCCTTGGTCTCGAGCGCGTGCTGGAGTTCGCCCATGTCGGCAAACACCATGCCCTCGCCCGGCTCGTTCTGATTGACGATCGAAAGATAGTAGAGACCGAGAACCATGTCCTGCGACGGCACGATGATCGGCGCACCGGAAGCCGGGTGCAGGATGTTGTTAGTCGACATCATCAGCACGCGGGCTTCGAGCTGCGCTTCCAGCGACAGCGGCACGTGGACCGCCATCTGGTCGCCGTCGAAATCGGCGTTGAAGGCGGTGCAGACCAGCGGGTGAAGCTGGATCGCCTTGCCTTCGATCAGGATCGGCTCGAACGCCTGGATGCCGAGGCGGTGCAGCGTCGGTGCGCGGTTCAGCAGCACCGGATGCTCGCGGATGACCTCGTCGAGGATATCCCAGACCTCCGGACGCTCCTTCTCGACCAGCTTCTTCGCCTGCTTGACGGTCGAGGAGTAGCCCTTGGCGTCGAGACGGGCGTAGATGAAGGGCTTGAACAGTTCGAGCGCCATCTTCTTCGGCAGGCCGCACTGGTGGAGCTTGAGCTCCGGACCGGTGACGATGACCGAGCGGCCGGAATAGTCGACGCGCTTGCCGAGCAGGTTCTGGCGGAACCGGCCCTGCTTGCCCTTCAGCATGTCGGACAGCGACTTCAGCGGACGCTTGTTGGCGCCGGTGATGACGCGGCCGCGGCGGCCGTTGTCGAACAGCGCATCGACGGCTTCCTGCAGCATGCGCTTTTCATTGCGCACGATGATGCCGGGCGCGCGCAGCTCGATCAGCCGCTTCAAGCGGTTGTTGCGGTTGATGACGCGGCGATAGAGGTCGTTCAGATCCGACGTGGCGAAACGGCCGCCGTCCAGCGGGACAAGCGGGCGCAGATCCGGCGGGATCACCGGAACCACCTTCATGATCATCCATTCCGGACGGTTGCCGGATTCCATGAAGTTCTCGACGACCTTGAGCCGCTTCAGGTACTTCTTCTGCTTGAGCTCGGAGGTGGTCGAAGCCAGCTCAGAACGCAGATCGCCGGCGATCTTCTCGAGGTCCATGCCGGCCAGAAGGTCGTGGATCGCCTCGGCGCCGATCATGGCGGTGAACGAATCCTCGCCATACTCGTCGACGGCCATCATGTACTCTTCCTCGCTGAGCAGCTGGTGCTCCTTCAGCGCGGTGAGGCCGGGTTCGGTAACGATGTAGTTCTCGAAGTAGAGGACCCGCTCGATGTCCTTCAGGGTCATGTCGAGCAGCGTGCCGATGCGCGACGGCAGCGACTTCAGGAACCAGATGTGGGCGACCGGCGCCGCCAGCTCGATATGGCCCATGCGCTCGCGGCGGACGCGCGACAGCGTGACTTCGACGCCGCACTTCTCGCAGATGACGCCCTTGTATTTCATGCGCTTGTACTTGCCGCACAGGCACTCATAGTCCTTGATCGGGCCAAAAATGCGCGCGCAGAACAGGCCGTCACGCTCCGGCTTGAAGGTGCGGTAGTTGATGGTCTCCGGCTTCTTGATCTCGCCGAACGACCAGGACAGAATCTTCTCAGGGCTGGCAAGCGAGATCCGGATGGAATCGAACACCTGCGCAGGCGCCTGGGGATTGAAGAGATTCATGACCTCTTGGTTCATGCCGTTCTCCTTTTCGGGGTCCTCGAAAACCCCTTGCATCTAGCGCGGGCCAAACGCCCGCCGACTTGATCGGCCATCGGCCGAAGAATTATTTGGGTGCGCCCCGGTCGCGAGAGCCCTCTCTCGCGACCGAGCGTCTTGCCTACTCGGCCGCGTCGGGCAGCCGGATCGGGTTGTCGTCGAGCTTGGTGTTCTCCAGCTCGACATTGAGGCCGAGAGACCGCATTTCCTTGACGAGAACGTTGAAGCTCTCGGGAATGCCGGCCTCGAAGGTGTCGTCGCCTCTGACGATCGCCTCGTAGACCTTGGTGCGGCCGGCGACGTCGTCCGACTTCACCGTCAGCATCTCCTGCAGCGTGTAGGCGGCGCCGTACGCTTCGAGCGCCCAGACCTCCATCTCGCCGAAGCGCTGGCCACCGAACTGCGCCTTGCCGCCCAGCGGCTGCTGGGTAACGAGCGAGTACGGCCCGATCGAACGCGCGTGGATCTTGTCGTCCACAAGGTGGTGAAGCTTGAGCATATATATGTAGCCCATCGTCACTTTGCGATCGAACGGCTCGCCGGTGCGCCCGTCATAGAGCTGCGACTGACCGCTGGTGTGCAGGCCCGCCTGCTCCAGCATGATGTTGATGTCGGCCTCGTGCGCGCCGTCGAACACCGGTGTCGCGATGGAGACGCCGCGGCGCATCTGCTCGCTGAGGCGAACGATGCTCTCGTCGTCATATTCGCGGACCGGCTCGTTGCGGTCGTTGGAAGGCATGAAGCTCTCGAGCGTCTTGCGCAGCGGCTTGATGTCGCCCGCCGTCTTGTACGCGTCGATCAGATCGCCGATTTTCCTGCCCATTCCGGCGCAAGCCCAGCCCAGATGCGTTTCCAGGATCTGGCCGACATTCATGCGCGACGGCACACCCAGCGGGTTAAGCACGATATCGGCATGCGTGCCGTCCTCGAGGAAAGGCATGTCCTCGACCGGAACGATCCGCGACACGACACCCTTGTTGCCGTGCCGGCCGGCCATCTTGTCGCCGGGCTGCATCTTGCGCTTCACGGCCACGAAGACCTTGACCATCTTCATGACGCCCGGAGGCATCTCGTCGCCGCGCTGCACCTTCTCGACCTTGTCCATGAAGCGCTGTTCGAGCGCCTTCTTGGAATCGTCGTACTGGCCACGCAGGGCTTCCAGTTCGCTCTGGAGCTTTTCGTTCTCCACGGCAAACTGCCACCACTGCGAACGCGGATACTCGTCGAGCGTGTCCTTCGACAGCTTCGAGCCTTTCTTGAAGCCCTTCGGCCCGGCAATCGCTTCCTTGCCGACGAGAACGTCGGAAAGACGCGAATAGACGTTGCGGTCGAGGATCGCCTGCTCGTCGTCGCGGTCCTTGGCGAGGCGTTCGATCTCCTCGCGCTCGATCGCCATGGCGCGCTCGTCCTTCTCGACGCCGTGGCGGTTGAAGACACGCACTTCGACGACGGTGCCGAAGGTTCCCGGAGGCATGCGCATCGAGGTGTCGCGCACGTCCGAGGCCTTTTCACCGAAGATGGCGCGCAGCAGCTTTTCTTCCGGCGTCATCGGGCTTTCGCCCTTCGGCGTGATCTTGCCGACCAGGATGTCGCCCGGCTGCACTTCCGCACCGATGTAGACGATGCCGGCCTCATCGAGGTTCTTCAGCGCTTCTTCCGAGACGTTGGGAATGTCGCGCGTGATCTCCTCCGGCCCCAGCTTGGTGTCGCGGGCCATGACTTCGAACTCCTCGATGTGGATCGAGGTGAAGACGTCGTCGGCGACGATGCGCTCGGACAGGAGGATGGAATCCTCGTAGTTGTAGCCGTTCCACGGCATGAACGCGACCAGCACGTTACGGCCGAGGGCCAGATCGCCGAGCTCGGTCGACGGGCCGTCGGCGATGATGTCGCCCTTGTTGACCCGGTCGCCCATGCGCACCAGCGGACGCTGGTTGATGCAGGTGTTCTGGTTCGAACGCTGGAACTTCATCAGCCGGTAGATGTCGACGCCGGACTTGCCGGGATCGAGATCTTCCGTGGCGCGGATGACGATACGCGTCGCGTCCACCTGGTCGACGATGCCGCCGCGGCGGGCGCCGATGGCGGCGCCCGAGTCACGGGCGACGATCGGCTCCATGCCGGTGCCGACGAACGGCGCTTCGGCGCGCACCAGCGGCACGGCCTGACGCTGCATGTTCGAGCCCATCAGCGCACGGTTGGCGTCATCGTTCTCGAGGAACGGGATCAGGGCCGCGGCCACCGACACCATCTGCTTCGGCGACACATCCATCAGATCAACGTTTTCGCGCGGCGCCATCATCACTTCGCCGGCGTTGCGGCAAATGACGAATTCGTCGACGAAATGACCATTCTTGTCGAGCTCGGCATTGGCCTGCGCGACGTGGTGCTTGGCCTCTTCCATAGCCGAGAGGTAAACGACCTCATTGGTCAGCTTGCCGTTGACGATCTTGCGGTACGGGCTCTCGATGAAGCCGTATTTGTTGACGCGCGCGAAGGTCGCAAGCGAGTTGATCAGGCCGATGTTCGGGCCTTCCGGCGTCTCGATCGGGCAGATGCGGCCGTAATGCGTCGGGTGCACGTCGCGCACTTCGAAACCGGCACGCTCGCGGGTCAGACCGCCCGGTCCAAGCGCCGAAAGACGGCGCTTGTGGGTGATCTCCGAAAGCGGGTTGGTCTGATCCATAAACTGCGACAGCTGCGAGGAACCGAAGAACTCGCGCACGGCGGCAGCCGCCGGCTTGGCGTTGATCAGGTCCTGCGGCATCACCGTGTCGATCTCGATCGAGGACATGCGTTCCTTGATCGCGCGCTCCATGCGCAGCAGGCCGACGCGGTACTGGTTCTCCATCAGCTCGCCGACCGAGCGCACGCGGCGATTGCCGAGATTGTCGATGTCGTCGATCTCGCCCTTGCCGTCGCGCAGTTCGACCAGCGTCTTGACCACGGCCAGGATGTCGTCCTTGCGCAGCACGCGCACGGTGTCCTCGGCCTTGAGCTCTAGGCGCATGTTCATCTTGACGCGGCCGACGGCCGAAAGATCATAGCGCTCGCTGTCGAAGAACAGCGAGTTGAACATGGCTTCGGCGGTCTCGAGCGTCGGCGGCTCGCCGGGGCGCATGACGCGGTAGATGTCGAACAGTGCGTCCTGGCGGCTCTCGTTCTTGTCGACGTTGAGCGTGTTGCGGATGTAGGCGCCGACGTTGACGTGGTCGATGTCGAGGACCTTGATCTCATCGTCACCGGTGCCAAGCAGCACTTTCAGCGTCTTTTCGTCGATCTCGTCACCGGCTTCGAGGAAGATCTCGCCGGTCCCGTAGTTGACAATATCCTCGGCAAGGTAGTTGCCGAGCAGATCCTCGTCGGTCGCCTTGATCGCCTTGAGACCCTTTTCGCCAAGCGCCCTGGCCTGGCGGGCGGTGATCTTCTTGCCGGCCTCGACGACGACTTCGCCGGTGTCGGCGTCGACCAGGTCACCAACGGCCTTGAGGCCGCGGAAACGCTCGACGTTGAACGGGATGCGCCAATGGTCGCCGGCGCGCTTGTAGGTGATCTTGTTGTAGAAGGTCGACAGGATCTCTTCGCCGTCCATGCCGAGCGCCATCAGCAGCGACGTCACCGGAATCTTGCGGCGGCGGTCGATGCGGGCGTGCACGACGTCCTTGCTATCGAACTCGATGTCGAGCCACGAGCCGCGATAGGGAATGACGCGCGCGGCAAACAGAAGCTTGCCGGACGAGTGCGACTTGCCCTTGTCATGGTCGAAGAAGACGCCCGGCGAACGGTGCATCTGCGAGACGATGACGCGCTCGGTACCATTGACGATGAAGGTGCCGTTCAAGGTCATGAGCGGCATGTCGCCCATGTAGACGTCCTGCTCCTTGATGTCCTTGATCGACTTCGCGCCGGTATCCTCGTCGATATCGAACACGATGAGGCGCAGCGTCACCTTGAGCGGCGCCGCATAGGTCAGGTCGCGCTGACGGCATTCGTCAACGTCGAATTTCGGTCCCTCGAACTCGTACTTCACGAATTCCAGCATCGAGGAGCCGGAAAAATCGGAAATCGGGAAGACCGACTTGAAAACTGCCTGCAGTCCCTCGTCAGGACGCCCACCCTTGGGCTCCTCCACCATCAGGAACTGGTCATAGGATGCCTTCTGAACCTCGATCAGGTTCGGCATCTCCGCAACTTCCGGGATCTTTCCGAAAAACTTGCGTACGCGTCTGCGGCCATTGAAAGTCTGGGTCTGGGCCATCGTCGCTCCTTAGCTCAATTCTCGGGACGAGCCTCGCCGCGGCTCGCCTTGCATCTCGGGCCACCTCGGCGGCCCTGTCTTGTTGCCCGCCGCCTGTCGGCGGCTTCTTGTCTTTTCACCCACCACCAATTTGGCGGCGGGCCAGAAACGGGAGAAAACCCGTTTCCTGAAGGCCGGTTTGCGGCCCTCAGGAAAGAGGTTTTCGCACTCTTCGCGTTACGCAGCCTCCCTTCGACGCGAAAGGAGTGGCGGGCGGGCCGCCCCCCGACCCCGGGAAGAAACCCGTTCATAACGTAGAACATTGGGCCCGCAGGGTACTTGGGAATTAAAAAAAGAGAAC
>NZ_JAMYRO010000057.1:0-16554 GCF_040321495.1 Mesorhizobium sp. M0408 | reverse complement strand
TGGCGATGCAGAACTATGTCGATCTGCATCGCCATGCGGCCGTGCGCGCGGCCATGCTCGACCATCCCGCCGTGGGGGGGGGGGGGGGGGGGGGGGGCGGCCCCCCCCACGACCAGGCAACCTCGCCGCAGCTTGCGCGTTGAGCCATCGGAGGGATGACATCAGCCTCGGAGAACCCCCATGAAAACCCTTCTATCCATCACTGCGGCAGCGATGATGGCTGGCGCACCTTTGGCTGCTTTTGCCCAATCGGCGACGCTGACGCCTCTAACGACCGACACCATGAGCAAGGTTGACACCGCGACGTTCGTCAAGACCGTGCCCATCGCCAATACATTCGAAATCGAATCGAGCCGACTTGCGCAGACGCAGGCGACTGCCGACGACGTGAAGGCATTCGCGGCGCAAATGGTCACGGACCACACCAAGGCCGGCGAGGACTTCAAGGCGGCGCTCAGCAAGGGTCAGACGACTTCGGCCACCGCGCCAGCCGGCCCGTCGCTGGACACCAAGCACCAGGCGCTGCTCGACCAACTCAAGGAGGCCAGCGGGGACAGCTTCCAATCGAAATATATCGACATGCAGACCCAGGCGCATAAGGAAGCGGTGGCGCTGTTTTCCGCTTACGCGAATTCCGGCGACGATCCGGCGATGAAGGAGTTTGCCAAGAAGACGCTGCCGGTGCTGCAAATGCACGAACGTCATGTCAAGAACCTCGCTGCCGCGCATCAATGAGAGCGAAGAGTGCCTTTTGCAAACGAAAGGCCGCCCCACACACGGCCTGTGTGACGCGGCTGTCGTCCGGCCACACGGCCGGGAACAAAGCACCGAGAGTGCCGTTATTTATCCGGCTTGTTCGGGGAGGATCCAATGGAAGGCGGCATTCGCGGGGCCTCAAGGATAGTAGCGCCGGCTTTCGGCGCCGTCCTGGTCGCCGCTGTCACAGGCTGAAATCGCTTTCCGAACGGGACAGGCTGCCTTCATGCGCTACGGCGAGATATTTGCAAATGTTACGGCACTCATGTTGCTGGCCTTGATGATTGGCGGCGTCTTCGTCCTGTTTGGAGAGCCGCTGTGGCCGCGGCACTACGCGAGAATGGTGCTGGTTACGGATATCGATGCCATGACCACCGCGTCAGTCCGAACAAGCTGCGTGCCCAGTCCCTGCCTGCCCGACACCATCGATCACACCGTGCTCACTCCTCGCCCCGAGGACGGACCTTGATTTGCGATTTGCAGACGCTGGAGCCGGGTACGGAAAAGCCCGCCGCCCGAGCTGCGCGGCGGGCTTTTTTGGTGCATCAACCCACGGTAGACCGTCTGGCCACGACTAGGTCAGGATAATCACGATCTCGTAGGTATTCGGGTCGACGATGACGATCCGGCCGTCGGCGAGCACGAAATACTCATAGCCTTCGTAAGCCGGAATGATCTTGACGATGCGCGCCGGCAGGCGATGCAGCCGGACCTTCTTTCGCGGAACCTCGACACCGACAGAGATGTCGAAATCGACGCTGGAAACCGGTTGGACGTTCGTCTCCTTGATGACCTGCGTGATCTCCGTCTTCTGTTCAACGGTCACATTGTTGATGGAAGCGGTCGAACTCTGGTCTTGCGTCTGCGTCGAGGCATTGCCCTGAGTCTGCTCGGTGGTCGTGGTCCCAGTCTTGCCCTGAGCCTGCTCCTCGGTCTTCATTTTCGTGTTGCCTTGGGCCTGCTCGGTGGTGGTGGTTCCGGCCTTGCCCTGAGCCTGCTCGTTGGTCTTCAGTTTCGGTTTGCCCTGGGCTTGCTGGTCAGTCGTTGCGCCGGCCTTGCCCTGGGCTTGCTCATCGGTCTTCAGCTTCTTGTTGCCTTGCGCCTGTTGATCAGTTGCAGCGCTGGCCTTGCCCTGAGCCTGCTCGCCCATTTTGGCGCCGTTCTGGCAATTGGCAGTGCCGGCTGCACAATTGGCGCCGGACTGGTCGTCGGTCGACTGCTGCGTCTGGGCAAGTGCAGCCCCGCAGCTGACGCTGATTGCTAGCATGCTGGTGATCAGAACGCCTTTCATGAGAGATCTCCTTGGAAAACGCGTCCCTTCACCGCGTAAAACCGCGGCTAAAAAACTTTGTTCCAAACTAATGGAGCGAAACGGCAAGCGATCCGAGTGGCGGAACAAGCTCCACCTGATGACGTTACCGGCCTATAGCGACCCCGCTGCGAACAGCATGACGCGGCGCAGCGCAGAGGTGGCTCACGACGAAAGGAGACGATCATGAGAATGCATCTTTCGGCAGCCGCGGCTGGGTTCTTGCTGCTTGCGGGTATTGGCGCCGCTGCCGCTCAGGACGTGGTCATCGAACCGCAGCAGGAGACGATCGTACGCGAGTATGTGAAAAAGCAGCCTCTGGCGTCCGTGCAGCTTCCCGGCGTGGAGCTCAATGTCGGCTCGACCCTGCCCGATACCGTCGAGCTTCATGAGGTTCCCGACGTCAAATACCGCTATGTCGTCGTCGACAATCGGACCGTCCTGGTCGATCCTGGCACGCGCAGGATTGTAAAGGTCATCGAGTGAGCAAGCGCGTCGCTTTGAAGGGACATGCGGCGCGTCCAGCATTGTCGACATCCCACACTGCTGCCCGTGTTGGGCATTCGGACGCAGAAAGGCCCGCCGCTTCGAAGCACGGCGGGCCTCATATCGGAGACGACGTCCGGACAATTTCTGAACCAGCATTGGCTTAGAACGCATGATCCCAGCACGCCCTGTGCTCGCCAGGCCCGAAACTTTGAGAGAATATTCCTGGCTTCGCATTTCGCGGGAAATACGGTGCTTTGATCCGACGGTCAGCATTCCCGATGATGCCAGCAAGGCTTGGCACTCCGCCTGGCCGCAACGACTTCAGAACCGACGGGATAGATCATGTCTGGGAATACCAACACTTTGCTCTCATTTCTCTCCGCAAGTATAAACCGGCGCGCCGGTCTGGCTGTACTTTTCGCGTCGGCGGTTGGGATTGTCGGCCTTGCTGCGCCGTCGTTCGCCGAAGACAAGACGGCGGTCAAGGTCGGCATCATGAGCGGCGAGGACGAGGATGTGTGGCGCGTCGTCACCGCCCAGGCGGCGGAGAGGGGGCTGACGATCGAGACCGTGGTGTTCAACGACTACACCCAGCCGAATGAAGCACTCGAGCGTGGCGAAATCGACGCCAACGCCTTCCAGCACAAGCCCTATCTCGACAACCAGATCAAGACGCAGGGCTATCACATCGTCCCGGTCGGCTATACCGGGGTCTGGCCGATCGGCCTCTATTCCAAGAAGTACACGAAGATTGCCGACCTGCCCGAAGGCGCCGTCATTGGCGTGCCGAACGACCCGTCCAACGAGGGCCGCGCACTGCGCGTTCTGCAGAGCGAAGGTCTGATCAAGCTCAGGGAAGGCACCGGCATTCTGGCTACGACGACCGACATTGCCGAAAACCCGAAGAAATTGGTCGTCAAGGAGCTTGACGCCGGGATTGTCGGGCGCTCGGTGGAAGACCTCGACGGGGCCGTGGTCAACACGGATTGGGCGCTTAAAAGCGGCCTCACACCGGAGAACCGCATCGCCCAGGAGGCGGTGGCCGACAATCCCTACCGCAACTTCATCGCGGTCAAGGCCGGCAATGAAAACCAGCCCTGGGTAAAGACATTGGTCGCCTCCTACCAGAACGAAAAGGTGAAGGCCGAATTCGACCGAGTCTACAAGGGAACCGGCATCAGCGCCTATTGATACCGAGCTCGACTTGGCGCTGAAGCCCGGCATGATAAAGCGGTCCGCGCTCCAACGCGGACCGCGATCGCGTTTTGCGGGCACGAATACAGGAACTTTCATGAACCAGCATTTCGCCTCGGTCACCGAAGTCATGCATCCCGTCGGCGGCCGCTCCGCGGGACCGAACGATGTCGTGCGCCTCATCGAGCTGAAGCGCTGCTTCGGCGCGACAGCGGCGCTGGACGGCGTATCGCTCAGCGTGCGCCAGGGCGAGATCCTCGGCATCATCGGCCGGAGCGGCGCCGGCAAGTCGACGCTGATACGCTGCCTGAACGGCCTGGAGCGGCCGGATACAGGACAGGTCTTCATCGAAGGCCGCGACATCAGCCGGCTCGGCGAGCGCGAATTGCAACCGCTGCGCCGGCGTATCGGCATGATCTTCCAGCATTTCAACCTGCTGTCTGCCAAGACGGTCGAAGACAATGTAGCGCTGCCGCTCAAGATCGAAGGCCGGCCAAGGGCCGAACGCCTGGCGCGCGCTGCCGAGCTGCTCGATCTCGTCGGCCTGTCGGAGAAGGCGAAAGCCTATCCGGCGTCGCTGTCGGGCGGGCAGAAGCAGCGCGTCGGCATTGCCCGGGCGCTTGCGGCGCGCCCGGCGCTGCTGCTGTCCGACGAAGCGACCTCGGCATTGGACCCGGAGACGACGCGCTCCATCCTCGCCTTGCTCAGAGATATCAACCGGCAGCTCGACCTGACCATCCTGCTCATCACCCATGAGATGGAGGTGATCCGTTCGATCGCCGATCGTGTCGCGGTGATCGACGCTGGGCGGATCGTCGAGCAAGGGCCGGTGTGGTCGGTGTTTGCCGATCCGAAGTCGGCGATCACACAAAGCCTGCTCGGCGGCATCCGGCCGCAATTGCCGGCGGAGATCGCAAGCCGGCTAACGCAGAACGCCGGCGTGGAGGCGATCCTCAGGATCGACGTGGCGGGTGAGGCCGCCCGAAGCCCGCTTTTGTCCGATCTTGCCTCGGCAGTTCCCGGCTCGTTCCGCCTCGTGCATGGCGGCATCGATCACGTCCAGCAGCAGCCTGTCGGTACACTGTTCGTGGCGGTCGCCGGCAGCAATGAAGCTCACCTGGCAGAGGTGATCGCGTTCTTGAAAGCCCGCCAAGCGCGGGTGGAGGTGCTTGGCCATGTCGCCGGTTCTGTTTGAGCTTCTCGCCCGTTCGATCTGGGAAACGATCCTGATGACGGCCGCCTCCGGCCTCATCTCGCTGGTTTTCGGGCTGCCGCTCGGCCTGGCGCTGGTCGCCACCGACCGCGGCGGTATCGCCGAAAACCTGTGGATGAACCGCGCGCTCGGAGCGGTCATCAACGGCTTCCGCTCGGTGCCTTTCATCATCCTGCTGGTTGCGCTGATCCCGGTGACGCGGCTGATCGTCGGCACCTCAATCGGCACCTGGGCAGCGATTGTGCCGCTGTCGATCGCGGCGACGCCCTACTATGCCCGGATCGCCGAAGTGTCACTGCGCGAGGTCGACCACGGGCTGATCGAGGCAGCACGCGCCATGGGCGGCAACCGCTGGACGATCATTCGAGAGGTGCTGGTGCCGGAAGCGTTGCCCGGCATCGTCGCCGGCTTCACGGTGACGCTGGTGACGCTTATCGGCGCCTCGGCCATGGCTGGCGCCATCGGCGCCGGCGGGCTCGGCGACCTCGCCATCCGCTACGGCTACCAGCGCTTCGAGACGTCCGTCATGATCGCCGTGGTCATCGTCCTGATCGTCCTGGTCTGCGGCATCCAGTGGGCCGGCGACCGGCTGGTCGCGAGGCTGGACCACAGGGCATAGCGGTGCGCAGCGGTCTGGGCGATATGCCAGCACCCGGTAAAACCCTCACTGCCGGTCCGGCTTCTCCACCGCGCTCAGCGCCGCCAAGCCTTGTAGCGGCGGCTCTCCGGCCTGCAGATATCGTTGGATCAGTTGCTCATCCTCTGCGCCTTTATAGGCTAACGGAATACCTCTGATTTGAGCGGGCATGTCCCAATCGAGCGGCCGATCCTCCGGCGCGAACCACTTGCATCGCCGAACCTCCACCCAATGCCGGCGAATTGACAAACAATTGCCGAGGCCGTCGTCTTCGTAGCCGAACTCCACTCCACAGCACGAACATATGATGGAGCTGGGTTCTTTGCCGTTCTCGCCCCATGGCAGATCGGGAGATTGATCGAGGCCGCAGACACGGCATTTGAATTTGTCTTGTGGATTCATTTGATCCCGAACAGGTCCCTGGCTTGCTCGGCGGTATAGTACTCTAGCCTGACGTCCCGAGCGACCAATTCCGGATCCCGCTGCAACGGATCGCCGTAGCCGCCGCCGCCCGGCGTGCTAACGCGCACGCGGTCGCCTGCCTTCAGCGCGATGTCCTGTTCCTTGGAGAGGTGCGGCGGCACATGTTCCTTGCCGTCGCGGAACACGGTGACCGTGTTGACCGCGCCGTCCTTGCCGCCGAGCGCGCCTTGCGGGCCGAAGCGGCCGTGATCCATGACGAAAGAGGCGCGGGCGTCGCCGCGCAGGATCTCGACCTCATAGGCGAGGCCAAAACCGCCGCGATGCTTGCCGGCGCCGCCCGAGCCTTCGCGCAGGGCGTAGTGGCGGTAGAGCACCGGGAAGGCCTGCTCCATGATTTCGACCGGTGGCGACTTGGAAATGCCGATGGTCGAGCAGCCATTGGTCAGGCCGTCGTGACCGGCATTGCCGCCATAGCCGCCGCCGGAGATCTGGTACATGACATAATCGCGGCCGCGGGCCGGATCGTTGCCGCCGAGCGCGAAATTGCCGCTGGAGCCGGCCGGAGCCGCCGTCACCTTGTCCGGCAGCGCCTGCACCATCGCAGCGAACACCGCCTCGGCAATGCGCTGCGAAACCTCGGCCGCGCAGCCCGATACCGGGCGCGGATATTTGGCGTCGAGGAAGGTGCCTTCCGGCCGCTTGACGATCAGCGGCTCGAAGGCGCCGGCGCTGATCGGCACGTCGGGGAAAATGTGCCGCATGGCGAGATAGACCGAGGACAAGGTCGTCGCCAGCACGCTGTTCATCGGCCCGGCGCAGGGCTTTGATGAGCCCGAGAAGTCGAAGCTGAGCGTGTCGCCTTTTTTCTCGACTGCCAGCGCGATGATCAGCGGCTCGTTTACCACCCCGTCTGAATCGACGAAGGCCTGCGAGCGATAGATTCCGTCGGGAATGGCCGATATGTTGACGCGCATCTGTTCAGCGGCGCGGCGGCGCAGTTCGGCGATCGCATCGACGACCGTTTCATCTCCGTAACGATCCAGGATTCCGTTCAGTCGGTCCTGACCGATCAGCAGTGCCGCCGCTTGCGCCCGGATGTCCCCAATGCGCTGGTCGGCGACACGGATGTTGGAGCAGATGATGGCGTAGATCTCAGGGTCGAGCACGCCCTTCTTGAACAATTTCACCGGCGGCAGCCGCAAGCCTTCCTGCTCCACCGCCGTTGCCGAGGCGGAGAAGCCGCCCGGCACCGAACCACCGATGTCGGGCCAGTGACCGGTGTTCGACAGCCAGCAGAATATTTTGCCGTCGCGGTAGACCGGCATGGCGAAGCGCACATCCATCAAATGGGTGCCGCCGAGATAGGGATCGTTGACGATGTAGATATCGCCCGGCTCGGGCGGCAGGCAGCGTCCGTCGGCGATCATCTCGATCACCGTTTTGGTCGAATACTGCATGACGCCGACGAACACCGGCAGGCCCTGGCTGCCTTGCGCGATCAGCGAACCATCGACTGCCGAATAGATGCCATCCGAACGGTCATTGGCCTCGGCGATGACAGGCGAAAAGGCGGCGCGCGAAAACGTCAGGTCCATTTCGTCGCAGACCTGCTGCAGGGCCGCCTGGATGACCGAAAGGGTGATGGCGTCGAGTTTTTCCATCTCAGGCCTCGCCGATATCGATGATGATGTTGCCGTCGGCATCCGATCGCGCCCGGTCGCCGGGCTCCAGCACAGTCGTCGCGTCCATCTGTTCGAGGATCGCCGGACCTTCGATTGTTGCGTCGAGCGGCAACTTCTCTCTGTTGTAGACCGGCGTGTCGTACCAGCGCCCGCCATACCAGACAGGCCGGATCTCGCGCCGCGCCTCTTCGAGCGTTTTGGCGCGCCCAGCCGGGTCGATCAGCCGGGACAGATCGATTGCCGGCCGCACGCCGGTGACCGACGTGTTGAGGTTGACCAGATTGGCGCGGATCTCGGGTAGCTCGACCTTGAAGCGGGCGAAATAGGCACTCTCGAACAGTTGCTGCAGTACCTGGCGTGTCACCGCAGACGACGGCAGCGGCACGTTGATGATATGCGTCTGGCCGACGAACTGCATGTCGGCGGAATGCGTGACCCGGATCATTTCCGGCTTCACCGCTTCCTTGCCGATCAGCTCCTCGCCTTCGTTTCGGTGCCGTTCCAATGTCTCGTGGAGTTGGATTTCATCGAGACGGGCCACCGGCTGGTTGACCGTATTAACGAAATCATGGCGCAGATCGGCGACGACGCAGCCGAGCGCATTGGTGATGCCCGGCCGCGCCGGCACCAGCACCTTGGGCAGGCCGAGCTCGCGCGCCAGTGCCGTCGCATGCAGCGGCCCGGCGCCGCCGAAGGCGAACAGCGCGAAATCGCGCGGGTCGTGGCCGCGCGACACCGACACCATGCGGATGGCGCCGGCCATCTTCACGTTGCCGAGCCGCAGCACCGCACCCGCCGCCTCGACGCCGGACAAGCCTGTGGCGCGGCCGATCCTGTCCTCGAATATGCCGGTGACCCGTTCGACGGTGACCGGGTTTTCCACCGCGAGCAGCTTCTTCGGCGCCAGCCTGCCGAGCACCAGATTAGCGTCGGTAATGGTCGGCTCCAAGCCGCCGCGTCCGTAGCAGATCGGGCCGGGATTGGCGCCGGCGCTTTCCGGGCCGATCTGGATCAGACCGGCCGCATCGACGCGGGCGATCGAGCCGCCGCCGGCGCCGACCGTATGCACCGCCACCATCGGCACGTGGATCGGCATCGCATACTCGATCTCGATCTCGTTCGACACCGCCGGCTCGGCGTTGCGGATCAGCGCCACGTCGGTCGAGGTGCCGCCCATGTCATAGGTGACCAGGTTTTCGAAGCCGGCGCGTTTTCCCGTATAGGCGGCAGCAATGACGCCGGAAGCGGGGCCGGACATGACGGTCTTGGCCGACTCACGTGTGACAAAGCGGGCCGAGATCATGCCGCCATTGCCGTTCATGATCAGGAAGTCGCGGGCGTAGCCTTTTGACGCCAGCTCCTTGCGCAGCCGCTCGACATAGCGTTCGAGGATCGGTTGCACCGAGGCGTTGACCGAAGCGGTGACGCCGCGCTCGAATTCGCGCGCTTCCGAAAGCAGCGCATGGCCTGTCGTGATGTAGCCGTTCGGCCAAAGCTCGGCCGCGATCTCGGCGGCACGCCGCTCATGCCTCGGGTTGGCGTAGGAATGCAGGAAATGGATGACGAGGGATTCGCAGCCGGCCGCGATCAGTTGTGAAATCGCTGCCCGCATCTCGGCCTCGTCGAGCGGTATGCGCACCGCGCCCGAGGCCTCGACCCGCTCCGACACTTCGAGCCGCAGATTGCGCGGAATGATCGGCACGAACGTGCCTGTCATGCCATAGGCTTGCGGCCGTGTCCGCCGGCCAAGCTCGATGACGTCACGAAAGCCGCGCGTGGTGATCATGCCGGTTTTGGCCAGCCGGCGCTCCAGCACCGCGTTGGTGGTGGTCGTCGTGCCGTGCACGATGAGGTCGATGCCGTCGACGGGAAAGCCGGTGGCACCAAGAGCTGCAACGACGCCGAAAGCCTGGTTGTCGACCGTCGTCGGGGTCTTGGCGATATGCACCCGGCCGCCGTCACGGCCGTCGATCAGAAGCAGGTCGGTAAAGGTGCCGCCGACATCGATACCGGCGACGACGCTGCCCGTCGAATCCAGAGCTTGCGCCGAAAAATTCTGTTCCATTGTCGAAACCCGAAATGCCCGAACTGCTTACATGCCTCAGTTTGGAAAGCTGTTTTACGGCGGCGTCTTGACGCAAATATCGTTTGTATACTAATAAATTCCGGACACAAGAGCTTACCGCTTCGGAGTGTGCAAACGGCACGCTGGAACCTGACCGGTTCGGGCGCGCAGGTGAAGATTTGGCGCGGGCGCTGAGCTGGCCCGGAAGGTTAGGTTTGATGAACACCATATCCGCGTTCAACACTGCCGGCGCCCGGCCGTTGCAGTTCCCGATACCGGCCAATGTCTATGCCGAAACCGTCGTCTCGGTGAAGCATTATACCGACCGGCTGTTTTCGTTCCGCATCACCCGGCCGCAATCGCTGCGCTTCCGTTCCGGCGAGTTCGTCATGATCGGCCTGCCCAATGCCGAGAAGCCGGTGTTCCGCGCCTATTCGATCGCCAGCCCTGCCTGGGACGACGAACTCGAATTCTTCTCGATCAAAGTGCCGGACGGCCCGCTTACCTCGGAGCTGCAGAAAATCGAGATCGGCGATACCGTCATCATACGGCAGAAGTCGACCGGCACGCTGGTGGTCGACGCGCTGACGCCGGCCAAGCGCCTGTTCATGATCTCGACCGGCACCGGCATTGCTCCATTCGCCAGCCTGCTGCGCGATCCCGATACCTATGAGAAGTTCGAGCAGGTTATCCTGACCCATACCTGCCGCGACAATGCCGAGCTCACCTACGGCCAGGAACTGGTGGCCGCACTGGAGAACGATCCGCTGATCGGCGAACTGACCGGCGGCCGCGTCACGCTGTATAATTCGACGACGCGCGAGACCTCCGAGCGCATGGGCCGCATCACCGCGCTGATCGGCTCGGGCAAATTCTACACCGATCTCGGCATCGACAGGCTCAATCCCGAAACCGACCGCATCATGATCTGCGGCTCGATGCATATGCTGAAGGACGTCAAGGAACTGGCCGAAAGCCACGGCTTCCAGGAAGGCTCGCTGCATCATCCGGCAAGCTTCGTCGTCGAGCGCGCCTTCGTCGGCTGAGACGCGCAGTTCAGCGTCCACTGATTCGAGACCCTGATTTTGATCATGCGGTCAAAAATCGGCTGCCTTGACTGTCTTTTTCCGCTATGACCGCTTGAAGGACTCGTGAAGCGCTGCTTCACGGTCTATCTTCGGCATAAGTCGCTGAACAAGGGGCAGGAGATGAGCAGCACAATCCGCGAAACCGACGTCGGCATATCGAAGGTCACGCCGCTGCCGGCACGCGCCGCCGCCAATGCACCAATCCCGCAAGCCCATGGCATTGCTCGCAATCCCGGCATGAGGCTCGATCTCGGCTTCATGGAATCGATGCGCGGCGTCAACCGCTCGGCGCTGGAACGCCGCGTCGCCAGCCTGACCAAAAGACGCTCGATCAAGGCCGATAACCAGGCCGCCTGGCTGCTGCGCGCCGTCGCCTGCATGGACCTGACGACGCTGAACTCGAACGACACGGAAGAGCGCGTGCGCCGGCTTTGTGCCAAGGCGGTCAACCCGTTCCGTCGCGACATTGCCGAGGGGCTCGGCATTACTGGTGAAAAGATCCGCCCGGCGGCGGTCTGCGTCTATCAGCCCTTCGTCGCCACTGCCGTCGAAGCGCTGCGCGGCAGCGGCGTCCATGTCGCCGCCGTTTCCACGGCTTTCCCGCACGGCCTTGCACCGCTTTCGACACGTCTGCAGGAGATCGAAGCATCGGTAAGGGACGGCGCCGACGAGATCGACGTCGTCATCCCGCGCGGCCTGGTATTCGGGGCGAAATGGCAGGAGCTCTATAACGAGATTGTCTCGATGCGCGCCGCTTGCGGCGAGGCCCATCTGAAGGTGATCCTCGGCACCGGCGACCTCGCGACGCTGCGCAACGTCATGCTCGCCTCGATGGTGGCGATGATGGCGGGTGCAGATTTCATCAAGACCTCGACCGGCAAGGAAAGCGTCAACGCGACGCTGCCGGTCGGCCTTGCCATGGTGCGCGCCATCCGCGCCTATTTCGAGGAAACCGGCTATCTCATCGGCTTCAAGCCGGCCGGTGGCATTTCCACGGCAAAAGCCTCGCTCGACTGGCTGGTGCTGATGAAAGAAGAACTGGGCCGGCCGTGGCTGGAGCCGGAGCTGTTCCGCTTCGGAGCATCGAGCCTTTTGACCGACATCGAGCGCCAGCTCGAGCATCATCTGACCGGCCACTACTCGGCCAATCATCGCCACGCGATGGCGTGATTCGGAGCGCGCCATGAACATTCTCGAACGCTATCATGCCATGGAATACGGCCCGGCGCCGGAGGCGCGCAACGAGGCCGATGCGTGGCTTGCCGCGCGGGATTTCGGCAAAGCGCTGTTTATCGGCGGCGACTGGAAGGCAGCCAGCGGAGGCAAAACCTTCGACACCAGCGATCCGTCCTCGGGAAAGCTGCTGGCCAAGGTGTCGGATGCCGGTGCCGCCGATATCGACGCGGCGGTTTCGGCCGCCACAAAAGCGCTGCCGAAATGGAGCGCCAGCACCGGTTATCAACGCGCCAAAGTGCTCTACGCCATCGGCCGCGCCATGCAGCGTCACCAACGCCTGTTCGCGGTGCTGGAATCGATCGACAATGGCAAGCCGATCCGCGAAAGCCGCGACATCGACGTGCCGCTGGCCATCCGCCATTTCATCCATCATGCCGGCTGGGCGCAGGCGCTGGACAGGGATTTTTCAGGCCATAAGGGGGTCGGCGTCGTCGGCCAGATCATCCCGTGGAACTTCCCGCTCTTGATGCTGGCCTGGAAGATCGCGCCGGCGCTCGCCGCCGGCTGCACCGTGGTGCTGAAGCCAGCCGAATTCACGCCGCTCACCGCGATCCTGTTCGCCGAGATCTGTGAACGATCAGGCGTGCCGAAGGGCGTCGTCAACATCGTCCAGGGCGGGCCGGAAGCGGGTGGGGCAATCGTCAATCATCCCGGCATCCAGAAGATCGCCTTCACCGGTTCGTCCGAGGTCGGCAAGATCATCCGCAAAGCCACCGCCGGTTCGGGCAAGAAACTGTCGCTGGAGCTTGGCGGCAAGTCGGCCTTTGTCGTCTTTGAGGATGCCGATCTCGACAGCGCCGTCGAGGGGCTGGTCGACGGCATCTGGTTCAACCAGGGCCAAGTCTGCTGTGCCGGCTCGCGCCTTCTGGTGCAGGAGGGCATCGCCGATGCCTTCATCGCCAAGGTCAAGACGCGGATGAGCCGGCTGCGCGTCGGCAGCCCGCTCGACAAGAACACCGATATCGGCCCGCTGGTCGATTTGACCCAGCTCGATCGCGTCAAGGGCCTGATCGCCGAGGGCGCCAAGCAGGGCGCAATCTGCTGGCAGCCGGACTCGGCGCTGCCCTCCTCGGGCTATTACCATCTGCCAACGCTGGCGACAGGTGTTTCGCCGGCTAACATTCTGGCACAGGAAGAGGTGTTCGGGCCGGTGCTTGCCACCATGACCTTTCGCAACACCGAGGAAGCGGTCGAGCTCGCCAACAACACGCGCTATGGCCTGGCCGCTTCGGTGTGGAGCGAGAACATCAATCTTGCCCTGCACGTCGCGCCGCAATTGAAGGCCGGCGTCGTCTGGGTCAACGGCACCAATATGTTCGACGCCTCCTGCGGCTTTGGCGGTTACCGCGAGAGCGGCTTTGGCCGCGAAGGCGGGCGCGAGGGCATGTTCGAATATCTCTCGGCAAAACTGCCGCTCGGCCCGGTTATCAAACCGGCGACGTCTTCGGCGCAACCTGTCGAGCAGGCCGAAGGCGACGCCATCGACCGCACGGCAAAGCTGTTCATCGGCGGCAAGCAGGTCCGGCCGGACGGCAATTATTCCTTCGCCGTCGCCACCGCCAAGGGCAAGCTTGCCGGCGAGGTTGGTCTCGGCAACCGCAAGGATATCCGCGACGCCGTCGCGGCCGCGCGCGCCTGCAAGGCCTGGCCGGAGGCGACCGCCTACAACCGCAGCCAGGTGCTCTATTACCTGGCCGAAAACCTTTCGGGCCGCGCCGACGAGTTTGCTGTGCGCCTCACCCAACTTACCGGCGCGACCGCCAAGGCGGCGCGTGAAGAGGTCGAACTGTCGATCGAGCGGCTGTTCCTCTATGCCGGCTTGGCCGACAAATTCGAGGGTCGCGTCCACCAGCCGCCGGCCCGCGCCGTCACGCTGGCACTGCACGAACCGGTCGGGGTCGTCGGTATTGTCGCGTCGGACAACGCACCTTTGCTTGGCTTGATCTCGCTGGTGGCGCCGGCGCTCGCCATGGGCAACACCGTGGTCGCCGTGCCGTCCGAAAAATACCCGCTGCTTGCCACCGACCTCTACCAGGTCGTCGAATATTCCGACGTTCCGGCAGGCGCCATCAATATCGTCACCGGCAGTAGCGCCGAGCTTGCCGGCGTATTGGCCAAGCATGACGATGTCGACGGGCTCTGGGTGTTCGCCGATGCCGAGACTTGCGCCAAGGCCGAGGCCGAGTCCATCGGCAATCTCAAACGCGTCTGGACCGGCAACGGCCACAGCCTCGACTGGGCGTCGAACGAAGCAGCCGGCGATGCCTTGCTGCGCCGAGCGATCGAGGTCAAGAACGTCTGGGTGCCCTACGGCGACTGAGTGCCCCGGAGAGACGTCCGGGCTTGACGGGCCAACAAATGTTCTTTACCGAGAAAAAACATTTGGCTGGCAGGCGAATATCGAAACAGGCGGGATGGTAGTGCCCGGCTGGCACATTGCGTCCCGGCCTTGCGCCGGTAAAAGCCGAACGACCACAGACGGGCGAGGAGAAAAGCATGGCGGATCTGACAGGCAAAATCGTTGTCGTCACGGCGGCGGCGCAAGGCATCGGCCGGGCGAGCGCGCTGGCGTTCGCCAAGGTCGGCGCCGTCGTCCATGCCACCGACATTAACGAGGTGGTGCTCGCCGACCTCGGCAAGACGCCCGGTATCAAGACCCGCAAGCTCGACGTGCTGAATGACGAGGCGGTGAACGCCGCTTTTGCCGAGATCGGCGCCGTCGACGTGCTGTTCAATTGCGCCGGCTTCGTCCATTCCGGCTCGATCCTCGAGATGAAGGACGGCGATCTCGACTTTGCCTATGATCTCAATGTCCGCTCGATGATCCGCACCATCCGCGCCGTGCTGCCCGGCATGCTGGAGCGCGGCGACGGCTCGATCATCAACATGGCGTCGCTGGCCAGTTCGACCAAGGGCGTGCCGAACCGCTTCGTTTACGGGCTGACCAAGGCAGCCGTCATCGGCCTGACCAAATCGGTCGCCGCCGACTATGTCGGCAAGGGCATACGCTGCAATGCGATCTGTCCGGGCACGGTCGAAAGCCCGTCGCTGCAGGACCGCATGCATGCGCAGGGCGACTACGAAGCAGCTCGCGCCGCCTTCATCGCCCGCCAGCCGATGGGCCGCCTCGGCACGCCCGAGGAAATCGCCGACCTCGCCGTCTATCTCGCCGGCGCCACCTATACGTCGGGGCAGGCTTATAATATCGACGGTGGCTGGTCGATCTAAGAGGCCATTTGAAAACCCTACTCCGCCGGGCGCCTGACGCGGCTTTCTGCGCTTCCGGTGCTCACGTACTTTAAGTACGCTCCGCTCCGGTTCTCGAAACCCACGCCATTCGCCGCAGCGGAGCGAGTTTGCAAACGGCCTCTGGTCGCAACTGGGAGAAAACTGCATGAAACTGCTGCGCTATGGCGAGGCGGGGAGCGAACGCCCCGGCCTGCTCGATGCGGATGGAACGATCCGTGACCTCTCCGCCCATGTCACCGACATTGCCGGCAAGACGCTCGATCCGGCATCGCTCGAGACATTGTCGAAGCTCGATCCGAAAACGCTGCCCGCGGTTTCCGGCAAGCCGCGCATCGGCGCCTGCGTCGCCGGCACCGGCAAATTCATCTGCATCGGCCTCAACTATTCCGACCATGCCGCCGAAACCGGCGCCACCGTGCCGCCGGAGCCGATCATCTTCATGAAGGCAAGCTCGGCTATTGTCGGGCCGAATGACGACGTGCTGATCCCGCGCGGCTCGGTGAAGACCGACTGGGAGGTCGAGCTCGGCGTGGTGATCGGCAAGACTGCAAAGTATGTCACCGAGGCCGAGGCGCTGGATTATGTCGCCGGCTATTGCGTCGCGCACGACGTCTCCGAGCGCGCCTTCCAGGCCGAGCGCCAGGGCCAGTGGACCAAGGGCAAGTCCTGCGACACGTTCGGGCCGATCGGCCCGTGGCTGGTGACCAAGGACGAGATCAAGGACCCGCAGAACATCCCGATGTGGCTGACGGTCAACGGCAAGACCATGCAGAACGGCTCGACCAAGACCATGGTCTTCGGCGTCGCTTATCTCGTCTCCTATCTCAGCCAGTTCATGTCGCTGCACCCGGGCGACATCATCTCGACCGGCACGCCGCCCGGCGTCGGCCTCGGCATGAAGCCGCCGGTCTTCCTGAAGCCCGGCGACGTGGTCGAGCTCGGTATCGAAGGGCTGGGCATCCAGAAGCAGACGTTCAAGGCGGATTTGTAGGCGCTCTTCCTTCTCCCCTTGTGGGAGAAGGTGGATCGGCGCGCAGCGCCGAGACGGATGAGGGGTGCTGGAAGAAACGAGGCGTGAAAACATCAGGGGATTTTAGGCACCTACGCTTTCAGGGCAGCGATCCTTCCAACACCCCTCATCCGACCGAGCTTCGCTCGGCCACCTTCTCCCCGCTGGAGGGCTTTGCACGGGAAGCGAAATCCTGGTTGGTGA
>NZ_JAMYRO010000056.1:0-19651 GCF_040321495.1 Mesorhizobium sp. M0408 | reverse complement strand
CTCGCTGAGCAGGGCCTCGGCCTCTCTGACGTCGGCGGTTTCGGAACCCTCGGTGAACCAGTCGCGAACGGGTGTCAGAAAACTGGGGGATTTCTCCCCGGCGCCTCGCGCTGCCCACAGGCGTTCGAGCTGGTGCGCAGCTCGCAACTCCCACCATTTGGCGGCCTGCGCCCCGGCAGTCTCTACCGATTTGTCGAAAGATTCCGCCGCCAAGTCGCCGTCGCGACCAGGCTCGCGCAAAGCAAACTCCCCTTTCAGTCGGTACAGCTCGGCATCAAACCAACGCTCGCCGGTCGAAGTCGCACGCTCGAACGCGTCGTCCAGCACGCGTCGCGCATCTTCAACGTTGCCACTACTAAGGTAAGCCTCAGCCAGAATGGACTCGTAGTACGGCATCATCACCAGGTAACCGGCGTTCACGTCGTGCTCGTAGCAGGATTTGAGGGTCTCGAGGCCTTCGGTTGCATTTCCTTCAGCGATGAGTGCGGCAGCTCGAAAGCCCCGTCCCTTGTTCAACATTGCAGGCATGGCCTTTTCGGACGCGAGAGCAATCAGGCGCTCGCTGTCGCGCCGAAGGGCGAGCCAGTCTTTGCACAAGTGGTAATAGACGCACGTGTTGGCGAGAGCCAACACGATCGCGAAGGGCTGGCGCGTTTTCTCCGCAGTTTCCAGACCCTGCCGGCACCGCCGGTACCCCTGCTCGGGGTAGCCCAGAATGAGCAGCGTCCGGGCAAGGTAGAGGTTCGGTCCGGCGTCGGCGATGTCCGCACCGAGCAGAGGGTCCAGGTCAGGTGCCCTTGTCGAGACCCGCTGCTCCAGGAAAGAGCGTGCGGTGGCAAAATCGCCCATCCAAAGGGCAACGAATCCGGCTGCGTCCACTCCGATTGGGCCACCCTCGCCGTATGCGCGCGCCGCCGCGCGCATCAGCTCGTTGGCGACTTCGCGCGCGCGATCGAGCTCCGCGCGATTGTAGTAACAGAGAAACTCGCCGTAGCTGGCCCGGAGGTTCTCGCGCTCCGCTCCCGTTTGCCCTGCCAGGAATCGGGCGCGAGCATAAGCGGTGCCCGTTTCGACCGCCGCCGTGCCCCTAGCCGCCCGGAGCGCATCCCCGAGCGCAAGGCGGAGCCCGAGTTCAAATCGGTTGCGCTCCAAGCCTTCCGGCAGCGTTTCGAGAAGCGAGAGACCGTTATCGAGCTGGTCCAGCGCTTCCCTTGTCGCCGAGCGCATGATCGCCGTGCGTGCCGCAGCCTGATAATATGGCACTGCCTTCCCGACGAGCCCGGCCCTGCCGTAGTGGCCGGCGACGAGTTCGGGATGAGCTGTGGCCGCGTCCTTGAATCTGTTGACCAGCGCGTCGGCAATCGCGCCGTGCAGTTCCCGGCGGCGCCTTTTGAGGAGCGATTCGTAGGCGGCGTCCTGAATGAGAGCGTGCTTGAAGATGTGTGCCGGGCTGGCCGCGGTGCCGCCGCTCAAGATTAGCTCGGCTCCGATCAGTTCCGAGAGCGCCGTCTCCAGTTCACCGGCAGGCATGTCGCTCACGCTCGCCAGCAGCGCACGATCGAACTCCCGCCCAATCACGGCACCGACTTGCGCGGCATGCCTTGCGGAGGGCGGCAGGCGGTCGAGCCGAGCCATCAGCGCGTCCTGAAGTGTCACGGGAACCGTGACTGCAGGCAGAGATCCCAAAAGGTCGAAGTGATCTCCTGCGTCGACAAGGACGTTGAGATCGCGCATCGCCTTGGTCAATTCCTCGATGAACAGCGGAATGCCGTCGGTGTGCGCGACGATCTCGTTCAAGACTTCCTGCGGAAGACGCTTGCCCGCAACGGCCTCGGCCACTGCGGCCGCCTCAATCGGATCGAGCCGTTCGAGCACGATCCAGTCAACGTGTGCGCCGCTCCAGGCCGGCTTGAACTCCGGCCGGAAAGTGACGAGCAGCAGCACTGGCAATTGGG
Organism: Mesorhizobium sp. M0408; assembly: GCF_040321495.1. Taxonomy (NCBI): domain Bacteria; kingdom Pseudomonadati; phylum Pseudomonadota; class Alphaproteobacteria; order Hyphomicrobiales; family Phyllobacteriaceae; genus Mesorhizobium; species Mesorhizobium sp. M0408. The sequence continues at coordinate 17,696 of NZ_JAMYRO010000056.1, read as the reverse complement.
CGATCCGATCGTTGATCCGATCGACCAGTTCCAGCGTCGTCGGGTCAAGCCATTGTGCGTCCTCGACGACCACGAGCAGCGGATGCCGCGTCGCGAGCCCCTCAACCCAGTTCAGCAGCGCTGCAAACGTCATGGCCTTCCTCTGCTGAGGGGTCAGATCACGTAACGAATGCTGCTCGCCGGTTCGAACGCCGAGCAGATCGGCGATGACAGGGATGGCGCCGCTGGTATCGGACAAAGCCCTTCCCAGAAGAAGCCCGAGCTTCCTGAGCTGTGTTTCGCCCGGGTCAATGCTTGCAAACTCCGCGGAGCGCCGGATTTCCGAGATGACGGGCCGTAGCGCCGAGTTCGCGTAGTACGGCGAGGCGTCGAAATGGATTTCCTGGAGCCGGTCCCCTCTCAGTCGATCCCCGAGAAAGCGCACCAGTCGCGATTTTCCGATCCCGGGCTCCCCGGTTACGAGGACAAACTGGCCCATCGTTCGCCTGACCCGCCCCCAGCGCTCGAGCAGCAGATCGATCTCGCGGCCTCGGCCGACGAACGGCGTGAGCATCGTGCCGTGAAGTCCCTCGAACCGACTTTCACTGCGCCCGATGCCGTGGACCCGCCAGAGGGCTACCGAGGGGCCGATCCCCTTGATCGGCTGCCTTCCCAGGTCCTCCAGGTCGAAAATCCCTCCGACGAGGTGCCGGGTGGTTTCGGAAATCACAACCTGGTCCGGCCCTGCGGCCTGCTGCAGCCGTGCTGCGAGGTTCGGCGTCTCCCCGACGATCTCGTCCGGGCGCTCTGCCTCCCCTCCCCCTAGGCTTCCGATGACCACCAACCCTGTGGCAATGCCGATGCGTGCACGAAGGTGAGGAACCTCTTGCGTCTTGATTCCACCAGCTGCCGCCACAATGCGAAGGGCAGCCTTGACCGCCCGTTCAGCCGCGTCCTCTTGTGCCTTCGGCCAGCCGAAATATGCAAGAATGCCATCGCCCAAGAACTTGGCGACGTGCCCCCCGAAACGGTCCACTTCTTCGGTTACCGCGCTTCGGTAATTCCGCATCACCGCCCGCAGCTCTTCGGGGTCGAGCTGATGGCTTAGCTCGGTCGACCCGACGAGGTCGACGAACATCACCGTGAGCTGCCGCCGCTCTGCCTCTGTCGGGGCGGATAAAGGCAGCGCCGTCTTCAGCGATGCGGATGCGCCAATGGGCGCCGACCTCGAAACCAGGGCCAGTGAGGCAATCGCATCGAGCAGCTTGCGCCGGTGGCCGACGGAGGTCACGCCGATTCCCGTCAAATCCTCGGCCGTCAGGTGGGCAAGAACCTCTTCACTAATATCGTTGTCGCGGAAGGCCTTCTCGTATTGTCCCAGGCCGATACCGCGAAGCCAGGTGGCGACGTCCACGTCCCCCTCCTGTATGAAAGTACAATCATACACCAAAAGCCCATCATGGTCGCGTGAAAACGGGTCCGAGAAGAGTCGATTCGGCCTCAGCCTGAAGGTCCAATTTAATAGGACCAGACATGTCGGGAAATGGCGGCGCAAGAATGTCCTTCCGGAGCCGGAACTGATGACCCTGAGCAGCCGTTCAGAATGCAAGGTTTGAACGTCGACGAAGGGTCAGATCGCGTCATGCGACGCTCGCAACTGATCGACTGCAAGGGGTCGGAACTCGGTCGTTTTAGAGTGATTTGGGTTTTGGCGGCTAGAGCGGCCCGGCATGAGGTGGTCCGGACTGTGAACGAGGGGTGTCGGCAGAGCGTGTCTCATTGGGGGCCCACAAGCCAGTGCCACCCCCCGCCGACAAACCCCGGCGGGCGGGTGCCTCGGGGACACGATGGTAGATTGCCAATGCGTTCGGGCGTGTGGCCTTAAGTCGCAAACTATTGGCTTCAGAAGCAGGACGTCGGGCTTCATTGACGGTGCTACCAACACCATATGGTGATCCATAGCCCTCCAAAACGAGACAAGCTCGCCCCGACGGGTCGCACTGCGGCCGTCAGCCGGCAATTGCCATGAACTAGGAAACCATCATGCCTGAAAATATCAGATTAACTTCGAGAGATGTCCCCCTCATTCAGCTAGGCCTCTATCAGTGCCGCTTCCCGGTGAGCGAAGACCCGTCAGTACCCGGCGGTTATCGTTTTTGTGCTGGGCCAACTTCGCCGGATCGCGTCTACTGCGATCACCACCACAACATTGTGACCGCCGTGGACCCTCGTCGAGCCCGTTCGGGTCTTCACCTCGCTCAACGACGCGCCGCGTAAATCTGGCTGGCGGCGGCCTCCCGGCCAGGCGCTATGCGCTCCAAGACCTTGGCTACGACCTTTCCGTCGGCTCGGTCTGGCCCATCCTCCCTTATGCCGTCTTCGCCGATGTATCCCCCGTCGCCCGATTGAGAACGACGACTTCTCGCCGAAGCGATCGCTTCGGAATGCCGTCGTAGTCCGACCAGAAGCTCCGTGTGCTTTTGTAGAGGTCGAGGGTCCAATCCATCGAGGGGCCATCCCGGCTAAGCCGCTTCATCCGCACGACATCTGCAATCTGGTGTGCGGTGGGCATGTCGAGGGATGGATGAGTAGCAGTCAACAACGGGCGCCGATTGGCCCGTGCCGAAAAGTCCTGCCAACGCTGCTGCTTCCGCTTCGATGTCGAGCATGCGATATTGATACCTGTCTCAGGCGCGCCGCGAAAGTGGTGTCCGCTTTGGGTCATTCCTTCGCCTCCAGCAGGATTCGGTACTCGGGCGGCGCCTTCAGCAAGGAGTCGATAGCGCCACTTGCCAACCTCAGCACCTCTATGCGCGAACGTCTGGTGTGATGCCCGATGCGCGAGTTCGTAGGGCATCTCGCTGTTACATCGCGGTGACAAAAGCACCGCCACGGTGGCATCAACCGGTTACGCAGGGCAGGAAATATCTCCGGCCTTCTGGGAGTGGCGTGTCAGCGTCTCTACAGGCTGCGTGGGCGTGTCGTCGCTTGGCTGTTAGCGCGGCGACTGGAACGCTCCACGCCTCGCAAGCGGGATAGCGAAATCTCGTGAAGGCAAGGTCGAGCTGCGTTCTGCGTTCTGAATCGTCGACGGGCGGCGACTGGGAGAGATGGATACCATGCACACGGGGAGTCAGGAAGTTGGCAGGACATGGACGCGGGGCGGCCCGCGTGCAGGCGCTTGGCTGAGTGGTGCAATGGCCACGCAGCGCCACCTCGCAGCGATACTGGCTTGCGACGTGGTCGGCTATTCGCGCCTGACGGAGCGGGACGAGCGCGGCACGCTCGAGCGGCTGAAGACGTACCGCAAGGACCTCCTCGAACCGCTGGTCTCTGAGCACCGGGGTCGGATCGTCAAGCTCACCGGCGACGGCATGTTGTGTGAGTTCGCGAGCGTCGTCAACGCGGTGGCCTCGGCGATGGCGATCCAGCAGGCCCTGGCAGAACACGAGGCGGAGATGCCCGAGGAAGAGCGGATTCGCTTGCGCATCGGCGTCAATCTCGGCGACGTGGTCTGCGAGGAGGACGGCGACCTCTACGGCGACGGGGTCAACATCGCCGCCCGCCTCGAAAGCATCGCCGATCCCGGCACCGTGGTCGTCTCGGGGACCGCGTACGACCACCTTCAGGGCAAGCTCGACTGCGGCTTCACGCCGCTCGGCAACCTGCGCCTCAAGAACATCGAGCGGCCTGTGCGCGCCTACCGCGTCGAGAGCGACGCCAGCGCCTCGGTGCCTGCACCGCCTCCCTTGCCCGAGAAACCCTCGATCGCGGTTCTGCCTTTCACAAACATGAGCGGCGATCCCGACCAGGAATACTTCGCCGACGGGCTGGTAGAGGACATCATCACGGGATTGAGCCGGGTGAACTCCTTCTTCGTGATCGCCCGCAACTCGTCGTTCACCTACAAGGGCCGGGCGGTTGACCTGCGCCAGGTCGGGCGCGAGCTGGGCGTCCGCTACGTGCTAGAAGGCAGCATCCGCAGAGCAGGATCGCGGGTGCGCATCAGTGGGCAGTTGGTGGACGCGATCAGCGGGCACCATGTCTGGACCAACCGCTTCGAGGGCGACGTGAGCGACATCTTCGACCTGCAGGACAAAGTGACCGAGAGCGTCGTCGGCGCAGTCGAACCGAGCATTCGGCTGCAAGAGATCAAACAGGCGCGCATGAAGCCGACCGAGTACATCAGCGCCTACGACCTCTACCTTCGCGCGCTGCCGCGCTTTTACAGCATGACGCGCGAAGGCTTTGCCGACGTGCGCCGGCTCACCAACGAGGCGCTCAGCATCGACCCTGGCTTCATCCTGGCGAAGGCACTCGGCGCCTATATCCGCAGCCTATCCGTGAGCCAGTGCTGGCACGAGCCGGACGATACCCGAGTCGCCGCGCGCATGGCGCGCGAGGTACTGGCGGAAGCGCGCGACGACCCCACGAGCCTACGCTTCGCCGCGCAGGTGCTCGCCTACAGCGCGAAGGACTACGAGGTGGCGCTGGGCGCGATCGAGCGATCCCTGATGCTCAACCCCAATTCGGCGCAGGGCCATACGGGCAGCGGCTGGGTGAACGCACATTCCAGCCGCCCGCTCGTCGCGATCGAGCACTTTCACAGAGCGATGCGGCTGAGCCCGGTCGACCCCGAGAACGGCATCGCGCTCTCCGGCATCGGGATGAGCTACCTGATGCTCGAGCGCTATGAGGAAGCGCTGGCATGGGGAGAACGCGCGCTGCACGAGATGCCGAACTACGGCTCCTCGCACCGGGTGGTGATCATGGCACTGGTCAAACTCAACCGGCTGGACGAGGCGCAGGCGGCGGCGCGGCGGCTGATGGAGGCGTTCCCGACCTACACGCTCACCCTGCAGAGACAGATCAATCCCTGGCTGGACGAGGTGTTCGCCGAGCGTTACGTCGAGGCGCTGGGCATCTCCGGCGTGCCGGAGTGATCATCGGGGTTCCAAAAAGGCGGCGAGGCGACGTCTCTTGACCCTTCGCTTCTGGAAGGACAGTTCTCTGGCCGGCTTGTCTGAGGACTGAGCGCGTAGAGCAGCCGTGAACAGCCGGCAAGCTCTCTGTTGGGTTCGCGTCGAACTTCCGGTTTCCACCCTACTGCGACATCCGACAAAGGCGCTCGTCTCTCCCTTTAGGGAGAGCATGACTTTTCCCGCCACCGGCGCTAGCTGCTGCCGTGGTCCCTCACGACTTGGCTGAGGTAGAGCACTGGCCAGGCGCAGCTGGTCGGGGTTGCGCAGCCTGGTGGGTGCGGTTGAGTTCAAGGGCAAATCCGGCAACGACAACCAGCCGTCGTGACCGACGGCGCCGCGCCTGCTTCCACAGGGCGGCGGCCGCCAGCCGGGTCAGGGTTAGTAGTGAAAAGAGGGGGGAAAGGGCGGCTCTGCCCCCTCTCCCCTGGAAGGGGAAAATCGGTCTCCCCGTCCTTCCTCCGCGCGGCCAGGGCCGCGCTCTGTGCAGGATCGACGCGGATCCACATACGCGGATCGGCGCAGACCCCCGGCTTCGCCTTCGGGCGGGTGATCCCCGTCCGATTTGTCCCCTTGCCCCCTCTCCCCCGCTGTTCCGCACGAGCTCGGGAGCAGGAGCGGGGCTCCTGCCCCCTTCGGGCAGGATTTCGCTTCGCGGGAAAAAGGGAAATCAGGAGAAAGCATCATGACCGAGACCATAACCATTTCATTGAACAAGCTGGACGTAGACCCGAAGAACGTCCGCAAAAACCTCCCCAAGAACGTCCGCAAAACCTACAGCGCCGAAGGTATCGCAGCTCTAGCAGGAAGCATCAGGGCCGATGGCTATAGGCTGCTGCAAAACTTTGTCGTCAGGAAGGGCGACAAGAAGGGCCGCTGTTTCGTGGACCGCTGGCGGGCGACGCCGCGCGGCGCTCAATCTGTTGGCCGAGAAGGGAGAGATCGCGAAGGATTTTCCCGTTGAATGCAAGGAGCGAGCGGGCGAGGACGCGAAGGCGACCAGTCTTGCTGAAAACGTCTTGCGCGAGGATATGCACCCGGTCGACCAGTACGAGGCGTTCCGCGATCTGGCGGAGGAAGGCAAGTCGGTCCCCGACATTGCCGCACGGTTCGGCACGACCGAAACGATAGTGCGCCGCCGCCTTGCCCTTGGTCGCGTGTCGCCGCGCCTGCTGGAGGCTTATCGCAACGAGGACATGACCTTTGACCAGCTTTCGGCCTTCACGATCAGCGACGATCACGAGGCGCAGGAACGGGTATGGGATGAACTGCCCTCGTGGAACCGCTACGCGCAAAACATTCGTTCCGCACTTGCTGGCGAGGGCGTTCGGGCAAGCGACAAGCAGGTCAAATTCCTGGGTGGGCTGGACGCCTACGAGGCGGCAGGCGGGACCGTCAGGCGCGATCTGTTCGATGACAAGGAAGGCGGTTTCGCGGTCGATGTCGTGAAGCTGGACGCCCTTGTCGCAGCCAACCTTGAAAGCGCGGCCCAGGCGGTGAAGGCGGAAGGCTGGAAATGGGTCGAGATCATGCGAAGCGACGGTCGACTGCCTTGGATCTCGCGTTTAGACTTCGTCATAGCGAGCTTATCTCGATGCGGATCATGCCGCACATTGCCGATGATGCGGAACCCCAGCAATAGCCAAGCTGACAAGGCTAGGGCTGGGGAGTTTTTCGGTCGGGCCGATGTTGATGGCGGCGCTGCGGGGCACAAGGCCGAGCGTGGCGATGGGAACCCCCCATCGCGGCTGTCTGCACCTTCCATTAGGCCGTTTCGAGCCGGCTGAACCGAACTGGGATAACCTGCCGAGTCTCGAGTTGCCCTGCCGCATCCTTGTCGATGAGAGTCAGAAACTGTGCTTCTTCAGATCCCAAAGGCAGAACCAGGCGTCCCCCCGGCTTGAGTTGCTTCAGTAAAGCAGGGGGGTCTGCTCAGCCGCCGCCGTGACCAGGATCTTGTCGAATGGGGCGTGCTCGGGCCAGCCACGCGACCCGTCTCCGACACGAATGCCGACATTGGCTAAGCCGAGGCCCTGCAGGAGAGCCTCCGCACGGCTTACGAATTCCTCGATGATTTCGACGCTCCAAACTTGCCCGGCGAGTTCCGCGAGGATTGCGGTTTGATAGCCCAGGCCGGTGCCGATCTCGAGCACCGCCTCGTCCGGTTGCGGCGCGAGGAGATCGGTCATGAGAGCAACGATGAAAGGCTGCGAGACGGTTTTATCAAAGCCGATCGGCAGCGGCGTGTCCTGGTAGGCATAAGGCGCAACCGATGCTGGCACGAAGAGATGCCGCGGCACTCGCCGCATCGCTGCCATTACCCGCTCATCGAGCGCCGCCTTGCCAAGTTCTTCGCTTGCAAGATCGGTGTGAATTGCAATCATCTCGACCATGTGCCTGCGTAGCACCGCGAGATGCTCTTCGTTCATTGGCTTCATGACGGTCGGGCTTTTCCTCAACCAGGCTTGCTGCCACAGTAGTCTTATATCCCGTTCAGTCACAGAAACGCCCGCCATCGTTTCCAGTTGCGGTGCCCAACGGCAAGTGGAGGTGATTTGGGCGTTGCGTCTTGGCCGTTATCGGCCACGGCGCACTCGCAGAAACGAACTCAGACGAACGAACGACCGTTGAGGTGAGGGAAGATGCCGAGTGCCGCAGCCGTGGGAGCCAAGAGCATCTCAGCCTTCTGCCATTCTGGTCAGGTAATAACCCGCGCGGCCCGGCCGAGCGTCCGTTCCGCGTCACCAACTTGATCGAGACAGTTCCATCGAAAACAAAGATCGCGCCAAGATCGATGCGGATAGCGGCCTGTTTCGGCCGATTTGCAACCTGTTGCATTGTCGCCGAAAAACACCATGGACACCACTTTCAAGGGCGCTGCGAGGCGCCTTGCTGATCTCGACTTGCGGAAACTAGGCGCCCGCATTGGAGTAGGAGAGGACGGTGTTTAGGACATCGCCTTCAAAGATAGTCCCGCCAACCCGAGGGCACAGCGTTGAGAGTACGTTCAGCAACGGTAAGGTCGAACGAACACCGAACAGGCCACTCTCTTTGACATCTCTGAAGTGTCCTTCCCCTCACTGCGACGCCGGCTGGTCCTTCCCGGAAACGATCATGGTCCCGGATGCCGCCGCTAACCAACTGCTTTCATTAGGTTATCCGCTCGGCGTTGTTTAGCGGACTTTCAACGCTATGCCCTCTCCTTCGCCAGCCACAACGCCGCTTCGCGAGTGAAATCTGTCCGTGCTGACCTACCAAGCAGGCGAGGCGATCGCTTCCACCGTGACATTTTTTTTGCGGGAGCGGCAGGAGATCAACCGCCACTCCGAGGAGGGCCGTCGGCCGGCATAGGTGCCGTCAAAGTCCATGTCTACAATGTCGTCGGGCGTCATCGTTTCGTAAGGAAGCGACGAGGGCTGATCAGAAAGCCCGACAGGTTGCCTGCATTGCCCTGGTTGATACCGCTGGAGTTCATCCGGCGGCAAACGCGTCGTACTGCATTGTCACTCACTCTATGCCATGACGCTGGCCTGCCTATCACAAGACGATCCCGAGCTTCCACTATGAGAGGAATGGCGGGCGGTATGACCATCCCGCTGCCCGACAATGCTTTGGTTGCACTCAAGGAACCGGCCCCGCCCGGCGCTGCCGGCAAAGAGGCCGTCATCGCCGCCGAGGGACGGCAATGCAAAGGTGCCCCGCTGTATCACAAGCTGACCAGCGCGGCGTCGGCCGCATGTCCCTCTTCCCTGTCCTGCCACACATGACTGAACTCTCGTCCGCCCAGGGTCAAAACGCCGCCGACCGGTCGCGGTGCACATTCCGACAATCCAGGTTGCGGTAGAGATCACGAAGGCATCGGGCATGCCTGCTGCCTGATAGCGGTAAGCATTGAGGCTTCTCTCGTGGCCGCCCGTCAGGACAGACAGCTTTTTCCGGTATGCCGTACCGGCGCGCTAGATCCGGCCGGATTGGTCCCAAGGTTTTCCAGGCCGGATGCAATGGTGGCACGAGGCGGCTCCAGCTCTGCCCCTGACACAATGGGCTCCACTCCTTACGCACATTGTTCCTTGTCCGCACAAAGTGGCAAGCGAGCCGAACAGCCAGTCGCTAATGCCCTTGAGGTCGTGGTCCCGCCAAGGTGGACCGGGCCGAACCTCGTTGCGGACAGAAATACTCTCGGCGAGCACGCCGTCGAACGTCATCGCCGAGAGCTTTTATGCTGGTTTTGCCAACGTCGAAGACGGCGATATTCGCGCCGTCCGCCTCCTGCCCGTCATGCATTGGGTCAGATCAGACCGTATTGGCGAGCCTTGTTGCGCAGGAAAGGCAAGCCATTGCCCATCACTTCGGCCTCGTCTTTCGCGACCGGCCGCCAGACGGAGAGGCCATAGGAGACTTCCGGCGGCATGTTGATGAAGCTTTCCATGGCAAGTCCGCCCTTGAAGCCGATCGCCGCGAGCGTTGCGTAGATCTCGTCCCAGGGGCAGTTGCCGGTGCCCGGGGTGCCGCGGTCGCTCTCTGACAAATGAATATATTTCAGGTGCTCGCGAGCGGCCAGAATACCATTGGCGGCCCCCTTCTCCTCGATGTTCATGTGATAGGTGTCGAGATGGACAAAGATGTTGTCGGCGCCGACTTTCTCAAGCATCCAGACGGCCTGCGCACCGGTATTTATCAGGTGGTTCTCGTAGCGGTTCACCGCCTCGATTCCGAGCTCTATGCCGCGCGTCTTGGCGTGCTTGGCGGCGACGGTCAGCACATGCGCGATGTTGTCGTATTCCTTTTCGGTGGGTGGCAGGCCGGTGCGTTCACCGATACCACCGAAAATCACACCGGAAAGCGCCAGAGCGCCCATCTCTGCAGTCTTGTCGATGGCCACTTTGAGATGTTCGATGGCGGCATCCGGCCGCACCGAGGCCCAGGCCCGCTCCGGCAGACCAAGCGAGCAAACAGCTGGAAGATTGTGCTTTTCGAGCAAGGCGCGCGTATGCGCGGCATCGACCGCTGGCGCGTTCAGAAGCGCGATCTCGATAAAGTCCATGCCGTATTTGACGGAAGCGGCGATCGCCTTCTCTGCGCCCGCCCGGTCCCAGTTCATCGTCCACATCGAGGTGTGGACCCCAAAACCATGCATCTAACTCACCCTTTGTTTGTGTTTAGGACCTTTAGGCGCCCGGCAGCCCAGCGCAGGATCATCACCGTGATCATCAAAATGCCCCAGACCGCCGTCGCCAGATGCTGGTTGGCGCCCATCAGATTGAGTCCAGAGGACAGAAGCTGGAGCACCACGAGCGCGACGAAGACAGGGATCACGCGACCGAAGCCGCCGAACGGATTGACCCCGCCAAGAAAACAGGCAAGCACAGTGATCAGCAGGTAGGACTCGCCGTGGCCGACACGCACCGAATTGAAGCGCGCCAGCATGATGATACCGGCGACCGCGCACATCGCACCGGACAGTGTGTAGACCTGAACCTGCACCTTGCGCGTATTGATGCCGGAGTAGCGCGTGGCCTCGATGTTGGAGCCGATCATATAGGTGTTGAAGCCTAGCTTCATGCGCGTCAGCAGGAGGTGCCAGATCAGCACACAGGCGATGAAAATGAGCAACGGAACCGGGATACCAAGAATCGAACCGTAGCCGATCGGCGCCAGGAAGCTGGGAAAGCCGGACACGTCGCCGCCATGCGTCAGGAACTCACCGAGACCGCGCAGGAAAATCATCATCGACAGCGAGACCAGGATCGGGTGAGCCTTGGTGTTGGCGATGACGAGCCCCATGATCAGTCCACTAAGTGCTCCGACCGCAAGGGCAACGATCGCGCCAAGGACAATGGCACCAATGCCCGCGTCGACGCCGCCCTGGCTTTGAAGGATCCAAGCGAGCGTCAGCCCGGCGATGTTGGCCGTGAAGGTGATGGCCAGGTTCAGGCCGCCGGTCAGGATCGGGAGCAGCATGGCGAGTGTGAGCAGGCCGAGCTCCGGCAGCTGGTAGGCGACGGAGCCAAAAGTGGCCCGGGAAAGGAAGTTCGGTGCGGCAATGCCGAACACGATCATGACCACCACGAACGCAGCAAGCGGACCTGCCAGTTCGGGGCCAAGCAAGTTGCGGACGCGTTCAATCACAGCCGTCATGAAGGCACCCGCCGGCTTTTCAGGAACGGCAGCAGGCGTTCGATGCTGGTGTTCGACAGGGTGATGGCGGTCAGGATGATGGTGCCGACGATCATCTTGAACGCGAAAGGCGACACGCCCATCAAATTAAGTCCGTTCTGGGTGATCGAGACCAACAGAACGCCAAGAATGCAGCCGAGCACGCTGCCTTTGCCGCCGCCAAGCCGCGCACCGCCAAGGACTACGGCTGCCAGGACGTCGAGTTCACGCCCATACAGGGCGTTAGGCACGACTTCCTGCGCGTAATGCGCTTGGACGAGACCGGCGATGCCTGCCATCAGGCCAAGCCAGCCGAAAGCGATAAACTGCATGGCACCAACATTGATGCCGAAGCGGCGCGCGCCTTCCGGATTGTCGCCAAAAGCGTAGAGTTGGCGACCAGTGGTCGTGCGCGTGATCAACGCCCAGGTAGCGAATACGCATATGGCCATAATGAGCACGGGTAGGGTTATCTCCGCCCAGGTGCCGTCAGCCATCTCGCGCTCGAACAGCACCACGCGGTTGGTGAGCCAGTCCGGCAGATTGTAGATCGAAACGCCACCTGTGAAGAACATCAGCAAGCCGAAGAAAATGTTGAAGGTCGAAATCGTGGCGACGATCGAGATGATCCTGAACCTGTGGATCAGGAAAGCATTGATGCAGCCCAACGCGACGCCCAATGCGCCAGCGATGGTGAGGCCGACAATCCAATTCCCGCCGCCGATCCAGCCAAGGACGATTGCCGTCAGATATTGTACGACGGAGGCAGCAACCGCGAAGGAGATGTCAATGCCGCCGGCAATCAGCACGACGAGCAGACCGACGGCGAAGATGATGTTGACCGAACTTGTGTTCAGGAGGTCAAACGCATTGCCGAGGGTGAAGAACCGGTCTGTCGCAAACGACAGGAAGGCGCAGATGACCGCGATCACGGCGAGCAAAGCCAGCTCCGTTGCATGAGAGTGGACAAACCTACGCATAGACCGCCTCTTCGATCGCCTGGAGGGACGTGGCGCCGGGGACATATTCGCCGACAACGCGCCCCTGAGCCATGTGCAGCACACGGTCCGCGTTGAAATAGACTTCCGGTACCTCATCCGAGATCAGGATAATCGACAGGCCGCTGTCGGCCAGCTTGGAAACGATATCGAATATGCCGGCACGCGCGCCAACATCAACACCGACCGTCGGTCCGTCGAGGATCAGCAGTTTCGGTTGAGTCGCCAGCCATTTTGCAATGGCGACACGTTGCTGATTTCCCCCCGACAGGGTCGAAACCGCGTCTTCCTGCATTCCGATCCTAACGCCGAGATCCCTTATCCAGCTACTGACCAGGGACCATTTGCGATCGCTCGAAATGAAACCGCCCGAAAGAACCTTGTCCAGCGAGGCAATGACCATATTGTCGGCAATTGATTGGGGCTGAATGAGGCCGAGCGACAGCCGGTCTTCCGAAAGATAGGCGACGCCGGCGGCGATCGCGTCACGGTTGGAACCGAAGCGAACGGGCCTGCCATCCAGCACAACAGAGCCGGACCTCGGCTTGCGCATGCCGAACAAGGTCAACGCCAGCTCGGTGCGCCCTGCCCCAAGCAGCCCGGTGACGCCGAGCGTCTCGCCGCGCCGGACCGTCAATGACACATCCTCGAATTCACCGGGCCGCGACAGCCCTTTAACCTCAAGCATGACCGGGCTCGTGCTCAAATCGCGATGCAGGACGGAATAGTCGAAGGTCTTGCCGGTCATCAGCTCTGTGATGCGCGATTGGGTCAGACCTTTGGTCGGATAGACGCCAACCAAGGCGCCGTCGCGCAGCACCGTCACACGGCTGGAGATTTCGAGAACCTCCGCCAAGCGATGACTGACGAACACAACGGCAACGCCCGACGCCGACAGATTGCGCACAATGTCCAGCAGATAGTCGGTTTCAGATTGGGTGAGCGAGGCCGTCGGCTCGTCCATGAAGACAAGCTTCGCTTCGCCGACGAGCGCGCGCGCTATAGCTACGATCTGCCGCTGTGCGATTGGAAAATTGTGGAGTGCGAGATCGACATCGAGGGTAACACCAAGACGTTGCAAGGCGTTGGTCGCGACACGCCGCATTTCGGCATAGTTCACCAGTCGCGGCCAGCGGCCGATGACAGTCTGGAACGCGATGTTCTCGGCGACGGTCATCTCGGGGAAAAGGGCGAGGTCCTGCCAGATGACCTGAATTCCGCCGGCCTGCGCCGTCACCGGTGACATATGGGCGTAGCTCTGGCCGTCATAGTCGATCTCGGCGCCGGCCTCGGGCCTGTACACGCCAGTGATGACCTTGATCAGCGTGCTCTTGCCTGAACCGTTCTCGCCGGCGAGGCAATGCACCTCGCCCGGCAGAACCTCGAAGCTGACATTCTTCAGCGCCTTGACGCCGCCAAACGTCATGTTGACATTTCGGAGCGATAGCAGCGGCCGTGACGCGGCGCCATCGGGTGCCTGATCAGCCATCGAGTTGAACCTGGATCTAATCGCGTTGACACATCCTCAGCCGGGCCGGCTCGAGGCCAGCCCGGCTGCCACAGCCTTGCAAGGCTTTACAGGCCCATCGCCGCGAGGCCGTCGACAGTGTCCTTGTTGATCGGGACCAGCTGATCGACGATGATGTTATGGTTTTCGAAGTCGGGCTTGACTGTCCCTAGCCCTTCGATCGTATCGCCATCCTTGACTTCTTTGCCCTTCATGAGCTGGTCGGCCAGCGTGACGAAAACCTCACCCGCCTGCTTCGGATTCCACATGAAGCCGCCGGAGATCGCGTCGCTCTTGATGAGCTTCTGGCCCTGCCCCGGCGAGAATGGCCCGAGCACGAATATCTGGCCCACCTTCCGGCGCTCTTCGATTGCACGGCCAGCGCCAATCGGGCCTTGGCTGCCGAAGGCAAGGAAGCCCTTCAAGCCGGGATTGGCGGAAATCAGGTCAAGTGCAGTGCTGCGGCTCTTGTCGACATCCTCGGCGACGCCATAACGATCGCCGACAAGCTTCATGTCCGGATGGTTCTTCTTCAGATACGCGATTGCCGCATCGGCCCAGGCATTGTGCAGCGGCACTGTCAGCGAACCAACGAAGACTGCATATTCACCTTTGCCGCCCATCTTGTCCGCCAAGAGCTTGGCATGAGCCTCGCCGAAGCCGGTCGCGGACGCGAGTTCGAAATCCCAGTCCGCGCCCTTCTGGCCGGGCGATTCATGCGTGATGACGATGATGCCGGCGTCCTTCGCCTTCTGCAGGACAGGTTCAAGCACCTTCGCGTCATTCGGCACGACACCTATGACCTTGACGCCCTGTGCGATCAGATCCTCGATGGCGCGAACTTGCAGTGCCGGATCGGCACTGGTCGGGCCAACCATGAATGCGTCGACGCCGAGCTTCTGGCCACGCTCCTTGATGCCCGCCTCCATTGCGTTGAACCAGGGAATGCCGCCGATCTTGACGACGACGCCGACTTTGCCGGCCTGCTGAGCCATGGCAGCGATTGATCCGCCAAGCATAAGGGTCGCGGCGAGCGCCGCGATCATGAACTTTTTCATCTGTACTCCTCCCATAACGTTCCCAACGGGAACATACGTCCGCCACCAATTTGTGCTTGCACAATCGATGGTGCAAAGACTATCTTGCATCAAGATGCGCTCGTCAAGGGAGATATTGCTCCAGCGGGATATTGCTCTAAAGAGACCCTCCGGAGGGCCAGATGGATCAGCAGGTCAAGAAGAAGGCGACGATCTATGATCTGTCCGTGCTATCGGGCAGTTCCCCGTCGACCGTGAGCGCGGTGCTGAATGGCACTTGGCGCAAGCGCCGCATCAAGGAAAGTACGGCGGAAACAATTCTCAGCCTCGCCGAACGCCACCAGTACACCACCAATCTGCAGGCGCGAGGCTTGCGACGGTCGCGATCGGGCCTGGTCGGCCTGATGCTGCCCATCCACGACAATCGCTACTTCTCCTCCATGGCGCAGACATTTGAGGGACATGTGCGCAGCCGCGGTCAATGCCCGGTCGTGGTCAGTGCCAGCCGCGACCCGGAAGAGGAACGCCGGACCGCGGAGACGCTGATTTCCTACTCAATCGACCAGCTCTTCATTGTCGGCGCCACCGATCCGGACGGCGTGCACGAGGTCTGCGAGGCGGCGGGACTGAGGCATGTCAACATCGACCTACCAGGAGGAAAGGCGCATTCGGTGATCAGCGACAATTATGAGGGCGCGCGGATGCTGACGGAGGCAATCATCCGCCAGTTCGGCAATGATGACCCCCTGCGGCCGGACGAGCTGTTTCTGTTTGGCGGCCGCAACGACCACGCAAGCCGCGAACGCATCGCCGCTTTCCATGCGACCAAAAAGGCACTGTTGGGCGCCGACCCTGATGACGGAGTACAGTCCTCCGGCTATTCGCCCGACATAACATTGCGTGCCTTCGAGGCATTTTGCCAACGCCATGGCAAGCTGCCGCGCGCATTGTTAATCAATTCGTCGATCAATATGGAGGGTCTGCTGCGTTTCATGGCGGGCCGGCCGGCGGAGATGTTTAGCGAGCTTGTCGTCGGTTGCTACGACTATGACCCATTCGCCTCTTTCCTGCCCTTCCCCGTAATCATGGTGCGGCAGAATTTTGAGGCGATGATTGCGAAGGCGTTCGAACTGATCGATCAACCCCCGGCGGCACCGCAGATTTTCTTGATTGCGCCCGAGTTGATCCAGCCCAGGTCTGCTCTGAAAGGGCCGCTGGATACGTTGAAGGATATAGCGTGAAGTCCCGAAAACCCGTCTTTGCACAGCTCCCCTCACCCGGGTATCAACGCGCGCGCTGCTATGCGTGTTATCTTCGACGCGATCCGGGTCAAGATCAGGGAGGAGGGCTTTAATTCCAGCAGGAATTTCCCTCTGAAAGCAACGCCGCTCGCCGATCGAGCTTTTCACGGCCGAGATGTTTGAACCAGCGGGACGCGCCATTTCGCGACACTTCCCGGCACTTCACGAAACCTGACCTTTTGCGCTACGGCTTGAGTCGACGCCATTACAGTCATTCACAGAACTGACGGGAGCATCGTGCATTCCGCTATCACGCTGTCAGCGGTTCAGGCGGCGGAAACATCTGCTGGAACCGGGCCAGGGCTTCAGCCGCTAGCGACGTGGACGGTTCCTTCCTTGATTGCCTGAGCTGCCGTGACCTCACCGAGGAATATCCGGTTGAGCGCTTCCGCATTCATCGTGAACACCGCAGCCGGGGCGTTGGCGCTGCCCTCGCTTGTTGCGCAGGTTTCGCCATCCACCCAAACCTAGTCGCCCTGAAGCCGCCCTGCACGGGAGGTCTCGTTGCAACTTGATGGTTCCATTTGGAAGATGGCAGAGACAGGCCCATTCTCTTCCCAAGGTTTCAAATGGCCGTTAGTGCAGTGACAGACTTTGCCCGCATGGGAGGCGATGATGGTCGAGATTTCTCGAAATCGAGCATTTCAGGGCGGCCGTATAGACACCCGGAATGTTACCGGGTCCATGCGGATGGTTTCAGTTATGCTGCAATGGAATGCTGACGGTAGAAATCTCTTCCATTCTTACGCTCCCGGTTTGTCCATCCTAATCGATGCCAACCACCGGCGGAGCGGGAGCCTTCCATCCCATCGATTTTGAGCAGCTCTTGTTCTGACCCCTTGTTGACCGCGGTTTTCAGACGAATGCAGGAGCTGTGCGGTTCAGCGCACAAGCCCGTGGCGTAAACCCCTAGAGCGGGCAAAGCCGTGGCGCGCCTTTCAAGGTTAGCGCTGCTCCTCCTTCGACACCCCAACCTCGCCGAGCTCGCCTTCCAGCGTATCGCTGACCGGCTTCGGCTCACCAGGCCGTCGGAGCCCGTTCAACCATGCCTCGGCATGCTCGACCGCTCCCCACTAGTCTAGTCATCCGCCATCAAATCGACGGGCAAGCCTTACGATCGAACTTGCATAAGCCACCCATCAACGATTGGTCAGGAAAATCGCTTCCTCGTCGTCGCGCTGCCTGCCGCCAAGTGCTGCAGCCGCGCTGGCAATGAAGGCCCCGACGACCAGCGACAGCGCGCCAATCAGCGAGAAGGTGGCGCCTGCCTTTCTGGCGGTGTCGGCCGCCTGCTGGGCCTTGACCTTGGCGTCCTGCGCTCTGGCGATTACCGCATCGACGCGAGCGGTGGCATCCGCTTCGGACAGGCCTGTGCGGGCGGCCACCAGCCGCGACAGATAGGTCTTGTCGTCGGCCGATATTTCGCCTGCTGCGGCACTCGCGATTAGAATGCGCGATGCCTGCGCCGTTGCCGCAGCGTCGCTCTCCGGATTGGCGGCAGCGAGCCTTGCCGTATCGGCCGGGCGGAACAGCGTATCGACGAAATACGATGTGGCGTTGTCAGTCGAGGCGCTACCCGCGTTTGCAGCAGCACCTGCCGAAGCGCCCATTGCCGCGCCCGATGCCACAGTCGAAGCAGCCTGGACACCGGTAGCTATCGCGGCCGAAAGCGCCGTGCCGAGCACGCCGGCGACGAGCAGCGTCGCCAGCGCCCAGGCCAGGAAGCCGTGAGCGGTATC
>NZ_JAMYRO010000055.1:0-20193 GCF_040321495.1 Mesorhizobium sp. M0408 | reverse complement strand
AAAAAATCATGAACTCAATGAGGTTTGATTTTAACTGGCAACACTCTCGCCGGCGCGCGGTGTTTGAGACTTGCCGATGAGGATGGTGATGCCGAGGGCGACTACGGCAAAGGCAATGGCTGCGTAGGGCGTCGCAGTCAAGCCGGGCCCTTCCACCACCCTACCCCCGATGAACGAGCCGCCTGAGATGCCGAGGTTGAACGCCGAGACATTCATTCCAGACGCTGTCGCTACTGCGTCAGGGGCAACCGCACGGGCGACTTTCACGACACCGTCCTGCATGATCGGAGGGATCGCGAACCCCAAAATGCCCCAAATCGCGAGGCCACCAGAATTGCCGCTTCGACGCATTGCGAGAGCGACGAGCACGAAGGATGCGATCAGGCCGATGAGCGTGGTGACCATTGTCCTCGACGTACCGATCTTATCGGTCAGCTCGCCCCCGGCGAAGTTGCCGACGACGGTTGCGCCGCCGAAGATCACCAACGCGATGCTGAGGGTTCCGTTGCCCACACCAGTTACCTCGGTGAGGATCGGCGCCAGGAACGTGAAAATTACGAACGTACCGCCGAACGCCGCAGGGCATCGTAAAGTTATCGACGAACTGGCGCAAACATCCCCAGTGCAGGCTGTGCTCGCCGTTCGACCACGAGACCGCCATCCTAAGTGATATCTCTTCATCTGCTTACAGCGCAATGTCGGCTGTCGGCCCTCGGGAAAATCCTAGCTTGGCCAGCCCCAGCCGGATCTCCGGGCAGCTCATAAACAGGCGCCACAGGAGCCCGCTCCGATAGTTCTCGATCATGATCACGATCGGCCCTTGATCAATGGCTAGATAGGAGTCCGCGTACCAATCCATCGCCGGACTAAATGCGTCCACGAAGCCATAGACGCCCCAAAGCCTCTCGCTTCGCGAAGCAAAGTGGCGAAACGCCCGATGGCACTCCGCTGGGGCATAGGGGAAGGAGCCAAGCGCAGCGGCCGGGGTGATCACGCCCAGATCGCGGTCGGGAGCGTGTGCGACATAGCCATCGATACTGTCACTGGCTGTCAGCCCCCAGCAATCGGCGCCATAGCCGTCGAATTTCTGAGGATTGCGAATGCAATGCGCCTGGTTGATGAGAGTACTAGCGACATTCTGCCGCCAATAGTCGGCGTAGCAATCCCGAAGACGTCTTGGGTCGAGCCCCAGAAAGGAATAGTGAGCGAAAAAGAGGGGGCCTCCATGATCGGGTCCAAGGGGGAGCGGAATACCGTCGAAGCTTCGGCCGTTGGCGAAGGCTTGGCCCGCGGCCCAGCCACGGTGATAGACACTCGGCTCGATCGGATGCCGTGGGGCCGACGCGGCTAGGACGAATGCGATCAGGCACTCGTTCCAGCCGTGGATCGTGTGGTCCATCGCCCATTCGTGCACCGGGCTCCAATGCCAGTAGAGCGAGTCGGAGCCGCGGGTGAACCAGTCCCATTCGATGTCCTGCCACAGCGCATCGATGAGGCTGCGCAAAAGGTACGCTTTGGCTTCCGATCCTCGGAAATATTGTCGCGCCGAAAGAAGCCCCACAATCAAATACGCAGTCTCGACGATGTCGGCGCCATCGTCGCATTGACTAAACGGGATGGTTCGGCCGCTCTCGCCATCCATCCAGTGAGGAAAGGCGCCATGGTGGCGCTCGGCCTGGCCGAGAAAGCACACCATCGTAATCAGGCGATCGAGAGCGGCCTGCCGGCCGACCCATCCGCGCTCGACGCCTGCAAGAATCGCCATGATGCCGAAGCCGGAACCGCCTGTCGTGACGATATTCGGTGTCGCGTTGCTCCGCTCTCGCGCAAGGCCGCTCGTCGGATGGCCAAATTCCCAGAAATATCGGAGCGTCTGTCGCTGCACGGTATCGAAGAGCTCGTCCAAAGACGCGCCCAGGGAAGTAGTGACGCTATGTCTGCGACGAGTGGGAATTTTGAGCGATGTTTCGGTCGCGGAATGGGCTTGTCTGCTAAAACGAGAACCCCAGTCACGCCCGGGCAAAGGCCGGCCCTGAGGCAATGGCAGCGCGTTGCTGTCCAAGGGCGCGATCAAGTCGGCGGCGGCAGGAGGTGCTTCTGTCAACATGGCATCGCAACCTTTGGGTTTTTACGAACTGAGATGCGTTTCTCGCCGGTCGTTAATCTTGACGAACGCTGCGAAGTGGGTGGCCTCACCAGGCCTTGGGCTGTTCGAAGTGGCAGACCGTGTCCGCTGCTTCCATACCCGCCTGATGCGCGCACCAACGGTAGTCGCCGTCCGGCGAATCCTTCACGGGGCTTCGTGTGCGTTCGCGATGCCTTGGAACCCGAGGATGGCGGGGAGGGGTAGTGAGCTTAACCGGATAGTTGAGCGGTTCGACGTCATCAAAGAGAACCGACCAAGGAATGTTTTTAGATGCGTCCTCCCAGCATATCTTCGAACAAAAGTAATATTGAAATGGTCTGTTGTGAAACCTACCGCCACAGGTGATACAGATCATAGCTTCCTCCATGCCGGGAGGATGGTTGTCCTTCGCGGACCAGAGATCCATCTCCAAGTTACCCGCCAGTTTACCTCGCCCGTGATGATTTTCTATTGCAACGAAGTGTGTCGGACCTACCTGTTTAGGCGTTGCGCCGCATACTTTGGTTTACGTCTCCCCTACAATTGGATTGTCTACGACCGCGGCCTCGATAGCTGTGTGGAGCGAGCCGATGGAAACCATCGAGTCATGCCCGAGATCGCTCGCCTGGCCGGTTTAGTGGCGGCTGGGTGTCTAGTCCCCAAAACCGATGCAATTCCAGAGAGCTTTAAGCCGCCCAAATGGAGCATACGGGAGGGATGCCGATTTGGAGCGGAACCAAATGGCCCGAGCTAGTGGTCGTTTGCCGACGTAGCAGGCAGGGCCGATGACAGGCCGTGCCCGCGTTCGCGCGGTTCCCTGCTCGGTCCGTGCGGCAGTTCATGGAGAACGTGCCGAAAAGGTAAGATGTCTATACCGCGGAATAATAGCGGGCGGAACTACCCGCGAGTTAATAATGCATGCCACTGAAAAGTATTCTCGAACGGCTTGACAGAGAACTAGGCCAGAATACACGCAGTCGCAACGCAACCATCGGGGGTCAGAGGAGCCTATCGCTCCTTTTATGGCGACCGAACGGCGCCTGCTTCTCTCGTCCATCGGTCGCGATTTCGACAGTCTACTGACGCCACTCTGCCAAATTGTCCGGCTAGCAACAGCAGCCGGCGCGCCAGAATTTCACTGGGGTGACATGGATGCGGGTGGCGTTCGCATACATCGGTACAAATCCTCACGCGATACGAAGGCCTTTCTTGGAACTCTTGGCCGACGCGAGGCGATCTGACGGCGGCTTACAATGCTAATGAAGACCATGAGGTTCAAAAAAACCAGGTCTTTCGAAATCGCACAGCGTCTCGCTCATACTAGGCCGTGAACTCATAATCGCGAAATGACCGAGGTTGTGGAACTAGTCTCCTAGTTGCGTTGAGGAACCAGGCCATCAAGTCCCTCTGAAATCCGTTCAAGGGCTGCGACTAGCGACCCATTTTCGAATGGCTCGATCAAAGCTCCGTCCATGAACCGGTCGTCGGCGTGATTTTCTTGTAAACGCCAGTAGACCTCCCTGACGTCCATCGAAGCGAGATCGTTGGGGTCAAGTGGGAGCCAACGAGCCCGCCCAGTTCGCTTCTTTTCTAGAAACGGCTTCAACCATCTCATGTCGAACGTAAAGGCGTTGTATAGGGCAAAAAGATCCTGCTCTACGTCATTGTAGAGACCGTTTTGTTCATCAAAGAATTCTGCCCGTGTCAGGGATCGCAGCTTCTCGATGATTAGCCCAATACGAGTACGCCACTCCGCTGTGTCCATGTCTTACAACTCCTTCGACATCCGGATGATAGTAGCGAACTATGGATCAGCCAATGTCCGCAATCGACCGGTTCACGGAGCCTTTCATGTTGCGGCAGAATCTGATTCACACTTAGCATGAGCCAATATGACCTGACTGACTTCGAATGGCGGGCGATCGAGCCGCTGTTACCCAACAAGCCGCGAGGAGTTCCACGCGTAGACGACCGCAAGGTGCTGAACGGCATCTTCTGGGTGCTGCGATCGGGTGCGCCATGGCGCGATCTGCCAGAGAGATACGGCCCACGCACCACCTGCTACAATCGCTTCGTTCGATGGCGGAAAGCAGGTGTGTGGGACCGCCTCATGCATGGCATCACCAAAGCCCATGATGCAACGGTGCAGATGATCGATACCTCCATTGTTCGCGTCCATCAGCAAGGCGCGACAGCAAAAAGGGGGATCGAGATTATTGTCTCGGTCGTTCCCGAGGCGGGCTGACGACCAAAATCCATGCTCTTGTCGACGCCGAAGGCAGGCCGATCAAGCTGACGCTCACGGCAGGCCAGATGAGTGACATCGCTTCCGCAGCGGACTTGATCAAGGATTTGCCCGAGGGTGCCATGCTACTCGCCGACAAGGGCTACGATGCCAACGCCTTGCGCAATGCTGTCACCGAGCGAAAGGCATGGGCCAACATTCCGCCCAAGGCCAACCGCAAGGACGCGATCTGCTTCAGCCCCTTCCTCTACAAGGCCCGCAACCTCGTCGAACGTTTCTTCAATAAGGCCAAGCAATTCCGTCGTATCGCAACGCGATACGACAAGCTGGCCGAAAACTATCTTGCCGCCTTGAAACTCGTCGCAATCCGCATCTGGCTACGCGGTAATGAGTCTACGTCCTAGTCTAGGCCGCGCTCGATCATATGGATTGCGCTGGCCGCGATCTCGATGACGGTGCCGAGATCAAGGCGGACGCCCGCTGACATGAGGCCCAGTGCAACGAGCCTTGCCGGCCTTTCGCCTCCCGCGCCATAGGGGTTTGCGTTCAAAGCGGTTTTTATATCGCCTCTAGTGATTTCACGCGGGTCCAGTTTCTGGCCGCGGCGACGAATAAGCCGTCGGTGAGAAGCGATGGCCTTTGCTCGCACGCTTACTGTCGTCGTCCATGAGCGAGGAAGCGAGTTTAGAGATGTTGAATGGCGTTAGACGTTGTGTGTTCCACTGGAAAGGGCCCAGTGCCACATCAGATCTATCAACGGTTTAGAGCGGGGACCCGAGTGACGCTCGGCCACGCAGCCAGCAATTCACACGTGTAGGCTTCCCGAGGCGACTTGAACAGCGAACCGACCTCGCCCCCTTCGACGACTTTGCCGGCTCGCATGACGACAGCGTTTTCGGCGATCAGGCGCACGATCGCCAGATTGTGGCTGATGACAACCAGCGTGATGTTGTCGGACCGCCTGATGTCCTGCAACAGGTTGAGCAGATCGCCCTGCACGGAAACGTCGAGACCAGCGGTGGGTTCGTCGGCAATCAGGATCGACGGCTTCATCAGCAACGCCCGGGCGATGGCCACGCGGCGCGCCTGCCCGCCGCTGATCTCGTGCGGGTATTTTTCTATGACGCTCTGTGGCAGGCCAAGTCGGTTCAGGATGACACCGAGCCGCTCATACAGTGCGGCATGCGGTTCCCTCAGCACCGTGCCGACCTCGTTCATCAGCGTGCGGATGCGGCTGCGCGGCGACAGCGAGGCGGCCGGATCCTGGAAGATCGGCTGGATGAAGCTGGCGCGCTGCTTCAGCGCCGCGCGGCCAGGCACCAGCGGATTGCCGAGGATGCCGATCTCGCCCTGGTCGAGTTTTTGCAGGCCGAGCACGGCGCGCATCAGCGTCGTCTTGCCGGAGCCGGATTCGCCGACAATGCCGAAGCATGTACCTTGCGGAATGGTGAGCGACACGCCGTCGAGTGCCGCGGTCTCGCCGAAGCGCAACTGCGCATTGCTGATCGAGATCGCGTCGGTCATGGCGTCGCCAACCGCAGGCAACGGGCGCTGTGTGCGGCGTCATTGCGAACGGGATAATCGCCCGGACTGACGACAGCGCAATCCTCGAACGAGACATCGCAGCGTGCGTTGAAGATACAGCCGGGTGGCCGCCGCCGGGGGTCCGGCAGATCGCCTGCAATCACCGTGAAGCGGTTTTGCGAGGTATCGGCATGGCGCTCGCGGTCAATCGGCACCTCGCAGTCGAACAGCATGCGCGTATAGGGATGGCCCGGCTGGCGCTGCACTTGCCTCACCGTGCCGCTTTCCAGTTTCTCGCCGGCATAGAGCACGGAGATTGCGTCGCAATATTCGGTGACCAGACCGAGGCTGTGGGTGATCAACAGCACCGCGCAACCGATGCGGTCGCGCAAGCCGATGATCTCGCGCATGATCTGCGCCTCGACGGTGACATCGAGCGCCGTGGTCGGCTCGTCGGCGATCAGCAGCGCCGGTTCGGACAAGAGCGCCATGGCGATCACCACGCGCTGGCGCATGCCACCTGAGAGTTCATGCGGATACTGGTTCATGCGCCGCCCGGGGTTGCTGAGCCGGACCTTGGCCAACGCATCTTCGGCCATCGCAACCCGCGTCTTGCGGTCGCTGCCGGGCGTGCGCCGGCGCAGCACTTCGCAAAGCTGCGTGCCGATGGTGAACACTGGATTGAGCGACAGCATCGGGTCCTGAAAGATCATCGCCATGCCGCGGCCGCGCAAGGCAGCCGTCGCGTTGCGCTCCGTCAGGTCGAAACTTTTGCCCTCGATTGTCGCCGTGCCCGACGTGACCCTGGCGTTGTTGGCGAGCAGGCCCATCAAGGCGAACGCAACGGTGGATTTGCCGCTGCCCGATTCGCCCACCAGCCCGAGCATCTGGCCCTTCTCAATGTCCAGTGACACGCCACGCAGCGCATGCGCGGTGCCCTGCTGCAGGCTGTAGTTTACTGAAAGATCGCGCAGCGAAATCGCCATCAGCGCACCCCCGCCGACTTGGGATCGATGACGCGCCGCAGCGCTTCGCCGAGCAAGGTCGCGCCGAGCGTGGCGATGGCCAGCACCAGGGCTGCGGCAACCGTCGGCCACCAGGACTGGTTGATCGAGATGAAGCCGTCCTTGATCAGCGTGCCCAATGAGGATTTCGGCGGCTGCACGCCAAAGCCGAGGAAGGACAGCGAGGCCTCGAAGGCGATCACCACGGGCAGGTTCATGCTGGCCAGCACGATGATCGGCCCGGCGACATTGGGCAGATAGTGCCTGACCACGATGGTGACGGGATGGACGGCGAGCATGCGCTCGGCCTCGATAAAAGAGAGATTGCGCAGCGTCTGCGCGCGGGCCCGCGCCATGCGGCCGAACTGCGGAATGAACACGACGGTGACCAGCAGCACGAAGGTAGCCGAGCCCTTGCCGTAAAGCGCTATCAACGCGAAGGCGAGGATCAGCGGCGGGAAGGCGTTGACGATATCGAACACCGCCGTCACCGCTCGGTCGATCCAACTGCCGACGATGCCGGCGACGATGCCGATCAGCGAACCGATGATCGAGGAGATGACGACGGTAATCACCGCAAGCGTCAGCGCATAGCGTGTGCCGACCGAGGTGCGCGCCAACAGATCGCGGCCGAGATTGTCTGTACCCAACAGATGCGCCAGCCCCGGTGCCGCGAAGCGGGCCTTGATGTCGATGGCGTTGGGATCAGGGCTGACCAGCGGCCCGACAAGCGCGAACACCAGGATGAGACAGGTGAAGGCCACGCCGAGCCGGCCGTCGCGCTCCGAGCAGATGCGTTTGAGTGTCGCGAAAAACCCGCTCATCCCCGCCCCGCCGCGATACGAGGATCGAGCAGCGCGTTGATCATGTCGACCACGAGATTGGCGACGATGTAGAAGGCGACGATGAACACGACGCAGGCCTGCACGACGGGGTAGTTGCGTTGCGCGATCGAGTTGAAGATCAGGCTGCCGATGCCCGGTCGGGCGAAGATGATCTCGACGACGACCGAACTGCCGATCAGGTCGCCGAGCCCGATGCCGAGGATCGACACCACAGGCACCAGCGCAAGTTTCAGTGCGTACAGCCCGACGATGCGGTATTCCGACACGCCATAGGCGCGCAGCGTGCGCACATGCAGTTCGGCCAGCGTGTCGAGCAGTGCGGCGCGCACCAGCCGCGAGATGTAGCCAACCCAGCCCAGCGCCAGCGCCACGCTGGGCAAGATCAGATGCGCCAGCCGGTCCGTGATGTCGCCGGGGTTGCCGGGTCCGGCCACCGGCAGCCAGTGAAGGCCGATGGCGAAGATCAGGAACAGGATGACCGAGACCACCAGCGTTGGCGTGGTGATGAAGGAGATCGATAGCAGCGCCAGGCCGCTGTCGAGCCACGAGCCTGGCTTCAGCGCCGCGATTACGCCGATCGGAATGCCGACTACCAGCGCCAGCGCCAGCGCGCTGAAGGCCAGCGCCAGCGTGTTGGGAACGACATCGAGCACGACGTCGAGGATCGGCCGGTGCGAGACGACATCCTCGCCGAAATTGCCAGTCGCGGCACGGCTGGCGAACAGCCAGAGCTGCTCGACCATGCTGCGGTCGAGGCCCATGTCATGGGTTATCTGGGCACGCAGCTCCGGCGTCGCTCTCGGGCCGAGCATCACCGAGGTGAAGTCGCCCGGCACCAGCCGCACCATCAGGAACAGAAGCAGCGTGGCGCCGGCGATGGTCAGCACCACCGACGCCAGACGGCTCGCGATGAAGGCGGCGGTCCGTTGCGATCTGGTCATGAACGCTCCGGATCCAGTCCGCCACATCTGGTCAACCACCCCTCCCAGGTCACCGGCTCTGACCTTACGCCTTGTCGAAGAACTCGAATTGCCAGTCCTTGCCGTTGGGCAGGAACATTGGCTTCAGCCAGGCCGCGTCGACGAAGAAGTTGCGGCCGTGCGTGATCCAGATGCAGGAAGCCGATTCATCGAGCAGCTTCTGCATGTTGATATAGATCTCCTCGCGCTTGGCCTTATCCAGCGTCTCCAGCCCCTCCTGGTGGAGCTTGTCGAACTCGGGACTGTTCCAGCGCTGCCAGTTCCACAGGCCGATCTGGCTGCCGAGGAACCACTGCGTCTGGAAGCTCGGGTCGAACTTGGACGTGTAGGGAATGAGCGTCAGTTCGAGATCCTTGCTGGCGTCGTCGGCGCCGAGCGCCCAGTAGGCGCCTGAATCCATCGCGTTGATGGTGAGCGTGATGCCGATCTCGGCGAGGTTGGCCTGGGCGATCTGGGCGACCGCCAGCGACGTCGCGTCGTTGAGGCAGGTGAAGGTGAAGGTCAGCCCGGTCTTGCCGGTCTCGGCGACCAGCGCCTGTGCCTTGGCGACATCTCTGGTGTAAAGCGGCGCATCGGCCCAGTTGCCGAGCAGGCCTGGCGCCAGCAGCGTCTTGGCACGCGAGGTGGCGCCGGAATAAGCGCCCTGGATGATGGCATCGACATCGATCGCCCAACGGATCGCCTGGCGGACTTTGATATCGGCGAGATCGCCCTTCTCAACATTGATGCCGATCCAGGTGTAGTCGATGCCCGGAATGTCGATGACCTTGGTGTCCGGCAGGCCCTTGGCGGTGTCGAACTGGTCGGCATCGAAGGCGGTGAAGTCGAGTTCCTTGGCCTGATAGGACAGGAAGGAGGTCTTGTGCTCGGGGATGATCTTGCCGGTGATCTCCTCGAAATGCGCCTTGTAGGGGCCTTTATAGTCGGGGTTGGCGGCGAGCACGAACTGCTCCTTCGGGCGCCATTCCTTGAGCACCATCGGGCCGGAGCCGATCAGCGTCGTGGCGATCTTGTCGCCCAGCTGTTCAACGGCCTTCTTGGACAGGATCGCGCCCGACGCATCGCAGATGCCGATCAGCCAGAGTGCCGCCGACGGATGCTTGAGGATCAGCTTGCCGGTGTATTTGCCAGTGACCTCGACCGACTTCAGCGCTTCCATGTCGTCGGCATAGGTGAGCTTCTTGCCGTTCTTGTCGCCGTTGATGTAGCGGTCGAACGAGTATTTCACGTCATCGGCCGTCAGCTCGCCAAAGCCGCCGGTGAACATCTGACCGGGGTTGAGCTCGAAATTGAACTCGGTGTCGGAGATCTGCTTGATCTCCCTGGCCGCGTCATTCGTCCAGCTGGTCTTGCCCGGCTCGAAGCGCACCAGCGTCTGGCAGACCGAACGGATAATGTTGCCTTCGGTGGTGCCGACACGGTTGCCCGGATCGAGATTGCCGATGTCGGTATCGAGCGCGATGATCGGGTTGGTCCTATCGGCTGCCCGCGCGAAGCGGGCATAGGGCAGGATCGCCAGTGCCGACGAGCCGGCCAGGAATGTTCTGCGGTCGAGTTTCATGCGCATTTTCTGTTCCCCTTTTTTGTTGGTTACATGCAGTCGCGTGGAATGACCTCGTCGTAAGTCCGTTCGGCGAAGATCGTTCCCCGTTCGTAAGCCCTGACCCAGCCGCGGGCATAGAAATTCTCGCGGTCGCAGCTGATGGTGATCTGACAATCGAGCCGCGCGTTCCAATCCGGACGCGTCAATTCCTTGTGGCAGGTCACTTGCGTCACACAGCTCGCCGGGTCGTTGTCGGTGATCCCATAGATTTTGCGGCGCCACGAGGTGATCTCGGTGCCGATGTCCTCGAAGACAAAACGGCCGTCGTCGGACATTGCCGTCAGTTCGGTGTGCTCGGTGGGCAGGTCGGTCGTCAGCGAGCGCAGCTGGCGCGCCGGCTCATTGACCGTCAATGGGCGGGGCTCAGCCCACAGCGCGTCCTCGAAGGCGACGGGTGCCAGGCCCTCCTCGCTGGCCAGGACCGCGAGATCGAGTCGGCAGCCCTTCGGATCTAAGGTCAGCATGGTGCGCTCCGGCGACGGCCAGGCCATCGGCCAGTAGGACGAAGAAATCGCCACCCGCAGCCTGTGTCCGGCCGGGATGATCTGCGCCACCGGCTTGAAGTCGAGTTCGACATCCTCGAACTGGCCCGGCGTCAACGGCGTCGGAAACTCATGGCTCTGGCGGTGCGCGAGATTGAGCAGCGCAAAGGTGATGCAGGCCGAGGTGCCGTCCGGCGCCACATCGTTCAGCCTGACGCAGAGCTGCGCCTGCGGCTTGTCGGCGGTGACGCGCAGCCTGATTTTCGATATGCCGGCAAGCGGCAGGTCGGCAGCCATTACCGCGCTGTCGAAGCACAGTGAGCCGCCATCGTCGGCACGCTGGTCGCGCGCGCCTTCAGCCGAGATGCGGCCCTGGCCATAGGGGCACCATTCCTGCCCCTGCACGCCCGTGGTGAGCGGCGATGAGATGGTCAGCCCTGCCCCGCCGGCTCCTTGCGTCTCGCCGAGCTTGCCGTCGCCGTTCAGCCAATAGGCCTTGCCGCCGATCTGCTTCGCCGGCCATTGCGGAAAGCCCAGCCAGCGGCCCGGCCTGAAGTCGATATGCGAATGCGGCGTGGCATAGTCCATCAAATAGAAGCGCATGTCCGGATCGCGGTCGGCGCCATTGTCGATGCCCTTCAGCCAGTGATCGTACCAGCGGATGCATTCCTGCAGGTAACCGACGGCAGGGCCGGGGACGCCATAGTTCGGTTCCTTGTGGCCCCAGGGCCCGCAAAGGCCCTTGGCCGGCGCCGTGAGATTCTCGACCAGGCTGAAGATCGTCTGCGTATAGCCGTCGAGATAGCCGCCGACCGCCAGCACCGCGCATTCGATCGCGGAAAAATCCTCGCAGACTGAGCCCTGCTTCCAGAACGCGTCGCGGCGCTGGTGCTTCAACCATTCGGCGGCATGGTTCTTGTGGTCGTCGAGCCGATTCTGCCACATCTCGCGCCAGCGATCCTCGCCAACGACTGCCGGATCCGGCGGCAGCGCCGAATAGCCGAAAAGCGCCCCGCCCCAGCCGAAATTGTCGTTGATCACCAATCCGCCATTGTAATGCGCATCGCAGGCATAGCGGTCGTCGGTCGAGCAGGAGGTGACGATCGCCTTCAACTGCGGCGGGCGGCGGGCCGCGACCTGCAGGCCGCTGAAGCCACCCCAGCTGTTGCCGATCATGCCGGCCACGCCGGTGCACCATGGTTGCGAACAGAGATGGTCGAGGATCTCGAGCGCATCGTCCTGCTCGCGCTTGACGTATTCGTCGTCGAGCAGGCCCTCCGAATCGCCGGTGCCGGAAATGTCGACGCGGGCACAGGCATAGCCATGGCCGGCAAAGAAAAGATGCATCTCTTCATCGCCGGTGCGCGTGCCGTCGCGGCGGCGATACGGTATGTATTCGAAGACTAACGGGATGGGATTTTTCTCGGCGTCCTCCGGGAGGAACAGGCGGGCGGCCAGCTTGCGGCCGTCGGAAAGCGGAATCCAGTGGGTTTCGACGGTTCTGACCCCGGAAATAACGACGCTGGGCATATGAACTCCGACTTGGATTGAATGATGATATGGTATATTGAATAGCTAATTAATATACAAACGAGAAGGCATTGCAGTGGCGAAACGGTCAATCAAGGCGATGCGCCGCGACGAGCTTGTGGACGCCGCGATTGCCGTCGTTGGCGAGGAAGGCATGTCCGGCGCCACGATGGCGGTCATCGCACGGCGGGCCGGCATGTCGGCCGGTTTGGTCAACCATTATTTCGAGAGCAAGGAAGAGCTGATGGCGCTGGCCATGCGCAACCTGTCGAACCTGTTTCGCCAGGACATCATGAAGTTGGCGCCGGCCAATCCGACGCCGGCGCAACGGCTGAAGGCGATCGTCGACGGCTCGTTCGCACCGCAGCACCTCGGCATGCCCAAGCGCGCCGTGACCTGGATGCAGTTCATGATCGCCGCGCGGACCGAGCCACGCATCAAGCATCTCTACCACCTGACCGGCGCGCGCTTCGTCTCCAACATCCGCTACGCCGTCAAGCAACTGGTTCCGACTGATCAGGTCGACGACACCGTCGACGGCATCGCCGCGCTGATCGACGGCTTCTTTTGGCAGAGCGTGGGCGAGTATGAGGAAGAGGATTTGGAGCGGGCACACCGGATCTGCTGGCGCTACATCTGCCTGCTGATCCCCGGCATCGACGCATAGGACGCGCCTAGACGGAGCGCGGCACCTGGCGCCCCCCTTTTCGAGCCGACGGCCGTCATGGGGGCATGTTCTTTGGATCCAAGTCAAGACGATGCTCCTACATCTCGCGCGGCAGAGCAGGTTCGCCCCGCTATCTCGACTAATCTGCTAGTGCAGTCGTCGCTGCATGCTCCTGGCGTCACCATGCCGCAAGCCTCTGATCGACCGCCTCCGCCGCCTCTGCGAGCACGCGGTAGTTGGCCACATCTGGGTTGTCGAACCGTTCAATCGCGAGCGGACGTAACGCAGCACGTCCGTCTTCGCTTTCATGAGCCCGCAACAGCGCCTGCCGCAGAGTTGACACCTTATCGGCGGGCGCAGTTCTGGACGAAACGAGCGCCGGACACGGCAGTGACCTGGTCGTCGCGACGATGCGCAATCCCACCACTGCATCCGGTTCGTGGATTGACAGCAACGCATAGGCGTAGGCGTCCATAGCCCCGACTTCAATGCGCCCCTCGCGAAGCGCCGCAACGACGCCCGATGGATTAAGGAGAGGCCCAACGGTGCGCAGTGCGGGTGCTCTTTCGGGCAAAAAACCAGAAAGGAAGTCGCGCGGCGCATTATAGCCAGATTGGGAATCTCGGACTGTCCAACCCCAAATCGCCGTCGGTAGGTCCGCAGCCGTCCGCACCGGCCCGTCCTTGGACACGACGATATGGCTTGCATAGCAGGGTCGGCCTCCGGCCCATGAAGCATGGGCTACGGGCGCGGCCAGCACGGTCGGACGCTCTTTCTCCGCCAGGAGGGAAAGGGGATAGCCGCACATGAAGACGGCTCCCATGTCTGGCCTTGCCCATAGTTCGGACAAGGGCGCAGGCGCGGGATGGGATATGATCTTGAGCTCCACGCCCGCCTGTCCGCTTAGCCAGATGAACAGATCGTCCCAGCAGGCGCGAGCGGCTGGTGTGACATTGTACATTCGCGAACAGGCGATGAGGTTGGCAGCGCTCATGACAGCTCAGGCAAAACGGAGTTTCTGGCCGATGTTCATGCGGTTGGCCTTTTCGACCATGGCGGCGCCGAGGGCGACGTCTGTGCTGCTAAGCCCGCGATGCCAGAAGAGAATCGTTTCATCGTCACTTTCGCGACCGGACTTGGCGCCACAGACAATCTGGCCCATTTCGGCGTGCAGTGTCTCCAAGGTGACCTTGCCCTCGTCCACATGGCGGCGGAGTGCCCCAAAGGGGCGTCCTGGCTGGCACTGGCCCCAGTCGTCAACAACCACCTTGTCCATGATATCGGTGATGTCGAATTCCAGCGCACTCATCGTCCCGTATGGAACCACAAAAACCCCTGTCTTCACCCACTTGGTTTTGAACAGTGGCGTGGGCTCCGGCAAACGGCTGGCCTCAACCATAATGTCAGCGCCCTTCAGGCAGTCCTCCCAATTGTCTGTGACGACGATCTTCTTGCCAAGGTCTCGCGTCAGCCGGGCCGCAAAGCCCTCGCGGCTTTCAGGCCGGCGGGAATGGACGCGAATTTCGTCGAAATCGAAGAGATGATCGAGCAGGCGGACATTCCAATAGGAAGTTCCGCGCGCACCGACGTGGCCGAGCACCTTGCTGTCCTTACGTGCGAGATGTTTTGCGCCGATCGCGGTTACCGCGCCAGTCCGCATGTCGGTGATTGCCGTCGCATCTATGACGGCTCTGGGCACGCCAGTGCGCGGATCGAACAAGTTTAGCACGGCCAGCTCGGAAGGAAGACCGACCTTATAGTTGTCGACGAAATCGCCAACCACCTTCACACCAGCAAAGTCGAGCGGTTTCACGTAGCCACGCAGCACATTGAAATGGCCCCTGTCAGAACTTTCCGGGACAAGATGGACACGAGGCTCGATAACAGTCTCGCCGCGACCCTGTGCATCCAGGGCCTTTGAAACCGCATCAAGAATCTCCTCGTTCGTCAGCCTCAGCGCCTTTACGTCAAGCGCGTTCAGATAGTCGATCCAGATTTCCCGCATTCCTGTTTCCTCCAATTTTTCAACTCGATTGGATCTATCCGGGCTTCCCCGGGATGAGACCAGGAAGCCGGTTCAACGAGGTTTGTCGCGCGGTTTGACCCGATACCGGTGAGGCTGAATTCTCGATCGCTTTCGCAAGGCGCATAAAGTCTGGTCCTTGCGCGCGATCCTCGCCGACTGGCTCGACAAGGCTCCGAACGATGCGATAGGCGTCGCCAGTTCCTGTGCCGAGTTGGTCCGCCACGCCTCTGAGGTCTGTTGCCTGTGCCGAGGTCACGAGCTCGATAGCTACGAGATATCGCAGCCGTTCGACGATTGCCCCGGTCTTAGCAAGAACACGCGGGGCCATCGAAGCCTGATCCTCGAGGCCGTCGGCCACCGGAATAGGCGTAAGCGAGACAGGCAGGGCGAGATGGCGGATTTCCGCTTCCAAGGCGGAAACCGTTTTTTGCACGGCTGCGAACCCAGCGCGATTCTGACCCGTGGTCAGGAAACGAGGGAGATCTGAGATGCCTGGCGACATGATCTTCATCGTCCGGTAGGCCGTCGCGGCGGCGCAATGCGCCAGCGCCTGCCCTAGCCTCTCCCAAGACAGGACGAAGGCGGTCAGGTCAAAGTTAGCATGCGACAGGATCAAGCCTTCCGACGCCAGCACCACGGGGTTGTCACCCGAACTGGTAAGCTCGATTAGGGTAGCCTCCCGGGCTTCCGCGATGGCATGCGACAGCGCACCCCATACTTGCGGCACGCAGCGATAGCTCAACGGATCCTGCAGTCGGCGCGCAGCGCCTTCTGCAAAAAGTAAGCTGCCTGAAAGGATGTCGCGCAACCGCGCCGCCACCGCACGCTGGGCAAAAGCGGGGCGTGCGGCGAGCGCCCGATCATCAAACGCAGTAATATTGACGCGAAAGGCCTCGAAGTTCAGTGCAACAGCCAAAAGCGACCAGTCGAACAGTCGTTCGATGTCATGGACCAGCAGGCAGGCTTGCGAGACCGATAAGCTGTTGGCGCCGACGAGCGCGTGACCATCCTTCGGTCCCAGATCCAGCGGCGTGAGTCCCGCCTTTTCCAGTGCAGCTTGTGCCGGCATCACCTCGCCGTCGAGTTCCGCCTCGCCGTGACCAAGGAGGGCACACCCCATATGTGCCAGTGGCGCTAGGTCGGCGGCACCGATTGAGCCAAGCGACGGCACGACCGGATGAAATCCGGCATTCAACGCTGCAACCAACGCTTTAAAAATGCGCAGCGAAACCCCCGCGCCGCCTGCGGCCATGCCGGCAACCCTGACCGCGATCATCGCCCTGACCGCTTCGCGAGAGAGAGCACACCCTACGCCCACCGCGCGTGCCTGCGGAACCCGGATCTGGAAGGTGACGAGATCATCGGCCTTTAGGCGCGTTTCCACGCCGGCACCGAGGCCGGTTGTCAGGCCATAGGCAGGCAAGTTGAGCTCCGCATACCGATCGACAACTGCGCGTGCAGCAACAATGCGCTGCTCAACCGCGGGAGAAATTTCGATGCGTGCGCCCTCGCGAGCTATGGCGACGATATCCTCGATCGACGCAGGGGGCGTCTTCAACACGATGGTTGCGGGATGGTTGCTCATGCTCATTTTCTCAGTAGGTCACATTTCGCAGTAGGTCACAGGCATTGCCCGTTTTTCAGAGGAGTACTTCCAGACGATACTTCTGTCCCGGACAAGACAGGGGTCACCACGGTCTTGCATGACCACGTGCGGCCGGAAGACGCGCACACAGGGTTGGTCAGCCCTGACGCCCAAAAGCTTGCGCGCGGTCGCGTCCCGGTTGACCGCTTCGACAAAGTGTTCGAACGCCTTGATGTGCGCCACCGCTTGGAAGTCATTGGAGATAGTTCGGTGCGATGATAGGGTTGACGTATCGTTCTTCGACCTGACCGCCACTCTTCGGCTCGATGCAGCGGAAGCGAATGGCAAGATGGCAGCATCCTTCGAAACAGGACGCGGCAACGGCCATCCCATCCCGCAGCCGGTCTGCTGCTTCGCGGGCGATTCTGATACACATGAGTTCCTCTGGGGTCTTCGTATTTGTATAGACAAACACAGGTTCCAGCCTTTGAAAAGGCCCTATGACGTTGCAGGCTGGTGTATATATTTTGGGATATCCCAAACTTCGAAAACTTAGATACTGTTGGTAGGCAGTCGAAATCCATAGCATTGAATGTGAAAGCAAAATCAATGGCTTGTGACCATCGAGGTTTCTCTAAGAAACCGAGCGAATGCAGTGTTCGCGATGGCAGGGAGGGGGTCAGAATTGGACGCCGATTCCCCGGCTTATGGGGTTAATTTTGCTCGCCGATTCACACCGTACTGCCAGGCAAGTGCACTGGTCATTTATCTATAGCGTCGAGCATTCCGACTGAATCGATAAGATTTCCATCGTGTAGCGACGACATGCTGAGAGAAAGTATAGATTTAAATATCACAAGTTGTTTGTCTACAGAGTGATACAGCGTCTTGGGACTTTCACAGTCATTGCTCATTCTTGATTGTTGAAACGGATGACGGATATGGTTGCCGGAGAACCGAATGACGTGCGATTGAAGAATATCGACGGCCAATGGATTGTCCAGGTCGTCGAAAATGGCAAAGTAACTCGGCATTTATTCAACGCTCAAGCCGTAGCCGAGAGCTACGCCGAATTCCAGCGAATTAGGCTTGGCCTGCCTGGAAAGCCACCAATTGGGGAAGAGAACCCGGCGGATGAGCGCCCTAAGCGCGAAATGCCAGACTTCACCATCAACGATGTTCTTGACCTCACCGAGTACTCTGATCGCGGTATTGTTACTACCCTAGTTGATAAACACGGAGTCCGCCTTCGTCTCCACCTCACAGTCGTGACCTCCGCATTGCTTTGCGAGCGAATTGCAAGCGCGCTCGAGCGCCGTTACAGTGAATAGCAACCTAAGGCCAGATTGCTTGCGTGGATCGACAATATCCGTGATCACGCTATGCGCCGGCTTCTCAACTATTCTTGACTTCGGCGGACGCTGATTCCGCCTAGCAGGCGCTATCAGGTACGCAAAGGGTAGATCGTCAAGTCGCCGGCGTCGGTGGCACGCTGAAATTGCAGTGCGTACCGGCGCTTGCTTAGTTTGGTGGCCCAGAGGCTGAACGCCGCTGCCGATGTTTCTCGCCGTACCCTAAGCCTTCAAGCACGGTCAGAACCGCACGAGCGATTAAGCGGCTGCTCTCGTTTTTTCGGCAAACAAGCCATAGCGGTAGATTGTGGTCAGGCGAGAGTGGGATTTGAGAAAGATCGTCGCGAATGCTGGTGACAGATTCCGAAGGCAGGACGGATACTGCTCCATGGCTCAATACGAGGTTGAGGATAACGGGCATCGAATCCACCTCTATAATTCTCAAGTTATCGAACTCGGCTTCAGTAAGTATCTCGGCTAGCAGGCGGTTGATAATTTGGCGCAGTCCGCTCCTGGCACTTGGGACAGCAATAGGTGTCCTTTGGAATATCTTAGCGAGACCATCTTTGCACTGCTGTGACCCGACAATGGTGGAGTGCCCAACCAACGATAGTGGAGACATGGCTATGAGGTAAGCATCAAAGTCTGTCGGGACGTTTACGGTGTTTAGAAGCACAGCATTGAAGGCCCCGCTCTTAAGGCCTGCAATTAACTCATCCGTCGTCGTACTAGCTACGAAAAGTGGCTCGCGGGGCTTATCGTCCATCCATCTAGCGAGAAGCGAAGCGAGCAGTGTGGCAACGAAACTTTCATGACCCAATGGATTGATTGAGCCGAGTCTGATGGTTGCAGCACTCCGGCGAAACCGTCCGGCCGCAGCATGGGAGAGGTCGTTCCAAACGGTTTCGATAGCGCCAACTGACTTAGCAAACCGCTTTCCTGCTTCCGTTGTTCTTGAGCCGTCCACACTCCGATTGAGCAAACGGCAGCCGAGGGCAGATTCCATATGCGCAATCT
This sequence comes from Mesorhizobium sp. M0408, assembly GCF_040321495.1. Classification (NCBI taxonomy): domain Bacteria; kingdom Pseudomonadati; phylum Pseudomonadota; class Alphaproteobacteria; order Hyphomicrobiales; family Phyllobacteriaceae; genus Mesorhizobium; species Mesorhizobium sp. M0408. Next base: position 1,208 of record NZ_JAMYRO010000055.1, on the reverse strand, counting down.
GACGGGCGAGCTGAGGTTGTCCAAGCCCGAGATTCTGGGCCGCTCGGCGAATGCTGCCTGTTTCCGCAACATGCGCAAAGCGGGTAAGGGATTTTAAGCTTAGAGAGACGTCGAACGCACTGCGGTTACCAACCGCGATTGCATCTTGTATGTGGTCAGCAAGCAGTTTGATCAAAGGAGATATTCTCTCCGCCTCAAGCGTTAGGACAACACTTGTCCCAACCTTTTGTATGAGTGAAACAGAGATCTCTGTTTCTAGTCGGTCGATGGCTGCAGCAATGCTCGACGCCGGCTTCCCCAGAATCCGCGCGGTGCCCCGAATGCTACGTTCGCTCATTACCTTGTACGCGATTATTAGGGTTGATGTGTCCATTTCCCAAAACCACTACTGCCCAAGACCCGAGAATGGCGACATGTGATAGAGAGGGTATCGTGTGCATGCGGCTTTTCCAATGGCGTTCGCTTGGACCTGTACCAAGAGCAGCGGCTTAAGCATGGCTGACCCGAGATTTGCAAGGAGTAGCGATCCGCATCGGCCCCGAGCCGTGCGCAGGCGTCCGCGAGGATGTCGGCGAAGCGTCGGTAGGGGAGCGCATAGGCCAGCCATTGAGCCACGAAAGGGAATTCGTTCCGGATGCCGACGCCGTTAATTTGGCAGAAGGCGAAACGGACAAGCGCGATCTTTTCGAGCGCCACTTCCGACCCGGCGTGGTCTGAGACCCTGGCATGTGCGGAAGCTCCTTGTACGGGAACCGGGAGATCTCTGGATCGGCTATACACCCCAAGACTACGAAGTGGATGGTCGCAACGGGAAGGCGAGGAGCCGTAGCGGTACCGCGCCGGCCGCGCCGTGCGCGAGGACGCTCTGCCCCGCCCGCAGACGGCCGTGCTCGAACAGTCCCTGCCATGCGGTCAGGCCCGGCATCGGCAGGCTTGCGCCCACCGTGAAGTCGACGTCGCCCGGCAACGGCGCGAGGTTGCGCGCCTCGACGGCCACATACTCGGCCAGGGTGCCGTCGCGAGTCCAGTCCGTGAGGCCGAACACCCGCTGTCCGACCGACAGCCCCGTCGTGCCATAGCCGAGGGCGGTGACCACTCCGGCCAGCTCGTGCCCGGGGATCGACGGCGTTCGGTCACGATCGAGGCGATCGGTCCAGGTCGGGGGCCACGTCAGCTCATCCCAGGTGAATCCCGACGCATGAACCTGA
>NZ_JAMYRO010000054.1:0-21263 GCF_040321495.1 Mesorhizobium sp. M0408 | reverse complement strand
GCCATGGAAGAGAAGCTGCGCTTCGCCATCCGTGAAGGCGGCCGCACCGTCGGTGCCGGCATCGTCGTCACCATCAAAGAGTAATTTGGACTTAAACCGATCTGTCGCGGGCGCTGCCCGCGCCGCGCCAGAACAAGGAAGTGACGCATGAACGGACAGAATATCCGCATCCGCCTGAAGGCGTTTGATCACCGGGTGCTCGACGCCTCGACACGGGAAATCGTGTCGACCGCCAAGCGCACCGGCGCCAACGTCCGCGGCCCCATTCCGCTGCCGACGCGGATCGAAAAGTTCACGGTCAACCGGTCGCCTCACGTCGACAAGAAGAGCCGCGAGCAGTTCGAGATGCGCACGCACAAGCGTCTGCTCGACATCGTCGACCCGACCCCGCAGACGGTCGACGCTTTGATGAAGCTCGACCTGGCCGCCGGTGTCGACGTCGAGATCAAGCTCTAAGGAACCAGAGGTCAGCGGGGCGACCCGCAACTCTGAAGGAACAAGAGGCGTGGAGGGGCGACAGCCCCGACAGGGAACTCTAAAGGAATTGAACCGATGCGTTCAGGTGTGATTGCAAAGAAGGTGGGAATGACCCGCATCTACAACGATGCCGGGGAACATGTTCCCGTCACTGTTCTCCAGATGGAGAACTGCCAGGTCGTGGCGCAGCGCACGCAGGAGAAGAACGGCTATACCGCCGTCCAGCTCGGCGTTGGCCTTGCCAAGGTGAAGAACACGTCGAAGGCGATGCGCGGCCATTTCGCGACCGCTTCCGTCGAGCCCAAGGCCAAGGTTGCCGAGTTCCGCGTCTCCGCCGACAACATGATCGATGTTGGCGCCGAGATCACCGTCGAGCACTTCGTCGTCGGCCAGAAGGTCGATGTGACGGGGACCACGATCGGCAAGGGCTTCCAGGGCGTCATCAAGCGGCACCACATGGGTGGCGGCCGCGCGACGCACGGCAACTCGGTGTCGCACCGTACACACGGCTCGACCGGCCAGCGCCAGGATCCGGGCAAGGTGTTCAAGGGCAAGCATATGGCCGGCCACATGGGTGACACCCGCGTCACCACGCAGAATGTCGAGGTCGTCTCGACCGACGCCGATCGCGGCCTGATCCTGATCCGCGGTGCGGTCCCGGGTTCGAAGGGTGCATGGATCCTGGTCCGCGACGCGGCCAAGGTGGCGCTTCCGGCCAATGCGCCGAAGCCCGCCGCGATCCGCGCCGTTGCGACTGACGGTGCCGCCACGAACGAGGCCCCGGCCACAGAGGGAGCGGAATAATGGACCTCAAGATTACAACGCTTGGCGGCAAGGACGCCGGCAAGCTGAAGCTCTCCGAAGAGATTTTTGGCCTTGATCCGCGCGAGGACATCCTGCAGCGCGTCGTGCGCTGGCAGCTTGCCAAGAAACAGCAGGGCACCCACAAGGCCAAGGGTCGCGCGGAAATCGCCCGCACCGGCGCCAAGATGTACAAGCAGAAGGGTACCGGCCGCGCCCGTCACCATTCGGCTCGCGCTCCGCAGTTCCGCGGCGGCGGCAAGGCCCACGGCCCGGTCGTGCGCAGCCATGAGCACGATCTGCCGAAGAAGGTGCGCGCGCTCGGCCTCAAGCATGCGCTTTCGGCCAAGGCCAAGAGCGCGTCGATCATCATCATCGACGAGCTGAAGCTGACCGAGGCCAAGACCAAGGCACTGATCGCGAATTTCGCGACGCTGGGCCTGAGCAACGCCCTGGTGATCGGCGGCGCCGAGCTTGACAAGAATTTCAAGCTGGCGGCGACCAACATCCCGAACATCGACGTGCTGCCCATCCAGGGCATCAACGTCTACGACATTCTGCGCCGCGGCACGCTGGTCCTTTCCAAGGCCGCCGTCGAGGCTCTCGAGGAGCGCTTCAAATGACCGACCTTCGTCATTACGACGTGATCGTCTCGCCGGCGATCACCGAAAAGTCGACCATGGCTTCCGAGCAGAACCAGGTCGTCTTCAATGTCGCCAAGAAGGCGTCGAAGCCGGAAATCAAGGCCGCCGTCGAAGCGCTGTTCGGCGTCAAGGTGATGGCCGTGAACACGCTTGTCCGCAAGGGCAAGATCAAGCGCTTCCGCGGCACGATCGGCCGCCAGAGCGACGTCAAGAAGGCGGTTGTGACGCTGGCCGAAGGCCAGTCGATCGACGTCGCGACGGGTCTCTGAGCAAGGTCGCGAGGACAGAACAAATGGCACTGAAAAAATTCAACCCGGTAACGCCGAGCACCCGTCAGCTGGTCATCGTCGACCGCTCGGGCCTCTACAAGGGCAAGCCCGTCAAGGGCCTGACCGAAGGCCTGACCAAGTCGGGCGGCCGCAACAATTACGGCCGCATCACGGCCCGCTTCATCGGCGGCGGTCACAAGCGCACCTACCGTATCATCGACTTCAAGCGCCGCAAGTTCGACGTCGTCGGCACGGTCGAGCGTATCGAGTACGATCCGAACCGCACCGCCTTCATCGCGCTGATCAAGTATGACGATGGCGAGTTGTCCTACATCATCGCCCCGCAGCGTCTGGCTCCCGGCGACAAGATCGTGGCCGGTGAATCGGTCGACGTGAAGCCGGGCAACGCGATGCCGCTGGCTTCGATGCCGGTCGGCACGATCGTCCACAATATCGAACTGAAGCCCGGCAAGGGCGCTCAGGTCGCCCGTTCGGCCGGCGGTTATGGCCAGCTCGTCGGCCGCGACCAGGGCATGGCGATCCTGCGCCTCAATTCGGGCGAGCAGCGTGTCGTCCACGGCTCCTGCATGGCCACTGTCGGCGCCGTGTCTAACCCGGACCACGGCAACATCAATGACGGCAAGGCAGGCCGCACGGTGTGGCGCGGCAAACGTCCGCACAATCGCGGCGTGACCATGAACCCGGTCGACCATCCACATGGCGGCGGCGAAGGCCGCACCTCGGGTGGCCGCCATCCGGTTTCGCCCTGGGGCAAGCCGACCAAGGGCAAGAAGACGCGGTCCAACAAGGCGACCGACAAGTTCATCCTGCGCTCGCGCCATCAGCGCAAGAGCTAAGAAGAGGTAACGCCAAGTGACTCGTTCGATTTGGAAAGGCCCCTTCATCGACGGCTACCTTCTGAAGAAGGTGGACAAGGTTCGTGAAGGTGGTCGCAATGAGGTGATCAAGATGTGGAGCCGCCGCTCCACCATCCTGCCGCAGTTCGTCGGCTTCACCTTCGGTGTCTACAACGGCCAGAAGCACGTTCCCGTCTCGGTGAACGAGGACATGGTCGGTCACAAGTTCGGTGAATTCGCTCCGACCCGGACCTATTACGGTCACGGCGCGGATAAGAAGGCGAAGAGGAAATAATCATGGGCAAGGCCAAAGCTCCGCGCAGGCTTGCTGACAACGAAGCGCGCGCCGTGTTGCGCACGATCCGTATCAGCCCGCAGAAGCTGAACCTCGTTGCCGCGCTGATCCGCGGCAAGAAGGTCGCGACAGCGCTTTCCGATCTCGAATTCTCGGCCAAGCGGATTTCCGGCACGGTCAAGAAGACGCTGGAATCGGCGATCGCCAACGCGGAAAACAACCACGACCTCGACGTCGATGCGCTGATCGTGGCGGAAGCCTATGTCGGCAAGTCGATCGTCATGAAGCGGTTCCATGCCCGTGGCCGTGGTCGCGCCAGCCGTATCGAGAAACCGTTCTCGCACCTCACGATCGTCGTTCGTGAAGTCGAAGAAAAAGGGGAGGCCGCATAATGGGCCAGAAAGTCAATCCGATCGGTCTGCGTCTCGGCATCAACCGCACCTGGGATTCGCGCTGGTTCGCGAACACCGGCGAGTACGGCAAGCTGCTGCACGAGGACATCAAGATCCGCAAATATCTTGAGAAGGAACTCAAGCAGGCTGCGATCTCGAAGGTCGTGATCGAGCGTCCGCACAAGAAGTGCCGCGTCACCATCCATGCGGCTCGTCCGGGCCTGATCATCGGCAAGAAGGGCGCCGACATCGAGAAGCTTCGCAAGAAGCTGATGGAGATGACCAAGTCCGAGACGCATCTGAACATCGTCGAAGTGCGCAAGCCGGAGATCGACGCGACCTTGGTCGCCCAGTCGATCGCCCAGCAGCTCGAGCGCCGCATCGCGTTCCGCCGCGCCATGAAGCGTGCCGTGCAGTCGGCGATGCGCCTCGGTGCCGAAGGCATCCGCATCAACTGCGCCGGCCGTCTCGGCGGCGCCGAGATCGCGCGCATGGAATGGTATCGCGAAGGCCGCGTGCCGCTGCATACGCTGCGTGCCGACGTCGACTACGGCACGGCCGAGGCGAATACGGCCTACGGCATCTGCGGCGTCAAGGTCTGGGTGTTCAAGGGCGAAATCCTCGAGCACGACCCGATGGCTTCGGAGCGCCGCGCCACCGAGGGCGATCATGCGCATGGCGGTGGTGGTGAGCGCGAACGCGGTCGCCGTCGCGAAAACGCGTAAGACATTTAGGAATTTGGAGTTAGAACGATGCTGCAGCCAAAGCGCACAAAGTTCCGCAAGCAGTTCAAGGGCCGCATCCACGGTACCGCCAAGGGCGGCACCAACCTGGATTTCGGTGGTTTCGGGCTGAAGGCGCTTGAGCCGAACCGCGTCACCGCGCGTGAGATCGAGGCGGCCCGCCGCGCGATCACCCGCGAGATGAAGCGTGCCGGCCGCGTGTGGATCCGTATCTTCCCGGACGTGCCGGTGACGTCGAAGCCGACCGAAGTCCGTATGGGTAAGGGCAAGGGCGCGGTCGACTACTGGGCGGCACGCGTCAAGCCGGGCCGCATCATGTTCGAGATCGACGGCGTCAACGAGGAAACCGCCCGTGAGGCGCTGCGTCTCGGCGCGGCCAAGCTCTCGGTCAGGACGCGCTTCGTACAGCGCATCGCAGAATAAGGACGGGCTGATCATGAAAGCCGAAGACATCCGGACCAAGACCCAGGACCAGCTGACCGACGACCTGGCCAGCCTGAAGAAGGAGCAGTTCAACCTGCGCTTCCAGAAGGCCACCGGCCAGCTTGAGAAGACCGCGCGCGTGAGGCAGGTCCGCAAGGACATTGCGCGTATCAAGACCATCGCTGCGGAAAAGTCCGCGGCCAAGAAGGCTTAAGGACGAAAACCATGCCAAAGCGCATTCTGCAGGGCACCGTCGTCAGCGACAAGAACGAGAAGACGGTTGTCGTCAAGGTCGAACGGCGCTTCACGCATCCCGTGATGAAGAAGACCGTGCGCATGACCAAGAAGTACAAGGCGCACGACGAGAACAACGCCCACAAGGTCGGCGATCAGGTGTTCATCCAGGAATCGAAGCCGATTTCCAAGGACAAGCGCTGGGTCGTGGTGTCTTCGGACCAGGCCTGATCAGGGCTAACGAAACGAATTTTGGACAGACCGGGGAGGGGTGAGAAACCCGTCCCGTTAGAAAAGAAGAAGGCGGCCAGTCATGATTCAGATGCAAACAAACCTCGACGTCGCGGATAATTCCGGCGCCCGTCGTGTCATGTGCATCAAGGTGCTGGGCGGCTCGAAGCGGAAATACGCTTCCGTGGGCGACATCATCGTGGTGTCGATCAAGGAAGCCATCCCGCGCGGCCGCGTCAAGAAGGGCGATGTGATGAAGGCGGTCGTGGTACGCACGGCCAAGGACATCCGCCGCCCGGACGGCAGCGTGATCCGTTTCGACAAGAACGCAGCCGTTCTCGTCGACAACAAGAAAGAGCCGATCGGCACGCGTATCTTCGGACCGGTTCCGCGCGAACTCCGCGCCAAGAACCACATGAAGATCATCTCGCTCGCGCCTGAAGTGCTGTAAGGAGCCGGACCAATGCAGAAGATTAGAAAAGGCGACAAGGTCGTCGTGCTGGCCGGCAAGGACAAGGGCCGTTCGGGCGAAGTCCTCTCGGTACAGCCGAAGGACGACACCGCGCTGGTGCGCGGCGTCAACCTGATCCGTCGTCACCAGAAGCAGTCCCAGTCCCAAGAGGGCGGGATCATCACCAAGGAAGCGCCGATCCAGCTGTCGAACATCGCGCTGGCCGACCCCAAGGATGGCCAGCCGACCCGCGTCGGCTTCATCTTCCAGAAGGACGGCAAGAAGGTGCGCGTCGCCAAGCGCTCGGGAGAAGTCATCAATGGCTAAGGCTCAAACCAAGCAGGCAACTGCCCAGAACACGCCGCGCCTCAAGCAGGTCTACAACGAGACCATCCGCAAGGCGCTGCAGGAGCAGTTCGGCTACGAGAACGAGATGCAGGTTCCGCGCATCGACAAGATCGTGCTGAACATGGGCGTCGGCGAGGCGACTGGCGATTCGAAGAAGCCTTCGATCGCGGCGGAAGACCTTGCGATGATCGCCGGCCAGAAGGCCGTCGTCACCCGCGCCCGCAACTCGATCGCCGGCTTCAAGGTCCGCGAGAAGATGCCGATCGGCGCCAAGGTCACGCTGCGCAAGGAACGCATGTACGAGTTCCTCGACCGCCTCGTGAACATCGCGCTGCCGCGCGTCCGCGACTTTCGCGGACTTAATCCGAAGAGCTTCGATGGCCGTGGCAACTATGCCATGGGCATCAAGGAACACATCGTGTTTCCGGAGATCAACTACGACAAGGTTGATCAGATCTGGGGCATGGACGTCATCGTTTGTACGACTGCGAAGACGGACGACGAAGCCAGGGCATTGCTCAAGGCCTTCAACTTCCCCTTCCGCCAGTAACGGCAGCGAGAAAAGGAAAATCTGAAATGGCAAAGACCAGCTCAGTCGAGAAGAACAACAGGCGCCGCAAGCTTGCGGACCAGTTCGCTGCCAAGCGCAAGGTGCTCAAGGCGATCATCATGGATCAGTCCAAGCCGATGGAAGAGCGCTTCCGCGCCCAGCTGAAGCTTTCGGCGCTGCCGCGCAACTCGGCCAAGACCCGCATCCGCAACCGCTGCGAAGTCACCGGACGTCCGCGTGCCTATTATCGCAAGCTCAAAGTATCGCGTATCGCGCTTCGTGATCTCGGCAATAACGGCCAGATCCCGGGCCTGGTCAAGTCGAGCTGGTAAGGAGGACATAACATGTCATTGAGCGATCCTCTCGGCGATATGCTGACCCGCATCCGCAACGCGTATGGCCGCAAGAAGTCGAGCGTTTCGACGCCGGCCTCGCGCCTGCGTACCCGCGTCCTCGACGTGCTGAAGGCGGAAGGCTATATCCGCGACTACAGCCAGACCGACTTCGACAACGGCAAGTCCGAAATCGAGATCGAGCTGAAGTATTTCGATGGTGCGCCGGTGGTGCGCGAAATCGCTCGGGTCTCGAAGCCCGGCCGCCGCGTCTACGTTTCGGCCAAGTCGATACCGCACGTCGCCAACGGCCTCGGCATCGCCATCCTTTCGACGCCGAAGGGCGTGATGGCCGACCACGAAGCGCGTGAACAGAATGTCGGCGGGGAAATCCTCTGCCAGATCTTCTGATCTGGTATGTGACCCGGTTGGAAACAGGTTTTCGGGATCTAGTCCCGAAAGCCGAGACCTGAAACAAGAGAAGTGACGAGGACAACAAAATGTCTCGTATTGGAAAGAAACCCGTTTCGCTGCCGCAGGGCGTGACCGCGACCGTCAACGGCCAGACCGTGACGGCGAAGGGTCCGAAGGGCGAGCTGAAGTTCGTGGTGAACGACGAAGTGCTGGTCAAGATGGAAGGCAGCGAGATCGCTGTCCAGCCGCGCGACCAGACCAAGACTGCTCGTTCCAAGTGGGGCATGTCGCGCACGCAGATCGTCAACATCCTGCAGGGCGTCAAGGACGGCTTCGAAAAGAAGCTCGAGATCACCGGCGTCGGCTATCGTGCCGCCATGCAAGGCAAGAACCTGCAGCTGGCGCTCGGCTTCAGCCATGACGTCGTCTACGAGACGCCGCAGGGCGTGACGATTTCGGTGCCGAAGCCGACGGAAATCACGGTGACCGGCATCGACAAGCAGCAGGTCGGCCAGGTCGCCGCCGAGATCCGCGAGTATCGCAGCCCCGAGCCCTACAAGGGCAAGGGTGTCCGCTATGCCGGCGAGAAGATCGTCCGCAAGGAAGGCAAGAAGAAGTAATTTTAACGCCGCGGGGAGCGGTCGCGGGAGGCTCGTCCTACCGCATATGGTTGCCCCCGTTTTTTGAAGGCAAGGAACTGATATCATGGGCTCGAAAGAATCCACCCAACGCCGCGCCCAGCGCGTCCGCCGCCAGATCAAGAAAGTTGCCGGCGATCGTCCGCGCTTGTCGGTCCATCGCACGTCGAAGAACATCTATGTCCAGGTGATCGACGACGCCAAGGGCCACACCATCGCGGCTGCTTCGACGCTCGAGAAGGAGCTCAAGGGCTCGCTCAAGACCGGCGCCGACACCGCGGCTGCAGCTGCCATCGGAAAGCTGATCGCCGAACGCGCCTCGAAGGCCGGCGTCAAGGAAGTCGTCTTCGACCGCGGCGCCTATATCTACCACGGCCGCGTCAAGGCGCTGGCCGAGGCTGCCCGTGAAGGTGGTCTGAGCTTCTAGAGCATGATCCCGAACCGAAGGTCAGCGCAGCAAAAAGTTGCAGACTTTTCGGATAAGATCATGCGAAGGAAAAAGAGTTTTCGCCCCCGGCGACCTGCAGAGGTGCCGGATATCATCATCAACCGTGCTTCCGGAAAAAAACAAGGAACAGGATATGGCACAGGAACGTAGGGATGGCGGCCGCGGCCGTGATCGCGAAGAGCGCGACGACGGCATGGTCGACAAGCTCGTCCACATCAACCGTGTCGCCAAAGTCGTCAAGGGCGGCCGGCGCTTCGGCTTTGCGGCACTTGTCGTCGTCGGCGACCAGAAGGGCCGCGTCGGCTTCGGCCACGGCAAGGCGCGCGAAGTGCCGGAGGCGATCCGCAAGGCGACCGAATCGGCCAAGCGCGACATGATCTTCGTGCCGCTGCGCTCAGGCCGCACGCTGCACCACGACGTCGAGGGACGCTGGGGCGCGGGACGCGTTCTGCTGCGCGCCGCCAAGCAAGGTACCGGCATCATCGCCGGCGGCCCGATGCGCGCCGTTTTCGAGACGCTCGGCATGCATGACGTGGTCGCCAAGTCGATGGGTTCTTCGAACCCCTACAACATGGTTCGCGCCACTTTCGACGCGCTGAAGAGCCAGATGCATCCGAAGGATGTGGCTGCCGCGCGCGGCATCAAGTATTCGACCCTTCAGGCCCGCCGCGGCACCGCCGTTGCGGCTGAAGAATAGTCGATGCTGACCAGGGATCTGACCATGGCCAAGAAAGCAACCAAGACCATCACCGTCGAGCAGATCGGTTCGCCGATCCGCCGGCCGAAGGAGCAGCGCGCAACGCTGGTCGGCCTCGGCCTCAACAAGATGCACAAGCAGCGCACGCTGGAGGATACGCCCTCGGTGCGCGGCATGATCGCTGCCGTCCAGCATCTCGTCCGCGTCGTGGACGAGGGCTGAACCAGAGCGCAGGAGAACCCAGATGAAACTCAACGATCTGCGTGACAAGGACGGCGCGACGCACTCCAAGAAGCGTCTCGGCCGTGGCATCGGTTCCGGTTCGGGCAAGACCGCCGGTCGCGGCGTCAAGGGCCAGAAGGCGCGCTCCGGCGTCGCCGTCAACGGCTTCGAGGGTGGCCAGATGCCGCTCTACCGCCGCCTGCCGAAGCGCGGTTTCAACAATATCTTCGCCAAGAGCTTCACCGTCGTGTCGCTGGCCCGCATCCAGGCCGCGCTCGATGCCAAAAAGCTCGATGCTAAGACAGTTGTAACGGCCGAGGCGCTGGTTGCGGCCGGCGTCATCCGTCGCGTCAAGGACGGCGTGCGCATCCTCTCGGACGGCGACATCAAGGCCAAGCTTGCCTTCGACGTTGCCGGTGCTTCCAAGGCCGCGATCGAGAAGATCGAAAAGGCCGGCGGCTCGGTGAAGTTGCCTGAGCAGGCAGCCGCCGAGTAACGGCAATTTGAAGCACGGTCGGCAAAGGTGGAATTCGGTTTTGCCTGCGGTCGTGCTTTGATCCGACAGATGTGGCGGCCGCATCAACGCGGCCGCTTGCATGTTTGCAGTCCGGAGCTTATCTCGTGAGCTTCGGTGACACGCGCCGCCTGAGCTGCGGGCATCGAGCGTGACCAAGCGGAGAATCAGGCATGGCTTCGGCTGCTGAACAACTAGCCTCGAATCTGAATTTTTCGGCCTTCGCCAAAGCCGAGGATCTGAAGAAGCGCATCTGGTTCACCATCGGCGCGCTGCTCGTCTACCGTCTTGGCACCTATATTCCGCTGCCCGGCATCAATCCCGACGCTTTCGCCCAGGCCTTCTCGTCGCAGAGCAAGGGCGTGCTCGGCATGTTCAACATGTTCGCCGGCGGCGCCGTGCAGCGCATGGCGATCTTTGCCCTCGGCATCATGCCCTATATCTCGGCCTCCATCATCATGCAGCTGATGACCTCGGTCATTCCGTCGCTGGAAGCGCTGAAGAAGGAAGGCGAGCAGGGCCGCAAGATCATCAACCAGTACACGCGCTACGGCACCGTGCTTCTGGCGCTGGTTCAGGCGTACGGCATTTCGGTCGGGCTTGAGGGCGGCAACGGCATCGTCAACGATCCCGGCATGTTCTTCCGCATCTCTACCGTCGTCACGCTGGTCGGCGGCACCATGTTCCTGATGTGGCTTGGCGAGCAGATCACTGCTCGCGGCATCGGCAACGGCATTTCGCTGATCATCTTCTCCGGCATCGTCGCCGGCCTGCCGCGCGCCATCTCCGGCACGCTGGAGCTTGGCCGCACCGGCGCCTTGTCGACCGGCCTGATCCTGGCGATCATCGTGCTGGCCATCATCGTCATCGCGCTGATCGTCTTCTTCGAGCGCGCCCAGCGCCGCCTGCTGATCCAGTATCCCAAGCGCCAGGTCGGCAATCGCATGTTCCAGGGCGATACCTCGCATCTGCCGCTGAAGCTTAACACCTCCGGCGTCATTCCGCCGATCTTCGCCTCGTCGCTGCTGCTGCTTCCGGCAACGGTTGCCGGCTTCTCGCAGACCACCAATATGCCTGCATGGGCCAGCACCATCCTGGCGGCGCTCGGCCACGGCCAGCCGCTCTATATGGCCTTCTACGCGGCGATGATCGTGTTCTTCGCCTTCTTCTATACGGCGATCGTCTTCAATCCGAAGGACACCGCCGACCAGCTCAAGAAGCATTCGGGCTTCATCCCGGGCTATCGTCCGGGCGAGCGCACTGCGGACTATATTGACTATGTGCTCACCCGCATCACCGTCGTCGGCGCCATTTATCTGGTGCTGGTGTGTCTGCTGCCCGAGTTCCTGATTTCAGCGACTGGCGTACCGTTCTACCTTGGTGGCACTTCGCTCCTGATCGTGGTCAGTGTAACGCTCGATACGGTGGCGCAGATTCAGGGTCACCTGATCGCGCACCAGTATGAGGGCCTGATCAAGAAGTCGAAGCTGCGCGGGGGGAAAAAGGCCAGATGAGGTTGATATTGCTTGGACCGCCGGGGGCGGGCAAGGGGACACAAGCACTAAGACTGGTAGATCGACACGGCATCCCACAGCTTTCCACGGGGGACATGCTGCGTGCTGCTGTCCAGGCTGGCACCGAAGTCGGCAAGCGCGCCAAGGCGGTGATGGACGCTGGCGAACTGGTGTCCGACGCTATCGTCAACGCCATCGTGGCCGAGCGCATCGATCAAGCTGATTGCGCAAACGGCTTCATCCTTGACGGGTACCCGCGAACCCTGGTGCAAGCGGACGCCGTTGAGGAAATGCTGTCGGATCGCGGACTGGAGCTCGATGCTGTCATCGAATTTGTCGTCGATGACAAGGCGCTGGTTGGCCGAATCGTCAAGCGCGCCGAAGACGCCAAGGCCGCAGGCCTGCCGGTGCGCAAGGACGACAGCCCAGCGGTGTTCGAGGAACGCTTGAGGGAATATTACAAGAAAACCTCGCCGCTGATCGGCTACTACTACGCCAAGGGCAAGCTCAGGGGCGTCGATGGCATGGCCGACATCGATGCGGTGACGCAGCAGATCGAGGCGGTGCTCAGGGCGACGACCCGGAAAGTTGGCCAGGCGGCCGGCTAGAGAATCGAACGATTGCGCTTGACTGGAGCGGTCCGCTGGGGTATGGCGGCCCGTCTTCCTATCAGGCATGAGGCTTGCTTGTCCGCAAGGGCAAGGCAGGCCGCTTTGAACTGGAAACTCCCGCAAGGGCCGGCCTCCACCGGACGCGGGGCAACTTGAAGCGCCGGCTCGTCCGGCCTATATGGAGAAGAGAAGAACATGGCTCGTATAGCCGGCGTCAATATTCCGACCAACAAGCGCGTCGTCATCGCGCTTCAATACATTCACGGCATTGGCAAGAAGTTCGCCCAGGAGATCGTCGACAAGGTCGGCATCCCGGCCGAGCGTCGCGTCAACCAGCTGACCGACGCGGAAGTGCTGCAGATCCGCGAGACCATCGACCGCGACTATCAGGTCGAGGGCGATCTGCGCCGCGAAGTGTCGATGAACATCAAGCGACTCATGGACCTCGGCTGCTACCGCGGCCTGCGTCACCGCCGCTCGCTACCGGTTCGTGGTCAGCGCACGCATACCAATGCGCGCACCCGCAAGGGCCCGGCTAAGTCGATTGCCGGAAAGAAGAAGTAATTTAGGGCAGTAAGGGAGTAGGGCAGTAAGGCAATAGGAACGGCAGACATACTGCCCTACTGCCTTCTCCCTGGTGGAGCCGCTGGCATTACGGCGGTGTAGAGATCAACTGAAAGGACCATCATGGCCAAGGAAGCCGCTCGTGTTCGCCGTCGCGAACGCAAGAACATCTCGTCGGGCGTTGCCCACGTCAATTCGACCTTCAACAACACGATGATCACCATCACCGACGCGCAGGGTAACTCGATTGCCTGGTCGTCGGCCGGAGCCCAGGGCTTCAAGGGATCGCGCAAGTCGACCCCGTTCGCTGCCCAGATGGCCGCAGAAGATGTTGCCAAGAAGGCCCAGGAACACGGCATGCGCATGCTCGAGGTCGAGGTCTGTGGACCCGGCTCCGGTCGTGAATCGGCGCTGCGCGCGCTGCAGGCTGCCGGCTTCACCATCACCTCGATCCGTGATGTGACGCCGATCCCGCACAATGGCTGCCGCCCGCGCAAGAAGCGCCGCGTCTAAAGAATTTACCGAACGCCGCGCGAGCGCCTCAAGGGCGCTCCTCCACGGCATTCCAGGTCGCCCGCCACGATTGGATGGTGGCGGGACAACGGAAGGAAAGCACTATGATCCAGAAAAATTGGCAAGAACTGATCAAGCCGAACAAGATCGAGTTCTCGTCGAAGAAGAAGACGCTGACCACGCTGGTCGCCGAGCCGCTCGAGCGCGGCTTCGGCCTCACCCTCGGCAACGCGCTGCGCCGCGTGCTTCTGTCTTCGCTGCGTGGCGCGGCTGTAACCGCCGTGCAGATCGACGGCGTTCTGCATGAATTCTCGTCCATCGCCGGCGTCCGCGAGGACGTGACCGACATCGTTTTGAACATCAAGGAAATCGCCATCCGCATGGAAGGCGACGGCCCCAAGCGCATGGTCGTCCGCAAGCAGGGACCGGGCGCGGTTCTCGCCGGCGACATCCAGACGGTCGGCGACGTCGAGATCCTCAATCCCGACCACGTCATCTGCACGCTGGACGAAGGCGCTGAAATCCGCATGGAATTCACCGTCGATACCGGCAAGGGCTATGTGCCGGCCGACCGTAACCGCGCCGAGGACGCGCCGATCGGGCTGATCCCCGTCGACAGCCTGTATTCGCCGGTCAAGAAGGTCTCCTACAAGGTCGAGAACACCCGCGAGGGCCAGGTTCTCGACTATGACAAGCTGACCATGACCATCGAGACCGACGGTTCGATTTCGGGCGAGGACGCGGTGGCCTTCGCCGCTCGCATCCTGCAGGACCAGCTCGGCCTGTTCGTCAATTTCGACGAGCCGCAGAAGGAAGTCGCCGCCGAACAGGTTACCGAGCTTGCCTTCAACCCGGCGCTGCTCAAGAAGGTCGACGAGCTCGAGCTTTCGGTGCGTTCGGCCAACTGCCTGAAGAACGACAACATCGTCTATATCGGCGACCTGATCCAGAAGACCGAAGCCGAGATGCTGCGCACCCCGAACTTCGGCCGCAAGTCGCTGAACGAGATCAAGGAAGTCCTGGCGGCGATGGGCCTGCATCTCGGCATGGAAGTGCCGGACTGGCCGCCGGAAAACATCGAAGACCTCGCCAAGCGTTACGAAGACCAATATTGAGCATGATCTCGAACCGAAGGTCAGCGCAGCAAAAAGTTGCAGACTTTTCGGACAAGATCATGCGGCTAACCAACTGGGGCTCAGGCCTCTTGAAACCGCAATGAAGGAGAAGAGCCATGCGCCACGGATTTAAAGGCCGCCGGTTCGCCCGCAGCATAAGCCATCGCAAGTCGATGTTTGCCAACCTTGCCGTGTCGCTTATCGAGCACGAGCAGATCCTCACCACGCTGCCGAAGGCGAAGGATTTGCGTCCGATCGTCGAGAAGTTGGTGACGCTCGGCAAGCGCGGCGACCTGCACGCCCGCCGCCAGGTTATTGCCCAGATCGGCAATGAAGGCGTCGTCAAGCGCCTGTTCGATACCATCGCGCCACGTTATGCCACCCGCAACGGCGGCTATCTGCGCATCATGAAGGCCGGCTTCCGCCACGGTGATAACGCGGCAATGGCGGTCATCGAGTTCGTCGACCGCGACACCTCGGCCAAGGGCGCCGGCGACCGTGCCCGCATCGAGGCCGAAGGCACCGAAGAGGAAGCTGCAGCCGCATAAGGCTCGGTTTTTCGCGAGAAGTTCAAAAGGGGCCTCCGGGCCCTTTTTCTGTTTCCGAAGGTACCGGGCAGGGCTGGTAGGGGTTTTGTCACCGGTTTTTGCGGCGACTACCCAAAATAATCGGATTTCAGCGGCTTAGCCTTTCATTTTGCACAATCGTCAGGACAATGGCGCCCGACTTGGAGGATTCGGAATGCGCGTTAAACGGCTGTCCATTGTTCTGATCTGCGCCTTGATGGCGTTGGCCGTCGTGCCGGCGGCCAGGCACGCGCTGGCGGAGGAGGCCAAGCCAGATCCCGGTCTGTCCGACGTGCTAACCGATCTGCTGCATGGCGTCGAAGGCGAAAACGCCACTTCAGGCCCCGACAAGCGCGTGCCGTTCGGCCGCGAGGAGGTGCAGCTGTCCTTCGCGCCGCTGGTCAAGCAGACGGCGCCGGCCGTGGTCAATGTCTACGCCTCGCAGACCGCCAAGGTGACGTCGCCCTTCGACGGCGATCCGTTCTTCGAGGAGTTCTTCGGCCGCTCGCAGCCGCGCGCGCAGTCCTCGCTCGGTTCGGGGGTGCTGGTCGATCCGACCGGCGTCGTGGTCACCAATTTCCACGTCGTCAAGGACGCCGACCAGGTCAAGGTCGCGACTGCCGATGGGCGCGAATTCGACAGCAAGGTACTGCTTAAGGACGAGACGCTCGATCTCGCCGTGCTCAAGATTTCTTCCGACAAGCCGTTTCCGGTGATCGCCATCGGCGATTCCGACGCGCTCGAGGTCGGCGACCTGGTGCTGGCGATCGGCAATCCGTTCGGTGTCGGCCAGACCACCACCAGCGGCATTATTTCGGCGGTGGCGCGCAGCCATATCGGCGTCTCCGATTCCAGCTTCTTCATCCAGACCGACGCCGCCATCAACCCCGGCAATTCCGGTGGCGCGCTGGTCAACATGGGAGGGCAGCTGATCGGCATCAACACGGCGATCTATAGCCGTAGCGGCGGCTCGATCGGCATCGGCTTTGCCATCCCTTCGAACATGGTTCGCGCCTTCGCCGACGCGGCCAAGGCCGGGCTCGACTTCTTCGAGCGGCCGTATGCCGGTGCCGAGTTCGAGGCGGTGACGCCGCAGATTGCCGAATCGCTCGGCATCGACAAACCGACCGGTGCGCTGGTTTCTTCGGTCGAAGAGGCGGGACCCGCCGCCAAGGCAGGGCTCAAGCCGGGCGACGTAGTGCTGTCGCTCAACGGCAAGCCGGTCGAGAGCGTCGGGGCGCTGGACTACCGGATGGCGACGCTGTCGATTGGTACGAATGCCAGCTTCGGCGTTCTGAGCAAGGGTCAGCAGGCGACGATGGACATCGCGCTGGAACGGCCGCCTGAGGGCGCCAAAGCTGCGGAACTCATATTGCGCGGCCGCAGCCCGTTTTCCGGTGCCAAGGTTGCTGAACTGTCGCCACGGCTTGCCCAACGGCTCGGTCTGCGCACGGATGTCAAAGGCGTCACCGTGGTCGACATCAACCGCGATTCGCCTGCTGCCGATTTTGGCTTCCAGCCAGGCGACATCGTGCGTGAGGTCAATGGCCTGACGATCGACAAGGCGGCGACCTTGGAACAGGTAGCCCAGCAGGATACGCGCTGGTGGCGCTTTACCGTCGAGCGCGGCGGGCAGATACTACGCCAGGTGTTGCGTTACTGAGCCCGAACGTCAGCATGATCGGGCTCCAGGCAGAAGAAGTTGCATGGCCGATCTGTTCAGTGTCGATGAACCGGAAAAGACGCCGCCCGGCAGGCCGCTGGCGGACCGTCTGCGCCCGAAGAACCTCGGCGAGGTCGTCGGCCAGGAGCATCTGACCGGACCCGACGGCGCGCTGACGCGGCTGATCGGCTCCGGCTCGCTCGGCTCGATGATCTTCTGGGGCCCGCCCGGCACCGGCAAGACCACGGTCGCACGGCTGCTTGCCGGCGAGACAAGCCTCGCCTTCGAACAGATCTCGGCGGTGTTTTCCGGCGTTGCCGACCTGAAGAAAGTGTTCGAGGCAGCGAAGCTGCGCCGCTCCAACGGCCGCCAGACACTGCTGTTCGTCGACGAGATCCATCGCTTCAACCGCGCCCAGCAGGACAGTTTTCTGCCCGTGATGGAAGACGGCACCGTCGTGCTGGTCGGCGCCACCACGGAGAATCCGTCCTTCGAGCTTAACGCCGCGCTGTTGTCGCGCGCGCGTGTGCTGGTCTTTCACTCGCTCGGCGAGGACAGTATCGCCAAGCTGCTGGCGCGGGCCGAGGAGGCAGAGGGCAGGGCGCTGCCGCTCGATGAAGACGCGCGGGCGATGCTCATCCGCATGAGCGACGGCGACGGCCGCGCGGCATTGACGCTCGCCGAAGAGGTCTGGCGCGCAGCGAAATCAAAGGAGGTGTTCGGCGCCGAAGCCCTGCAGCGCATCGTCCAGCGCCGCGCGCCGATCTACGACAAGGGACAGGACGGCCACTACAATTTGATCTCCGCCTTGCACAAATCGGTGCGCGGCTCCGACCCCGACGCGGCACTCTACTATCTCGCCCGCATGTTCGACGCCGGCGAAGATCCGCTTTATCTCGGGCGCCGGTTGGTGCGCATGGCGATGGAGGATATCGGGCTGGCCGACCCGCAGGCGCTCGTCGTCGCTAACGCCGCCAAGGACGCCTATGACTATCTGGGCTCGCCCGAGGGCGAACTGGCCTTCGCCGAGGCGACCGTCTATCTCGCCACCGCGCCGAAATCCAATGCAGTTTATACCGCGTTCAAGGCCGCCACACAGGCGGCGAAGGAATTCGGTTCGCTGCTGCCGCCCAAGCACATTCTCAATGCGCCGACCAAGCTGATGAAACAGGAAGATTACGGCGCCGGCTATCGCTACGACCACGACGAGCCCGACGCTTTTTCCGGCCAGGACTATTTTCCGGAGAAGATGGGAAGGCAGACATTCTATGACCCGCCAGAGCGCGGCTTCGAGCGCGATATCAGGAAGCGGCTGGATTATTGGGCGAAGCTGCGCAGCGAGCGGGAAAAGTAGCTGCCGACCGCACAGTGGTGTGATCGCCGTTGTCTGGCGGGATAAAAAACCCTATCAAGATGCGCCTTCGGCCGGCGGACAGGCCAGAAACGTACCGACGATATTCAGAACGGAATCGCGCCTGGCGCGTGGAAAAATGACAAAAAAATCTCGCAAGACCCTTCGGAAGTTCGCCATAGCGATCCCGCTGCTGGCGCTCGGCTTCTATTTCATTCCCATCCTGACGACAATTTTCATTGTCCTCGGCCTGGTCGACGTGTTGCGCAATGACAACAAGAACTGGGCGCTGTTCAGTGGTTATTTTCTCGGCAACGGCATCTTCACCTGGCTGCTTTCGCCCTTCAATCTGCTGGTCGATCTTCTGTGCTACAGAAACCGCGGTGTCTGGAAACTGGACCAGTTTCCTCCGGACTATCAGCGTGAGGTCAACGAGGTTCTGGACGTCTTCAAGGCGCGCAAGGACGAGATCATCGCCGATATCGACGCCAATTTCGGCAGCGGCCGGCGCGGCATGTATGTCTACCAGTGGTACGGCAAGCACAAGATCGACAACGTCGCCGAATTCAACAAGGATTTCAAATATATCAAGACCATCGCCGTGTCGGTGTTCAGGGGCAAGGAATCGACCTCCTGGCATTTCGGACCGCTGCGGCTCAGCCTGCGCATTCTCTACAATCTTCTCCCGGTGAAGGCCGAGGTTTTCGTCGAGTGCAACAACGCCAGGAACTACTGGCACGACAATCCGCTCTATATTTTCGACGACACGCTGCTGCACCGCTCGGTCAACGAATATGATGGGCGCCGCTACTGCGTGTTCATGGACATCATCCGGCCATCGCCATTCCCCGGCCTGATCGCCGCTCTTCTCGCCATCGTTTCGGTCAGCGTCGAGCGCATCAATGCCATGTTCTACAAGAACTGGAAGATGATCGGCTCCAGCAAGCCGAAGAAGGCCGGAGCCGCCTGACACCGTGGTGTGACCGGCGCGAGGAGCACGATGTATCATCTGTTGCTTGTCTGCCTTGGTGGCGCGATCGGTGCAATGGCCCGCTTCTTCCTGTCCGGCTTCGTCGCCCGCCGGGTCGGCGAGACCTTTCCCTGGGGCACTATGGCCGTCAACGTCTCGGGAGCGTTTGCAATCGGTGTCGTTGCGCATGCGGTGGCGCGCGACGGCATGCCCGCCATCTGGGCCTTTACCGTTACCGGCGGCCTCGGCTGCTACACCACGGTTTCTTCCTTCAGCCTGCAGACGCTGGCGCTGGCGCGCGACGGCGAATGGCGGCGCGCCGGCGGAAATGTGCTGCTTTCGGTTTTTCTGAGCCTCGGCGGCGTGACGCTGGGCTTTGCTGCGGGAAGTCTTCTGATTGGCGGCGGGGCACCGTGAGCGGCCCGCGGAAGCTCCGCCACGACGGGACGGACACTGCCGCGGCAGGGCATGCGGCGCGCCTTATTGGCCGTCGCAGAACCAACGAAACGGTTCGGCTCTATGCGACCGTAGCCGCAGGCAGCATGATCGGCGGTGTGTTGCGGGCGCTTGCCTCATCGACCAGCACTGCCCTGTGGGGCGCTGGATTTCCCTTCGGCACGCTCCTCGTCAACATTGTTGGCTCGTTCCTCATCGGCTTCTACGCGACATTGACGGGACCCGATGGTCGCGTCTTCGCCGGTCCGCTGCAACGTCAATTCTTCATGGCCGGCTTCTGCGGCGGCCTGACGACCTTCTCCGCTTTCAGCCTTGAAACACTCACCCTCGCGCAAGGCGGGAGGCTTGTGGCGGCGGGACTCAATATCGCGATCTCCGTGGTGGCCTGGCTTGCCGCCGTCTGGCTTGGCCACATCTTTGCAGTTCGGCTCAACCGGCTGAGAGGGTCCAGGCAATGAAGATACCAACACAGGCGCAATTGCTGCGCATATTTATCGGCGAAAACGACAAGGCAGATGGCCGTCCGCTGTATGAGGTTATCGTGCTGAGGGCCCGCGAAATGCAGATCGCCGGCGCGACCGTCCTGCGCGGCGCGATGGGGTTCGGCCATTCCAGCCGGCTTCACACCACGAAGATCCTCCGCCTATCGGAGGATCTGCCACTCGTCATCGAGATCGTCGATGACGAGGAAAAATTGGCCGCTTTCCTGCCCGTGCTTGAAACAATCATGACAAGTGGTTTGATTACGCTGGAGAAAGTTCAGGTTCTGCAATATGGAACCGACAACGAATAACCGAGTGAGATTGCGGGTGCCGGCGAATGCCGTTGCATGCCTGCAAAACGGCGATTGGAATCATGGCAGGCGTTGAACAGATCACAGTGGACGCCGGCGAGGCGGGCATGCGGCTCGACCGCTGGTTCAAGAGCCATTTCCCCGGTCTCGGTTTCGGTCATCTGCAGAAGCTGATGCGTTCCGGCCAGATCCGCGTCGACGGCGGCAGGGTGAAGGCCGATACCCGCGTCGAAGCCGGCCAGACGGTCCGAGTGCCGCCGCTCGAAGTCGACAAGAAAGGTGAAAGCCCGCTCACCGGTCATTCGATCCGCAACCAGGGCGACGCCGACGTTTTGGCAAAGATGCTGATCCATGAGGACCCGAAGGTCTTCGTCTTCAACAAGCCGGCCGGCCTGGCGGTCCAGGGCGGCTCTGGCGTCACCCGCAATGTCGACGACATGCTGGAAGCCTGGCGCAACCAGAAGGGCGAGAAGCCGCGTCTGGTGCACCGGCTCGACCGCGACACGTCGGGTGTGCTGGTTGTCGCCCGTACAAGGCTCGCCGCCATGAAGCTCGCCGAAGCGTTCCGGGCGCGTGAGACGAAGAAAACCTACTGGGCGCTGGTCAAGGGCGTGCCGCCGAAGCGCGAGGACAAGATCTCAACCTGGCTGATCAAGGAACCGACGCCCGACGGCGATCGTGTGCGCATCGCCAAGCATGGCGAAAAGGGCGCCGATCACGCCGTGTCCTATTACCGCATCGTCGAGCAGGCGGCGCAGACCCTGTCCTGGCTGGAAATGGAACCCTATACCGGGCGCACCCACCAGCTTCGCGTCCATGCCGCCCATATCGGTTGCCCGATCATCGGCGACCCCAAATATTTCGAGGCCGACACCAATTGGGATTTTCCAGGCGGCATGCAGAACCGCCTGCATCTGCACGCGCGCCGCATTGTCATCCCTCATCCCGACAAGGGCTTTGTCGACGTCACCGCACCGATGCCGCCGCATATGCGCCAGAGCTGGAACCTGCTCGGTTTCGACGACGCGAGCGCGGAGGACTAGCGGCGGTGGGCGTCGCCACAGATACGCTCGACCGTCGTGACGCGGTCGATCTGGCGGCCGCCGCCATCATGGTCGGGCTGACCTTTTCGTGGGGCCTGAACTACGTTGCCGCCAAGATCTCGTA
>NZ_JAMYRO010000053.1:0-21673 GCF_040321495.1 Mesorhizobium sp. M0408 | reverse complement strand
ACAATGGGCGAATACTGGTTGCGATCTGGACCTGTGATCCCATTGTAATGTTCGAACCGCCCCAAGTATTATAGGCGAGCCAGGTACCAGTCGCCGCCACCTGTAGGATGCGGCCCGGTTTGCGGCCGCCCTTCGGCAGCACGATCAGGACGTGATGGCAAATTACTGGCAGCCCGCCGCGCCCCTCCGCAGTCAGTGTCACACGATAGCCGCCGGACGGCCACTTATCTCCAATCTTGAACTCGAATGTCGTCTCCCAGCCGCAGCCCTCGACCGAGCACTGGTCGGCGTATCTTGCCAACGCGCGGCGATGCCGCTCTGCTGGAATGCCTTCGTCTCGATTCCGCCATCACGCATGATATCAATGGTGAAGCGCGGCACAGACGAGCTCACCTGCAACCGAACCGTTCGCCTGGGCGATAGGAAACCGGTCACTGTAGCACCAGATCTCGCCAAGCGCGCCATCCATACCGGCACACTCATAAAAGGTGCCGCGCTCGGCAAATCGCCTCTCCTCGGGCGTTAGCCCGAAATCGGGGAAGTCACTCGGAAACCTCGGAAACTTTGCCATGGTGCAAATCCTGTGGTGGTGAAGAGTTATGGGCGCCCATTGCAGTCTCGTGGAAAAGGTGAGCTGACACTATTTGGCTGAGGAACAGCTTGGTTCTTTCGTCGCGCGACGACCGACTCCCGGCCAGCCCTCAGGCCTACCAGCGTGGCCTGCGGCGATCGAAGAAGGCCGCGATTCCTTCGGCGGCGTCGGCCGTTTCCCACGCATCGGCCAGCATAGCGACCGTCTCGCCGATGACTGTGTCATCGATTGCCGCCCCAAGTCGGCGCGCAAGCGCCTTTGCGGCGGCGACGGCCTGCGGCGAGGCCGAGCGATAGGGGCGGATCTCGGCCTCGACCGCCGCCTCAACGTCGGTCGGCGGCACGGCGCGGGAAACCAGTCCGAGTTCGCAGGCTTCATTGGCGTCGAATATCCTGGCTGACATGAAGACCCGCCGCGCCCGACCCTCCCCCATCCGAGCCAGGACATAGGGAGAGATCGTCGCGGGGATGAGGCCTAGCCTGACCTCGGTGAAGCCGAACCTTGCGGTATCGACGGCGACCGCGACGTCGCAGACGCTCATTAGGCCGAGACCACCGCCGAATGCTTGGCCGTTGATGCGGCCGATCAGCGGCTTGGGTAGTTCGTTGAGCGCGCGCAGAGCCAGGGCCAGCTTCCTGGCCTCGGCGATTCGCTCGTCACGCGCGGATGAGGCCTGCGCCCGCATCCAGGCAAGATCGGCACCGGCACAGAAGCTGTCCCCCTCGCCCGTCAGCACCACCGCTCGCACCTTGTCGTCATTGACGAGCAGTTCGGCGGCGGCCGTAAGTTCGGCGATCATCTGTCCCGACATGGCGTTGTGCTTGTCCGGGCGGGCGAGAGTCAACGTGGAGACGCCGACCTCGTCAGTCGTGACACGGATGGTCTCGAAGTTCACAGCCGCTCCTCTCTTAGGCTGTCCGTGAAGCGGGCCGCCGCCGCCAGTCGCTCTATATGGAGACCCGTCTCATAACCCTTGCCGGCTAGCATTGCGGCGACGCCGAGGGTGTCCACATTGCCCTTCGCACCAGGGGCGAAAGGGCAGCCGCCAAGGCCACCGACCGCCGCGTCGAAGGTGCGCAAGCCCTTCTCCAAGCTCACAAGGATGTTGTCGAGGGCCCGACCTCCCGTGTCGTGGTAATGTCCGGCAAGCCTCTCGGCCGGCACTTCTTCCAACACGGCATCGAGCATGCCCGCGATGGTGGCAGGGGTCCCTTGCCCGATTGTGTCGCCAAGCGAAATCTCATAGCAGCCCATCTCTTGGAGCGTTGCCGCAAGCTGTGCGACAATTGCGGGCGGCACTGAGCCTTCATAGGGGCAGTCGGTGACGCAGGAGATATAGCCTCGCACCGGAATGCCGTCGGCGGCAGCGGCGGCGAGCACGGGGCGGAAACGATCGAGGCACTCGGCAATTGAGCAGTTGATGTTCCTGCGGCTAAAGGTTTCGGAGGCCGACGCGAACACGGCGATCTCGTCAGCATTGGCCGCCTGCGCCGCCTCGTAGCCCTTCAAGTTGGGGACCAGCACCGCGTAGACGACACTGGGCGCACGGCGAATACCGTTCATAACCCCCGCAGCGTCAGCCATCTGCGGCACCCACCTCGGCGACACGAATGAAGTCGCCTCAAGTTTTCGAAAGCCGCAGTCCGACAGCATGTCAATAAGTCGGATCTTTTCAGCAGTCGGCACGAGGCGCGCCTCGTTTTGGAGCCCGTCACGTGCCGACATCTCGAAAATGCGAACGAATTCGCCCATCGGCTAGGCCTTTGACTGAAATTGAGCGATTTAATCATCGGCAACCAAAGGATCGCCTGTTGCATGGCGGCTATTATTTTCCGACCAACCTCACATCGACCGGATGGATGCCGCTTTCGTTAGCGATAATCGGGTTGATGTCGAGCTCCGCAAGTTTTTCCATTCTCAAGACCGCCATAGACAAGGACGAGATGAAGTTGGCGAGAGATTGCTTGTCGACTCTCGGAAAGTGCCTGAACCCGTTGAGGATCTTCGCAACGCGCGTTTCCTCAATCATACTCAAGGCCTCTTCGGGTGAAACCGGTGCCGCGCGGAAAGTGACGTCTTCGGCCGCCTCAACCAATACGCCCCCTGAGCCGAACAAGATCACCGGACCAAAAACAGGATCGTTGGTAGCACCCACAAATACTTCTGTGCCGCGATCCACCATCGGCGTGACGATGAAACCGAAGGTTGTTCCTGGACCGGCGTGTGATTTCACGGCCTTTGTGATATCGGCGGCTGCAGCCTGCGCCGCCTCTGCCGTCACTCCGAGACGCACGCCGCCTACGTCAGACTTATGGCTGACCGCCGCCGAATCAACCTTCACCGCACAAGAGGTTGCGAACTCGTAAACTGCCGCCTCTACGGATTCGGCATCGACAGCAGCCGACCATTGGCCAGCGTTCACACCCAATTTCTGCAGTATCTCGCGAGCCTTTGTCTCTGCCGACAAGCCCTTGGGCACGACCACGCGCTGCCCCTCGGTTGCCAATGTTGCGTTGTGACAAACGTGCTTTGAAAGCCAGCTCGCTCTCTCAAAAAGTGCTCTCGAACCTGCGACAGCCAAATCTAACGAGGCAAAAACTTGCATGCCACCATTTCGCAAGATCTGGTGGTTCTCAGGCATTCGGCTGGCGTAGCAACTATGGAAAACCAGAGGGAGGCCGGAGGCCTTTTGCAATGCAACGATACGCTCGGCGGCCAAATCCTCAGCTTTCACGAGAGAAGCTTCGAACCTTAAGTGATACGCTCCAAACATCCCGGATGTCAGGATGAGCCCAACCTCTGGATCTGCCGCCAAGAGTTCAATGCATTCCGGAAAGACATCTGGATGGGCATCTATGGCGCTGTAAACGTCGATCGGATTTTCGACACTGGCCTCTTCTCCGAGCACCTTTCTCAACTTGGCCTTGGTGTCCTCTGAAAGAGACGCAAGGGGCACGCCCGCACGCGATAGCGCATCAACCGCAAGCGTTGCATGTCCACCGCCGTCAGCCAGAACCACAATCCCAGTTTGTGATTTGGGAAGAGGCGTGGTTGCCAGAAGTGCAGCAATCGGCAGTAGTTCGTCAGAGCGATCTACCAGCGTAACACCCATTTGCGGCAGCACCCTCAGAGCAATATCGTCGGCCCCAGCAATTGAACCCGTATGAGAAAGCGCCGCTTTCCCACCTTCGTGGGATCGCACTCCTCGGAGCATTACAATCGGGCAGCTTTGCCCCACCCCAGCCGCCGAATTCAGAAAGCGGCGCCCATTGATAAAGCCTTCATTGTAGATCGCAATCGAACGGGTGCTCTTGCGCAGGCAAAGCTCTTCGATCAGTTCGTCATATCCAACATCAGCCTGGTTACCCAATCCAGCGATGACGTCGAAGCCGGGACCATTAATCGCGCGGCTATCCTCGAGCACCGTCAGAATCATGTTGCCGCTTTGTGTCAAGACACTGATCGGTCCCGATGGCGGCAGTTCTGGCAGGCCGATTAGGTCCGCCTGCACGGCGCAGTTTACCATTCCGGACGTGTTTGGCCCAATTATGCGAACGCCGCTTTCCGCCAAGGCATCACGCAATCTCTTCTCCGTGCCAGCTGCTTGGTCGCCCCGCTCTCCAAATCCATGCGCGACAACTACAGCGCCCGCGATGCCCTTTTTGCCGCACTGAAGAAGAATATCAGGGACTTCCTCAGCCGGGCGGACAATCACCGCTATGTCCACGCCATCCGGAAGGGCGTCTATTTCGCTGGCGACGGGCAAACCGAGGATCGTCCCTCCCTTCGGGTTGACCGGTAGGATCGCATAGCAGTAGCCGGCCTTTTGAAGCGCGTTGATGATCTGGTATCCGCGCTTGGAGGGACTTGCAGATGCGCCGATGACCGCGACGGAATGCGGCTCAAGTATGCGGCTCACCGCTGTTGCCTTATTGAGGGCGTCCATTTCCTATTTTCCTTCAAATTTGGGGGAGCGGCGTTCGGCAAAAGCTGCGACTCCCTCAGCCCAATCCTTCGTTTCCATGATCGCCAGCACGTCTTCGGCCTCGGCACGGAATAGGCTTTCGGGGCTTTTCGGGAAATTGATCGCCGCCTTAAGGCGGCCCATCGGCAACGGCGCGTTCTTTACAAGTCGCTCCACCAGCGCGCTGGTACGCTCCGCCAACTGAGCCGCTGGCGGAGCCTCGGTTGCCAGGCCAATCTCCAAGCATTTCGCGCCGGTTATCCTGTTGCCCAGCAGCAAAAGACTTGCCGCATTTCTTAATCCAATAAGGCTAGGGAGACGGACCGTTACACCTCCCCCTACATAAGTGCCGATGGCAACTTCCGGAAACCCGAGTTGGGCATCCTCGGATATGATCAGAAAATCAGCAGAGGTCGCGATTTCCGCTCCGCCCCCGACGGCATAACCATGCACTTCGGCGATAACAGGCGTTTTCATCGTCTGAATCTGTTCGCAAACACGCTGCCCGAGCATGATATAGGCCTCGCGCTCATCGCGCGTCCGGTCGCCTGATTTGTGGGCCTTTAGATCGGCCCCCGCACAGAATGCCCGGCCGTTTCCGGAAAGGATCACACACCGTATATTTGGGTTTTCATCTGCAAACTTCAGCGCATCGAATGTTTGTTGATAGAGGTCTTCATTGACGGCATTCAGCCGCTCTGGCCGGTTGAAGATAATGTGAAACGCTTGATTTTCTTGCTTCGTAACAACTTCGTTCATGGGTATTCTCTTTGCGGCTGATCCTCACAGTGTCCCCAAAAAAATATTGCGCGTCCAACATTTTATGGTCATAGATTGATCCCGTGAGCGCAATAATCGGTAGGCACTCTGACATCCGTTGCTGGCGCGGATTGGCGGGGCAAAGCGACGGCGAGCCTGGCGATCGGCGGACAAGCAGTAAGGGTTCCTCATCCTTCCGGGATGCTCGAACCTCCGGCGATGTAATCGCCCTTCGTGGACTGCCTCAGTCGCTTTCACGGCAGGTGGCCCTGCGCAACCGATCGTTCAACCGCGACCACACCAACGGCCGGGCGTTCGTGTAGCTGCTGCGGCGAGACACAGGCTTAGGCGCTAAGCGTCGGTAATGAATCATGGATGCTGACTGAGGACAGAAGTCTCGCGCCACGAGGGCTGACAATTGACCGGCGAGCCGCCTCTCGTTGTCGGCACCGGCCTGCCCACCCAGACGAGCCGCGGCCTTGTATCGCCGCGATCGGCTATCGCAATCAGCACGCAAATACCTGACGAACCAATTCGATTAGTGTCCTTCTGCGATCAATCCATGCCCAAAAAATGTTGGACGCAGTGCTGTAGCACGCGCCAATCATTCCGACCGTGAGAACGACCCTCGCCCCGAGGATCGCACGCGATAGTTCATTCGGCAGATTAGAGGATAAGGAGACTGTATGAGTGGCTCTCGTCAGGTGACGCCAAATTCGATTTTCCGCTTTGATCTCGATAGCGCTGCTGCATTGCCCTTTAAGGTCGGACATGTGGAATCGACATATGTGACGATGCGCGACGGCGTGAAGCTCGCCTTGGATGTCTCCCGCCCATTGGATAAGGATCCCAGCACTAGTCTTGATACTATTCTGATCATGACCCGCTACTGGCGCGGTATCAAAGGGCGGCCGTCCAACCACCTTGCGGACCAATTTGTGCCGCACGGTTATGCCGTTGTCGTTGGGGATGTTCGCGGAACCGGAGCCTCTTTCGGAGTGTGGCCATATCATCGCGCGCGCGATGAGACATTGGATTTTAGCGAGGTGCTTGACTGGGTCGTCGCGCAGCCTTGGTCTACCGGCCGCATCGTAGGCTACGGCCATTCTTACACCGCCATTACTGCCGACTGGATGGCGGAACGAAACCATGTTGCGCTCAAGGGGATCATTCCAAGATTTCCAGACTACGATCCATATGAAGATGATTACTTTCCCGGAGGAGTGCCGAATGCCTTCATTGGGCAAACGTGGGGCAACTGGGTCAAAGATCTCGACCGCAATCTGTTGACGCTTACGGACGGCGAGAAATCGCCGGGCGTGCGCCCGGTCGGCTCGAACGGCGAGCCGGAACTCAACGCGGCCCTGCGCGATCACGAGCGGGTTCCGTCTGTCTGGGAGGGATTTGAACGGGTGGTGTTCAAGGACGATCGCCCCCCTTCCTGGGGTGGGGCCTCCATGCTTGACTGGAGTATTCAGGAAGTAGCGGACACACTGGATAGCTCAGCGACCCCAACCCAGACCTGGGCGGGCTGGTTCGATGCCGGCACCGCGCAAGGAGCCATTCGTCGCTTCCTGCGACAGTCATATCCGATGAACGTGATCATTGGTCCGTGGAACCATGGCGGCGACATTCCTTACGACCCCCTCCTCGGCCCCGGTAAGACAATTCCTCCCACGACCCCCACGCAGCAGGCAAACGACATCCGCTTCGCGGACGCGTGCTTTAGCGGTCAGGCCGCCAACGAGCAGGGAAAAGTTCTGCATTACTACACCCTTGGGGAAGGCGTTTGGAAATCGACGCGCTCATGGCCACCCCGCGCGACCCGCCGTCGGTGGCACATGGCAAATAACTTCGGACTATGCGCGTCGCCTGGCGAGATGGGCTTCGACACGCTCCAGGTCGACCCTACTTTGGGAGATGTCAGGTCGAATCGGTGGGCCACTAATAACGACGCGGGCAAGGTGGATTATGGAGATCGGCGACAGTTCGACGCCGCTCGCCTTGGCTACACGAGCGAGCCGTTGACCAGCAATGTTGAGATAACAGGACACATCGTGGTCCATTTGAACATCACTTCGACCCGGGAGGACGGTAACTTTTTCGCCTATCTGGAAGCCGTGAAGCCCGACGGAGTGTCCTGTTACCTCACCGAGGGCCAGCTTCGCGCCTTGCATCGAAAGGTGTGGGCGGACTCACCATTCAGCGTGCTGGGAGCACAGCACAGCTACCTGAGACGCGACGCCGAACCGCTTATACCGGGCGAGGCCGCGATCCTGACTTTCACGTTGCATCCGATTTCCGCCCGTGTCCCGGCCGGCTACCGTCTGAGGGTGTGTCTCGCTGGTAGCGACAAGACAACCTTTGCAAATGTTCCCGTCGACGGCGAGCCGCCCATCCTCCAATTTCATCGAGGCCCGGCCGGTTGCTACATCGACCTGCCGATTATCGAGCCTTGAGCAGAAGCCCATATTGTTACAATCTAGGGATCTGCCGAATGGGGAGAGGTCTTCGGCGATCCTGTTCGGCGGTAAACCGAGATATGACGGTTGGATGCATCGGTGAACGCACCTCTCGCCCAATCTCCCCAGCGCTCCGCTAACTCCAGTCCTACGTATTCGGCCATGGTATCGAGCTCCTGGTGAAAAACGTAGCGACTACGCTGTGGGAAACGTCTGACCGATGTGCCAGAAAACCAGAGGAAGGTTGAAATCAAGTTCTGGTTAAGTGGTTCGTGAATTGCCGCATGGATGTATGTATTATCGTGATCAACAAGTGTAGTATAAATTTTCTGGCCATTGACGAAATCAGCCAAGACTGGAACACGCAATTCTATCACAAAAACTCCCCCCTCATCTAGCGCCTGTGCAGCAGATCTGAGGCAAGCTATTTGCTCTTCGCGCCTGGAGAGCAGCGTAAACGTATTATAAACGCAATAGACCAGATCGTAGCGTTGCTCGGGACTGAAATCGGCTATGTCCTCGTTCCATGCCTTGATCAGACCGGTACGCTTGGCGAGAAGTTTCAACATGCTGTCCGAATTGTCGATACCTTCGACCTTGACGCCGCGCTCGCTCAATGGCACCGCCACGCGCCCGCTGCCTATACCAAGTTCAAGGGCACCCCTTCCGCCGGAAAATCGCTCAAGAAAGGCGGCCGTTTCGTCTGCCTCAGCGTCTTTACCTAGCATGCTGGTAATTTGTTCATGGATCGGAGCCAAATTCTCGTCATAACTATACTCATTAGACATATTCGATACTCCTGTATTTGTGTATATCCGTCACCAGCAACTGGCCGAAGGGCGACGACGTGGTCAGGGTTTCAAGAGTGTCATCAGGACGGACATTAAACGGCTCCGTTCCTGGGTGAACCTCGCAGTTGAAAGAGCAAGCGCTATGCCAACTAGTCGGATCCAGCCGGTGGCGATGCGAAACAAGCTCTACGGCGGCGGCGGCTGCATCCGCCTGCAGGCGCAACCAGTTCAGCGACCGACTGGCGATTGTCGGAAACCGCACGAAATTGTGCCGTTGCAGACAGACGCAACCGGTAATTGCACGCCCCTGCCTTGCGGGGGGCAGTGAGTGGGTGCTGAGGTTTGAGGTTAAACCGTTGAATGGATTGATGGTCCGTCGTCGGGCGGTTTTGAGGACGGAGCGGATGTCCGGTAGAGCTTGACGGCCTAGAGATTAAGAGGTCACCCTGACGGGGGGGAATTTGAAGTGACCCGCGGGGAATTGCCGGCACTGAACGGCCTCGGCTTCGCGCGTACGCTGACACCGATGCATTCGTCACACACTATTGCGCATCCAACATGATTTAAGTAAAGATCGATCGCGAATGAAGAACAATATCACTCTCAGGCATTTGCGAGCGTTCGTCGCGATCGCGGAGCGGGGCGGGTATACCGCTGCAGCCCAGTTTCTGAACATTTCGCAGTCGGCTTTAAGCCGAACAATTGTGGAGATTGAGGAGGAACTGGACACCCGCCTGTTCGAGCGCACTACAAGGCGGGTCGTTGTCACAGCATCCGGCGAACAGCTTTTGATGAACGCGCGCCGTGTCCTTGAGGAATTCGACAGCGCACTGTCACGGTTCCAGCTTTACCATAGCGGGCTGAATGGGGTCGTGAGCCTGGCGGCACTATCGTCGGTCGCGTCCATCATACTGCCAACGGTCATTTCCGAATTCCGGAAAGCCAGGCCCAACGTTAGAATATCGGTAAAGGACGGTTTTGCGGAGGAGGTTGTTAATTACGTATCCAACGGACAAGTCGATTTTGGCATCACTTCCTTTCCAAAGGCGAAAGGACGGCTGGTCTGCGAACGGATCGCGGCTGATAGGCTGATCTGCATCTGCTCGAAATCTCACAGATTTGCGGACATGGAAACAGTGTCCTGGAACGACTTGGCCGGGGAAGACTTCGTCGCATTCGATCCCTTGAGCAGCATTCGCACTTGTGTGGATCGCGCTTTGCAAATTGCCGAAATTCAACTGGGGACCGTCACAGAGGTTCGTGACGTCGGCGCGGTTGCGGGCCTCGTATCCGCCGATCTAGGCGTATCCGCAGTGCCTAGCCTTGTCCTGCCCATGATACAGTTTTGTGAATTTGCCCAAAAAGAGCTCGTGGATCCGGTAGTCGAACGCGAAATCTATCTTGTCCATGATCCACAGACACCTATGCCTCCAGCCGCGGGAATTCTCATGGAAATGCTGCGGCAGGGGGCAAAGCAGGGTTTCAGAATTCCGACCGGAGCCAGACGGTAGACAAGTCGCAACCTGATCGGACGAAAGAGAAATAGGAAACAAGCGAAAGCGCACCCACACTATTGCAGAGTCCGGACTGACCTTGATCCCTGTCCGATGGGGAGAGTGCTCAGGGTAGCACCTCCGATGTCGATAGGGCTCGGTGACGTCTAGCCTGCACAACTAGCTAGTTTCCGTCCATAAACGCCAACATCTTGATGTTGTTGCGTGAAAACGGAGTTTGCGCAGGCAAGGCCCGGCGGTTTCAGGTAGACTTTGGTCTCATGCCACTGATTCCAAAGCACAATCTGCAACCGCCGGAGCCGACAATGCGCCAAGAACGCACCGTCCAAGCCAGATCCTATGAAGAGGTGGATAGCGACCTGCGTTCTGGCAAAGTGAGGTCGCTAACATCTTACACTGGAGGCCAAATTCTCACCTTTGAACGTAACCGCCCGGTTGTTACCGCGGAGATTTCGCTTTGATGCGAGCGATGAGTTCCTGGTCATCGACGAAGGCTTCGAGGAAGTCATTCCATTCGTCAGCGGTGCGGCGCGCATGGGTAAGCATTTGCTCCAGCTCTTCCATTCCGTCGCGGGTAAGCGAAGTTACTGCCTCGTCCGGTCCGGTGTAGACGCTGATGATGCTGCCGTAGCTCAGGTTGTCATCATTGCTGACGATCGCCTGAAGGAGTTCGGCATCTTCATCGAGCAATTTGGCGACGTAGTCGATGCTGAACACATGGGTCACCGTTGCCATCAGGCAGCCTCGGCGGAGATGGCGGTGACAGGTGACCAATTCCAGGGAAGCAACTCGTCGAGGCGATTGATCTTGTGATCGTGGATGCGGTCGAGCACGTCTGCGAGATATGCCTGCGGATCGATGCCGTTCATCTTGGCCGTCTCGATGATTGTCATGGCGCGAGCCAGGGTCTCCGCGCCGGTCTCGGCGCCGGCAAATAGCCAGTTTTTTCTTCCGATTCCAATCGGGCGCAGGGCTCGCTCGGCGGCATTGTTGTCCATGGCGACGCGGCCGTCTTCGAGGAACAGGCACAATGATGGCCAGCGGCTCAGGCCATAAGGAAGGCTTTTGCCAAATCGCTCTTGCCCGGAATGCGGGTCAGTTGCGTTTTGATCCAGACACGGAATGCCCCGATCTTTGGTTTGCTATGCTTCTGACGTGCGGCAAGGCGGGCATCGGCAGGCTGACCCGCAATGCCGTGCTCGATGTCATAAAGCGCACCGATACGGTCGAGAGCCTCGCGTGCGATCTCGGATTTGTTCGAGGTCCAGATATCATGGAAGTCGCGTCGCCAATGCGCCCAGCATGCCGCTTCTCGGAAGCGGGATGTTCCCTCGGCTCCAGGCTCATAAAGCTTGCCGTAGCCTTTGTAGCCGTCAGCTTGGAGGATGCCGCTTGTCTGCCTCAGATGGCGGAGGACGTGGTCTTCCTTCCAGTCCGGAGCAAAGTAGTAGACCGCGCCAGGCGGAGCGCCGCCCGCCCATGGGCGTTGATCGCGGACATATGTCCAGATCCTGCCTTTCTTTACGCCTTTCCCCAGCCCTTTGTCCTGCATGGAGCGATCCAGCACCCGGATCGGGGTATCGTCGGCATGAAGAAGGTCGCTGGCCATGATCACGGTTCCGATCCGCTCGATCAGGGGCTGAAGCACCTGCATGGCGCGACCGCACCAGTCGACCAACGTACTGTCGGGGATGTCGGCACCCATGCGGGCGAAGATTTCGTTCAGGCGATACAATGGCAGGTGATCGTCGAACTTCGAGACCAGGATGTAAGCCAGAAGGCAGGCGCCCGCCATGCTGCCTGGTATCGGACGGCTGGGCGCGGGCAACTGCACCATCTTTTCGCAGCAGCGGCAGGATTTCTTCAACCGAGCGACCTCGATGACCTTCATCTGCGCGGCGATCATGTCGAGGATTTCGCTTGTGTCTTCGCCCACAAGACGTAGTTCACCGCCACAGGCGGGGCAGCAGGCGCCGGGATCGAGCTCCCTGCGCTCGCGAACTGCCTTGTGCGACACGCGCGGACGCCGGCGCGTGATCCTTTCCGGCGCGTTCGTCATAGACGCGACAGACGCTGCCTCGTCGGCCTCATTGATTGGCCCGGCATTGCTCTCCGCCGCGGCGATCAAAAGATCCTCCAGCGCCAGTTCCAGCTGCTGGATTTCCCGCTCGACTTTTTCCGAAGACTTGCCGAAGACCTGTTTCTTCAGCCGGGCAATGCGCAGCCGCAAGGCCTGGATCAACTGGTCATGCGCCTGCAACGTCGCCGACATCTTCGCATTTTCCGCCTGCAAGGCGGCGATCATCGCCTTCAGAAAGGCAGGATCGTCTGGAAGATTTTCGGCGACATTCGGCATGCACCTGACTACCATAAGTCAGGGCGAGTAGCCATAAAAACCATTAGATTCAGAGAGATAAATCACCCGACACGCGCCGGCGGCGCCCCCCAATTGGGGCGTCGCCAGTCAATTCCTTCCCACAACATCGCCATTTGCGCTGACGTCAGCCGGGCCGTCCCGTCGGCCGCCGACGGCCACGGAAAGCGGCCCTTCTGCAAGACCTTGTAATAAAGACAGAACCCCTGGCCATCAAAATAAAGAAGCTTCAAACGGTCGCCACGCCTTCCCCGAAAGGCGAAGACCGCGCCTCCCGTCGGCTTCTGGCGCAACACATCCTGCGTCAGTGCAGCCAAACCCTCGATCCCTTTGCGCATGTCCGTGAACCCGCAGGCAAGGTACACCCGAACCCCAGTTCCCGGTCCGATCATGCTGTCTCAACCGCCTGGATAAGCCGAGTCAGAGTGGCGGTATCGATCTCTCTGTCAAAGCGCAGGTTCCGCCCACAGCATAGTTGCAATTCGACCAGCGCTGACAATCTGTCGGTGCCTTTGCCCATACAGGGTTCGCTCCGCGCCACGGGCATGTCCACGGGAAGGAACATGGGACCCGCCGACGGCAACAGGAGCCCCTTCCTCCTCAGCTCTCGCCGCCAAGTGTAAATCTGCTGCCGTGTCACATCATGCCGCTCGGCAACCTCAGTCACAGTCGCCCCGTCAATTCCAACCGACATGACGATGTCGAGCTTCTTCTTATCACCCCAGCGACGACGCCGTTCAGCACCAAGAATCTCGACACGCATCGCAAACCTCGCTCAAGACACGTCGCAAACGACGTCGTTAAACACGTGTCATAGGCCATCACGACGATGTCAGGCAGGCGGTGACAATCGGGCGGTTACCTTTGAACGCGTGGCCGCGCGCTGCGACAAAGCCTTCCGCGTTCAGCGTCGCGGCGACTCCTTGTCCATTTTGCCCGCGACGTTGAGTTCGATCACGCGGCTGCGCAGCCGCTCCAGATCGATGTAGTCGCCATAGGTGTGGACCCGCCTCTGGAGAGAGTGTTCACTTGTCGCTCCCGTCTGCCACAAGATCTTGAACCAGACCTGGCCGTGGAAGCGCTTCTGGTCGCGTATGACTGCATCATGGTTCCGATCATCACAGATCGGCCGAATACAAGGTTTTCGCGATCTGCGTCCCTGATGGCGAGCTCGCCTCGGAATTGTCGTCGGCTTTTGGCCCTGCAGGAAAGTTCACCCCCCGACCAGTCAGTCGGCCGCCGTGCTCGTGACCGTCAAGGACAAGTTGCTGCGCGATGGGGCCTGCGGCCCCCACCCTTGACCGTCACTGCGCGCGGGCGCCACCACCGCGAAGGAAGGTCGGGACGAGGAGATGGTCGCCCAATCGGCCGAACAAGGAGATTGGAAATGAACCAAGATCAGGCTTGACAATCATCGCCCCATACAAGGGGGGAATCGTCTCCCTCAGAGAGATCAGGAAGCCATAGGCGGCGATACAGAGACTGGCGTGGTGGTGGAAGCCCTGCAACCTCGGCCTTCGTAGTGGCCCAGTCCCAGCTCTTGCTTGAGCTCCTGATAGTCTCGCTCGATCCGCCAACGCAGCTTGGCGTCGTCGACCAGTGGGGTGATCGTAGCGTCGGCCGGCAAGGTGGAGAGCCAATACTTGCTCGGCTCGACCTCGCCTTCAGGCCACTCGATCAGGAGCCACTCTTCGGCGTGAGCCTCGGGCCGATTGTAGTTCCTGGAGGCCGGCCGCAAGCGCACGGCGGCGAAGCGGGAATTGAGTTCAGTGTTGGTTCCTTCACGCCAGGCGATCGTGAGCCCAAGCCTCGGCGTCGAAATCCTCGGCCAGGGCCTTGGCCGAGATCGGCTTGTGATCGTCGGTTCGGCCAACCCGGGATGGCGGCCGGCCTCTTCCGCTCCAAGCCTTGGGCGGCAGCGGACTCTCGCCTGGACGCCAGACGCTGAGTGTGGGCTGAACGCCGAAGCATGTTCGGCTAGCTCATCGACATTGCAGCACAATCGAACACCGTTACTGCCGCTGCCTACAGCTGGCTTAACAACCACCGGCAGGCGGATCTCCGCCGCGGAGCTTTCCACCTCTGCCGCATTTGCGGCGATGTGAAAAGCAGGTATTGGAACGCCGGCCTCCGCGAGGAGCTGACGTTGAGCGGGTTTGTCGCAGCATCGTTCAATCGACGCGGGGTTCGGTCCCGGTAGATCGAAATGCCGGCAGAGCTTGCCAACGGTTGCAAACACCCCACCAAGCGAGAGGCTTCTTCGCATGGCCGAAAGGCTCACAGGCCGATGTGGCGTACGATGCTGTCGGCCTGAGCCTCGAATTCAGAGACGGCTTGACTGAAACCGACGTCGCTTGAACATCGCAACCCTCGAAAATTCGTCGGGACGCTCGGTACCACATGGCAATGAAAAGAGTTGCAACTGCGTATTCCGATGAAGCCGGCCACCGATTCCGATTTGAAGGCGGCCAGTTTTCGGTCTGATCCTGGGTCTCGTTGATGTTTGGGTTGGGTTTTGTTTCAGGTCAAGCTTCGGTGTTTTCGGGGACGATCGGCGGGCGCTGTTTTCGCATGCTTTCACCGGTGAGATCGATGCGATAGGCGTTGTGAACGAGGCGATCCAGGATGGCGTCGGCCAAAGTTGGGTTTGCAATAATTTCCCACCAGCGATCCACGGGCACCTGACTTGTGACGATGGTTGAGCGTCGTTCGTAGCGATCCTCAATGATCTCCAGGAGATCGCGGCGTTGGTCGTCATTGAGTTTTTCAGGTCCCCAGTCATCGAGGATCAGCAGGTCGGTCCTGGCAAGAGATTTGAGGATCCTGCCGTATCGCCCGTCGCCTCTTGCAAGCGCGAGGGCGGCGAACAGCCGGGGAACCCGGTGGTAGGCGACTGAGAAGTCTTCGCGGCAGGCCTGGTGGCCAAGAGCGCAGGCAAGCCAGCTTTTGCCGGTTCCGGTCGGACTGGGCTCATAATGCCCGTTATCAGGATGGCGAGGCAAAGAAGATTGTCCGTTACGCCTTTCATCCACGTTCGGGCGGGGAGATTTTCGTCACAGGCCGTCAGCGTTATTGCGGTGAGCCGGCCTATGTCGGGCGACAACCGGATGGCAGCCTGGCGCTGATTCCGATCTGGATGACGGAAGAGATCGCCCTGACGATGGCGGTTCGCGAGGCGCCCCGTTTTCCCCTTTCATGCCTGCGCGACCTGCGCCGCGAGGTCGATGCATGTCTACGTTTTCTGCAGAGCGACTCACGCCAGCCAGGAGACGACCATGCAGCGCAGGCAATGCCGAACCGACCAGCCAGACCTGTTTTCCAAGAAGGCTCCGCCATCGAGTCTTCCAGGCGAAGTCCGGGAACGCACCCTCCCGCTGATCGAGACCTTGCTGAGGGAAGCGGCGGTGAGCCAGACGGGACGGGAGGCAGATCATGAAGATCACCGCTGAACATCTCGCGCGCGGTGCCTATGTCTATGTCCGGCAGTCGACGGCCGATCAACTCGTCAACAATCCCGAGAGCCGGCGACGCCAATATGGCCTTGCCGAGCGAGCGCGGTCCCTTGGCTGGAAAGACGCCATCGTCATCGATGAAGATCTCGGTCGTTCAGGGTCTGGCATCAGCCGTCCGGGCTTTGAGAAGCTTCTGGCGGCGATCTGCGAAGGTCGGGTTGGTGCGGTCCTCGCCATTGAAGCCTCCCGGCTGGCCCGCAATGGCCGGGACTGGCATACGCTCATCGAGTTTTGCGGCCTTGTCGGAACGCTCATCATCGATGAGGACGGCATCTACGAACCGCGTCATCCCAACGACAGGCTGCTGCTCGGCATGAAGGGCACGATGAGCGAACTGGAGCTTTCGATCCTGCGGGCCCGCTCGATCGAAGCCCTGAAGCAGAAGGCACGACGGGGCGAACTTTTCCTGACGGTGGCGATCGGTTACGTCAAGTCGGGCCGGAACCGGGTCGAGAAAGACCCGGACCTGCGGATCCGCGAGGCGATCGATCTTGTATTCCGGCGTTTCGACGAACTGCAGAGCATCCGGCAGGTGCATCTGTGGTTGCGCCGCGAGGGCATTATGCTCCCTGCCGTAAATTACACGCGCGCGGCGGACAGGGCGATCGTCTGGAAGCTGCCCGTCTACAATACGGTGCACCACATTCTCACCAACCCGATCTACGCCGGCGCCTATGCGTTCGGGCGAACCTGCAGCAAAGTCACCATAGAGGCCGGACGCAAACGGTTTGCGTGGGATCAGGCGCGATCGCGCCGACTGGGAGGTCTTGCTCATCGACCATCACGAAGGTTACCTGAGCTGGCACGATTTTGAGAGGAATCAGCGCCTGATCACGGACAATGCCACAAGCAAAGGCCTGGTGCCGCGCGGTGCTCTTCGCCGGGGCGAGTTGCTGCTCGGCGGTCTCTTGCGCTGCGGCCATTGCGGCCGCAAGCTGCATGTCTCCTATTCCGGCAGCAACGGCAATACGGGGCGCTATCATTGCCGCGGAGCGCAGGTCAACCACGGAACCGACCCGTGCATCGGCTTCGGATCGTTGCGGGTCGATCAGGCGGTCAGCGCGGAGGTTCTTCAACGCCTTCAACCGCTCGGCATGGAAGCGGCGATCAAGGCCATCGAGAATCGAGACCTCCACCGTGCAGGCTGGAGAGAAGCGGCGCCATGTGGAGCTCGCACTCGAGCAGGCACGTTATGAAGCCGCCCATGCACGCCGCCAGTATGACGCCGTCGACCCGGACAACCGGCTTGTAGCAGGCGAACTGGAGCGACGCTGGAATGCTGGTGCATTGGCAGGGCGGCGACCATACCGCGCTTTCGGTCAGGAAGAACAAGGCAGGCCATCACCGTTGGGGCGCCCCGCCGGACATCGAGGACCTGATCCGTGCCCTGGCACGCCAATTGCCGGATAGAGCGATCGCATCGCTTCTCAACCGGCTCGGCAAAACCACGGGTCGTCTGAACGGATGGACGCAGTCCCGTGTCTGCACTTTCCGCAACCAGCACGACATCGCCGTCTACAAAAAG
This sequence comes from Mesorhizobium sp. M0408, assembly GCF_040321495.1. Taxonomy (NCBI): domain Bacteria; kingdom Pseudomonadati; phylum Pseudomonadota; class Alphaproteobacteria; order Hyphomicrobiales; family Phyllobacteriaceae; genus Mesorhizobium; species Mesorhizobium sp. M0408. The sequence continues at coordinate 4,180 of NZ_JAMYRO010000053.1, read as the reverse complement.
GACGAACGGTCGGAGCGCGGCGAGTATACATTGCAGGAAACGGCCGCGAAGCTCGGCCTGCGGCCAATGACCGTGCTGCGCATGATCCGCGCCGGCGATCTGAAGGCCGAGCAGTATTGCAAGGGTACGCCCTGGATCATCCGTCATGAAGATATCGAGCAACTCGATATCCAGCACCATTCCGGCAGGAGCGGACACAGTCCATTATCACAATCACAGGATCAGCAGATCCAGCTTTTTCAATAACATAGCGAGGTGTGCATTATGTCGTGGGATCGGTCTGGCCGGTGACAAGAAGACCGTGATGCTTTCTGATCCAGTCGCAGCCGGCAAGCGCCATGAACATATTGCGGTGGAGGCCGCGTGCGGCGCGGAAGTCGGCATTCTCGATCTGCGCGTCATGGCGAAGCTTGGCAGCCCTGGCGCGAGCCTCGAAACCCTTCTGGCGGCGCATGGTCGCCTCGCGTTCGAGCAGCATGGCAAGCCATTCGCCATGCTCGAGGCCGCGCACTTCGGACTGTGCGTCGAGTTCCTAGAAAGCGGTTGCCATGCCGTAAAGGCCGAGCTCTCGCAGCATGTCGATGGTGGGATTGATCAGCATGGGTGGATCTCCTCAATGAAAGTAATCAGGGCCACGCAGATTGGCGTGATCGACGATGGCGGTTGGTTCGGTGGAATGGCGTGCGGCTTTGTGGTTGGCGATGAGCGAAGCAATGCTCTTGCAGTTCAGGCCACCGATCTCGACAGCGCGGGCTGACACGGCTTCGGCCCGATTGCGATCGATGTCCCGAAACAGGCGTAGGATGCCCAGACATGTTCGAAAGCCCTGCTCGGGATGCGGACGGCTGGCGAGAATTGCGATGACCAGACCTTCGGTTTGCGGCCCGATCGACGTGGCCGGCGGCGAAAGCGCTCCGGCGTCAATTCGGCATAGCGCCGGTGGGAACTGGGCATGTGATCCGGATCGGTTCCATGGCGAGGACCTCCATAGCGGCGGTGATGCACCGCGACGCGCTTGCCGCGGTGGAAGATCTCGATGGTGCGCGCCGTTGCTCTCAGATCGACCTGCTGACGAATGAGGCTGTGGGGCACGGAATAAAAGAAGGTCTTGAACTCGACATGATAATCCGTCGAGACGCGGGCCAAACGCCATTCGGCAAACTCGTAATCCTCCAGTGGAAGACTGGCCAAAGCCGGGCGCTCGACGGTCTCGAAGAGCTGCCGGCGACTGACGCCCAGCCGGCGCATGACGTGGTCGTTGATGCGATCGAGCGCCTGGGCAATGGCAGCATTGGCTTCAGCAAGCGAGAAGAAGGTCTGATTGCGCAGACGCCCCAAAATGCAGGACTGGGCGAAACGCACTCCATTCTCCACTTTCGATTTATCCCGGGGCTTTCTTGCCCGTGCCGGAAGAACGCCGACGCCATAGTGGGAAGCCATCATGCCGTAGCTGCGGTTGATCTCGGGATCGTAGAAACTGGCTCGACTGACGCCAGACTTCAGATTGTCGGGAATGACGAGTCTGGGAACGCCATGAAAAAAACGAAACATCCGGACATGCGAGCCAATCCAGTCGGGGAGCGTTTGCGTCCAGGTGGCCTCGGCAAAGGTGTAGCTGGACGCACCCAGCACCGCCACGAAGATCTCCGCCTCGCGGATCTCACCGGTCTTGCGATCGACAATCGGGATCTTTTTGCCGGAATAATCCACGAAGACCTTGTCGCGGCCGCATGCTCCTGGCGCATCGTCGGTGACAGTCGCTGCTTAAATCCCCTTAGAAGTTCACAAAAGCGACTATAGCCGTAAGCGTCGGGATGCGACCCACGATACTCCTCCCACAGGATGAGCAAGGTGACGCCGGGCTTCTTGAGCTCGACCGCAAGATCGGGCCAGTTCGGTTCCGTGCGTCGTCGCGTGCCCTGTTTGACGCCGTTGCGACTGAATCGCTTGTGCTCAAGCGCATCGTCGGTCAGCTTGCCCGGCAAGGGCCAGCTCAATCCAACCGCGGCTGCACGCTGCAAATTATCCTGCACCGTACTGCGCGCTATCCCCAATACGACCGCAATCTCGCGGGAGCTCGTCCCGCTTCCGGCAAGCCGCAGCATTTGTCTCAATTGTCTCATGGTCAGCCTTCTCTTTGCCGGCATCAAAATGTCCCCGTTCATGGCGAGGTGATTGATGCCAAAGTTGCTGACCCAGGAGGTAATCTTCAGTGCCGAAAACTGGCCGGCTTTTGATTGGAACGGTGGCCGGCTTCAAATCGGAATGGTGGCCGGTCTTTGATCGGAATGGCGACCGGCTTCACGTCGGAATCCGCATGCAACAATACCTTCAAGTAAAATTGCAGGCTTTTTACGATCGCAGATCACTGACGATGGTACCTTCATCGCAAGGTCTGAGGTCAGGCACTGCTGGAAAACGCTGGTACCCGATGTTCGCTCACACCGCCGCACCGCACGCATCCGAGGGTCCAATAGCAATGGCAAGAAGAGCGCTTATTTTGGTTGAAGGACACAGAAGTATCGGTCTGATTTATGTGAAAGCGGCCCAAGGTCTTGGGCTTCATCCAATCACCCTGTCGGCTGATCCATCTCAGTATCACTATCTCGCGGCCGAAAGACTTGAGACAATCCGCGTCGATACAGACAATCTCGATGCCCTGATCCGCGAATGTGCCCGACTTGGTACTACATATGACATTGCTGGCATTACTGGCTTCTCGGGGCTCGATGAGTCGATCTATGCGACAGTTGCTAAACTCTGCCGGCATTTCGATCTACCGGGACCGAACCCCGAATCCATTGAACGATGCGGCGACAAGTTCGTTCAACGTCACTTCCTCGCGGAGGCCGGCATTCCAATGCCTGCTTATCGCTTGGCATCTGATTTGACAGAGGTGGAAAGCTCCGCGGCGGAGATCGGTCTGCCGGTGGTTGTTAAGCCAGCTGTAGGCAGCGGCAGTAACGGTGTTCGATTGTGCTGCAACGTCGATGAGTTAGCCGAACATGCGACCTATCTCTTGGGTGGGAAGCACATTTGGCGATCTTCGCGGCGGATGCTGGTCGAAGAATACGCACGAGGCCGCCAGTATAGCGCTTACACAATGGGAAATGAGGTGATTGGGATCTGCGCCGCTGACTTCGGCCCCCTACCGCATTTCGTCTATCATAATTTTACCTTCCCAGCTCTACTGCCTGAGGACGAGCAGGAACGTATCGCGGATGCTTCGCTGAGCTGTCTTCGGGCTCTCGGCCTTGGCTGGGGGCCAGCGCACATTGAATTCCGGTGGACGAAGCGTGGCCCAGTCGTCATTGAAGTCAATCCACGTATTCCAGGTGGGACCACTCCTCGACTGGTTCAGTTGGCTTCCGGTATTGACCTCATCACCGAGCACATCAAGCTTGTTATTGGCGAGGAGTGGGATTTGCGCAGACGGCATTCTTACATTGCAGGCGCGCGGTTCCTGGTTCCTGATCGCGATGGTATCCTCGACTCGATCGATTGCAACAGGGCGCCTGCCGTATCAGGAGTTGCCGAGGTTAAATTTTATGTCGAACCTAAGACGCCGATCGTCAGGAAAGACGATTACCGAGACATTATCGGACATGTCATTGCCATTTCCCCCAGCCTTGCTGAAACCGAGGCGATCGCTCAGCGTGCCGTCGACCTAATCAGTTGGTCGATAATACCATTTTCGAACCTTGGCGAACAGGACCAATCGGCGGCCCGCCTCCCCGTCTCAGCGCAGGTGGTGCCAGCGAAGAGATGATCGTCGCCGCACATCGGTGCAATTGAGAGCAGGGGCACAGGGGCAGCGATTTTAGGCGATCGTGAGCACCTTTTTCGGAGGTGCTGGGCGCCCTGCCGACAACTCATGTCAGCCAGTCTGCAGGGTGCCTCGTTCGCGAGGGAAGCCTAATGCCACCCGGAGATTGCCCCTGCCTGAAGGAATGGATGACGAATAAAGGCCTTGAGCTGCTGCTCTTCGCGACGGCCGAAGGCCTGGTGATATGAAAGGAGAAGCCCATACCGTCGCTTTCAGGAGCAACCGCACGCTTTCCCAATTCGACGTCTGGCCCGTACCCATCCGGTGAAGCTTTCAATTACCCACATCGTCGGCTTGATCCAATGGAGATGCCGAAGGCGATGTCGTGCAAGCGGGTCATGCCGCGCCAGACGA
>NZ_JAMYRO010000052.1:0-22823 GCF_040321495.1 Mesorhizobium sp. M0408 | reverse complement strand
TCCGCCATCCCGAATCTCCCTGCTTCGACCATCATCACAGAATCACCAATCGGCTTCTGTGCAAAGGTCTCACAAGGGGAGAAGGAGAGCCGCAAACCCTTGCCTTCTCCGGGCTGCATCGGTAGGACACGCCGACCCGAAATAAGTCACCGTTTACATAGCAAAGTACCCATCCCATGGCCGACAAATCCGAAAAGATGAAAGCGCGCCTGCCGCGTGGCTTTGTCGACCGCGGCGCCGACGATCTCCGCGCTGTCGAGAAGATGATGGCGACGATACGCTCGGTCTTTGAGCTTTACGGTTTCGAGCCGGTCGACCAGCCGCTGATCGAATACACCGATGCGCTCGGCAAATTCCTGCCAGACCAGGACCGGCCGAACGAGGGCGTGTTCTCGTTTCAGGACGATGACGATCAGTGGCTGTCGCTGCGCTACGACCTGACCGCGCCAATGGCGCGCTTCGTCGCCGAGAATTTCGAGCGCCTGCCGAAGCCGTATCGCAGCTATCGCTCCGGCTGGGTGTTCCGCAACGAGAAGCCCGGTCCCGGCCGCTTCCGCCAGTTCATGCAGTTCGACGCCGACACGGTCGGCACGCCGGGTGTCGCGGCCGATGCCGAGATGGCGATGATGATGGCCGATGTGATGGAGGCGCTCGGCATCAAGCGCGGCGATTACGTCGTCCGCGTCAACAACCGCAAAGTGCTCGATGGCGTGCTGGAGGCGATCGGCCTCGGCGGCGACGAGAACGCTGGCCGCCGGCTGCAGGTGCTACGGGCGATCGACAAGCTGGACAAGCTGGGCGTCGAGGGGGTTCGTCTGCTTTTGGGCGCCGGGCGCAAGGACGAGAGCGGTGATTTTACCAAAGGTGCCGGGCTGGGTAACGCGCAAGTCGATGTTGTGATCAGCTATTTCACGGTCATGGCGCAGCATGATCCCGAACAAATTGTCCAGACACTGGGATCTATCACCCCAGGGCTCAGCAATCTTGTCGAGGAAAGGAAACTCGAACATCTGGGCATAACGAATGCCTCGTTTGTTGAGGGTCTTGCAGAGTTGGAGCAGATAAGAACCATGGTCGCACAAAGCGGCTACGGTGAGGATCGCATCCGCATCGATCCCTCCGTCGTGCGTGGCCTCGAATATTACACCGGCCCGGTCTACGAAGCCGAGCTGCTGGCCGAAATCCCCAATGAGGACGGCCAGATCGTGCGCTTCGGCTCGGTTGGCGGCGGCGGCCGTTATGACGGTCTCGTCTCGCGCTTTCGCGGCGAGCCGGTGCCGGCGACCGGTTTTTCGATCGGCGTCTCGCGGCTGATGACGGCGCTGAAGAACCTCGGCAAGCTCGATACTTCCGATGTCATCGCGCCGGTCGTCGTGCTGACCATGGACAGGGATACGGAAAGCCTCGGCCGCTACCAGAAGATGGTGGCCGAGCTGCGCGCCGCCGGCATCCGCTCGGAAATGTATCTCGGCGGCGCCGGCATGAAGGCGCAGCTGAAATATGCCGACCGCCGCGGCAGCCCGGTCGCCGTCATCCAGGGCGGCGACGAGCGCGCCAAGGGCGAGGTGCAGATCAAGGACCTGATCGAGGGCGCGAAGATGTCGGCCGAGATCGCCGACAACGCCGAATGGCGCGCCGCACGACCGGCGCAGGTGACCGTGGCGGAAGGCAATCTGGTCGCCGAGGTGAACAAGATACTGGCGGCGCAGGCCGAGGAGCGGGCGCGTGGCAAGTAGGGCGCCGCTTCCTTCTCCCCTTGTGGGAGAAGGTGGCCGAGCGAAGCTCGGTCGGATGAGGGGTGTTCCAGGGAACGCCGACGCCTCATTTCTTCCGGCACCCCTCATCCGTCTTGGCGCGTCGCGCCAATCCACCTTCTCCCACAAGGGGAGAAGGGGAGGTGGCGTTTTATGACCCCCCGCCCCGCCATCGCATCCGACATCGCGACGCTCTTCGCCGCGCGCAACACCCATGCGGTCGAGGTCGCCGTGCTGCAGCCGGCCGATCCGTTCCTCGACATGGCCGGCGAGGATTTGCGGCGCCGCATCTTTCTCACCGAGAGCGAGACCGGGCAGACGCTTTGCCTGCGGCCGGAATTCACCATTCCGGTCTGCCTCGACCACATTGCCAGCCAGGCCGGCACGCCGCGCCGCTATTCCTATCTCGGCGAGGTGTTTCGCCAGCGCCGCGAGGGCGGCAACGAGTTCTTCCAGGCCGGCATCGAAGATCTCGGCGACCGCGACACAGCCGCCGCCGACGCGCGTTCGCTGGCCGATGCGCATGCGCTGCTGTCGCTGGTGCTGCCCGGCCGGGAGCTGGCGGTGACGCTCGGCGACCAGACCATTTTCGAGGCGGTGCTTGCAGCGCTTGGCCTGCCGCGCGGTTGGCGCATGCGGCTGGCGCGCGCCTTCGGCTCGGCGCCGATGCTGGAGGCGGCGCTTGCCGACCTCGCCAATCCGCCGCGCAACAGCCAGCTTGCCGGCCCGGTCGCAGCCCTTGTCCTCGATGGCGATCTCGACAGCCTTTCGGCGCATATCGCCGGCGGCATGGAAGAGGCCGGGCTGTCGGCAACGGCCGGGCGTTCGCCGTCCGAGATTGCGCGGCGCCTGATCGAGAAGGCCGAATTGCGCAGCGTACGGCTGTCGAACGAGGCGTTTGCGGCACTAAAGAGTTTCCTGGCGATCGACGTGCCGCTCGACAACGCCGCCGGAGCGCTCGAACGTTTTGCAGCCGATGCCGGGCTTTCACTGGGGGCTGCGCTGGAGAATTTCGCAGCCCGCGCCGCGGCCATAGAACGCCTCGGCCTGCCGATGTCTGAAATCAGCTACGATGCCGCCTTCGGCCGGCCGCTCGATTACTACACCGGCCTCGTCTTCGAGATCGCGGCGCAGGATGGCGACCGGCCGCTCGCCGGTGGTGGCCGCTACGACCGGCTGCTGACACTGCTCGGCGCCAAAACGCCGATCCCCGGTGTCGGTTTTTCCGTCTGGCTCGACCGCATCGAGGCGCTGCGGGAGACGGCGCCATGATCACGCTGGCGATCCCGTCGAAGGGCCGGCTCAAGGAGCAGGCGCTGGAGGTGCTGGCCAAGGCCGGGCTTGCCGTCAGCCTGCCCGGCGACGAGCGCAAATATCGCGCCCGCATCGACGGCCTTGACGGCGTCGAGATAGCGTTCCTGTCTGCCTCGGAGATATCAGGCGAAATCGGCCAGGGCTCGGTCGATCTCGGCATCACCGGCGAGGATCTGCTTCGCGAAAACCTTGCCGATTGCGAGGCGCGCGCCGAAATCATCGCCCGCCTCGGTTTCGGCAATGCCGATGTCGTCGTCGCCGTGCCCGATATCTGGCTCGATGTCGACACCATGGCCGACCTCGACGACGTCGCCGCCGATTTCCGCCAGCGCCACGGCCGCCGGCTCAGGATCGCCACCAAATACTGGCGCCTGACCCAGCAGTTCTTTTCGCAAAAGCACGGCATCCAGGTCTACCGCATCGTCGAAAGCCTGGGTGCCACCGAAGGCGCGCCGGCGGCCGGGTTGGCCGATATCGTCGTCGACATCACCACGTCAGGCTCGACCTTGCGCGCCAACCATCTCAAGGTGCTGGCCGATGGGCTCATCCTGCGCTCGCAGGCCTGTCTCGTCGCGTCGAGGAAGCAGCGCGCTGTGGCCGACGAGGCGACTTTGCGCGATATTGCGGCCAGGATGGCATCGGTGAATTCAGGCTGACGTCGCCAATCTCCCCCCTTGAGGGGGAGAGGTCGCCTAAGGCGACTTAGGGGGTCGGTACGTCTTGACGCGACTCTCCTAACGGCAGGCAGGTGCTCCACGCGAGACGACCCCCTCTGGCCTGCCGGCCATCTCCCCCTCAAGGAGGGAGATTGGCAGCTTGGCCGCTGGAACCGACCTGAAGCGATTTTCTTGACGTACAGCAATTTTGTTCTTGCTTTGTGCCGGCAGCTATGCTACTAATCTCGCTATGGTGCCAATTGGCCCCGAAGACCCGCCCTCCGTGGCGGGTTTTTTATTTTCGGCCCTTACAGGCGAGTTCCCACCCAGCCCTACCACCGGCGGGATTTCCACCACCCCGCCGGGCTGATAGGCTCGTTCTGTCTGCGGAGGACACGGCGATGCCGATCAATCTCGACGAGTTGAAGAATGCCACCAATTTGCGCTCCAAGCGCGATGGGGGTTCGTTCATTGCGCCGGTCGACGGCACGGCGCATGTCTCGGGCGAGCGCAGCGTGCCGCTGCTCAACCTGACCATCCCGGCGCTGTTTGCCGATACGGTCGGCAAATACGGCACGCTCGATGCCGCCGTCTTCGTCGAGCAGGACAAGCGCTTTACCTGGGAGGAACTGTCGGAGACGGTCGATGCGCTGGCCGCCGGCTTCCTGGCGCTCGGCCTCGAGAAAGGCGATCGCGTCGGCATCTGGTCGCCGAACCGCTGGGAATGGCTGGTGACGCAATTCGCCACCGCCCGCATCGGCCTGATCCTGGTCAACATCAACCCGGCCTATCGGTTGGTCGAGCTGGAATATGCCTTGAACAAGGTCGGTTGCAAGGCGCTGGTCACCGCCGCCAAGTTCAAGAGCTCCGACTATCTCGGCATGATCGAGACGCTGGCGCCGGAGATCGCCAAGGCCACCCCTGGCAAGCTCGACGCTAACAAGCTGCCGGCGCTGAAGACCGTTATCCGCATGGACGAGGAGAATTCGCCGGGCATGTTCAATTTCGCCGACGTGCTGGCAATGGCTGGGCGCGACGAGCATGACCGGCTCGACCGCATCTCCGACGGGCTGAAACCCGACGATGCCATCAACATCCAGTTCACCAGCGGCACGACTGGCGCGCCCAAGGGCGCGACGCTGACCCACAACAACATCGTCAACAACGGCAATTTCGTCACCGCGGCGATCCGACTCACCGTCGACGACCTGCTGTGCATTCCGGTGCCGCTCTACCATTGCTTCGGCATGTCGATGGGCACGATGGGCTGCGTCACCAAGGGCGCGACCATGGTTTTCCCGAGCGAGGGGTTCGATGCCGGCGCCACCCTGAAGGCGGTGGCGACGGAACGCTGCACCGCGCTTTACGGCGTGCCGACCATGTTCGTCGGCCTGCTCGACCATCCGGAGTTCGCCTCCTTCGATCTCACCAGCCTGCGCACCGGCATCATGGCCGGCTCGCCATGCCCGATCGAGGTGATGAAGAAGGTGGTGTCGCTGATGCATATGGCAGAGGTGACCATCGCCTACGGCATGACCGAGACCAGCCCGGTGTCGTTCCAGAGCAGCGTCGACGACCCGCTGGAAAAGCGCGTCTCGACCGTCGGCCGCGTCCATCCGCATGTCGAGGTCAAGGCCATCGACGCCGAAGGCGCCACCGTCGCGGTCGGCGCGCCGGGCGAGCTCTGCACGCGCGGCTATTCCGTGATGAAGGGCTATTGGGACGACGAGCAGAAGACCCGCGAGGCCATCGACGCCGACGGCTGGATGCACACGGGCGACCTCGCCACCATTGACGCCGAGGGCTATTGCAACATCGTCGGCCGGGTCAAGGACATGGTCATCCGCGGCGGCGAGAACGTCTATCCACGCGAGGTCGAGGAATTCCTCTATCGCCACCCCAAGATCAAGGAGGTGCAGGTGTTCGGCATTCCCGACCCGAAATATGGCGAGGAGCTGTGCGCCTGGATCGTGCTGAAGCCCGGCCAGATCACCACCGAGCAGGAGATCAAGGCGTTCTGCGCCGGCCAGATCGCCCATTTCAAGATCCCGCGCTACATCCGCTTCCGCACCGAATTGCCGATGACGGTGACCGGCAAGCCGCAGAAATTCCTGATGCGCCAGGCGATGGTCGACGAGCTGGGATTGGTGACGCAGAAGACGGCTTGAGGGCGAGGCGCTTCAGGCTTTCGCAGGGTTCGCAGGAGGGGCTTGCCCAGAAGGGACTTGCAAAAGGGGCTTGCGGAAGGGGCTTGGAATGAGTGGTTTCGCAAGATCGGCGGTTTCGTACGGCATGCCGTTGGCCGCGCTGGCGATGGCTGTCGCGGTCAGGGCCAGCGGGGTGTCGGTCGACGAAGGGTCGCTGGGCACCAGGATGTTTATCGGCGCGCTGTCGAGCGCGATCATGTTCATCACCATTTTCGTGGTGCTCGACCACGCCGAGGCGGTGGCCAGGCGGGTTGGCGAGCCGTACGGCACGTTGGTGCTGACCATCGCCGTGACGGCAATCGAAGTGTCGATCATCGTTTCCATCATGCTGCACGGAGCCAACAACCCGACGCTTGCGCGCGAATCCGTGTTCTCGACGGTGATGATCACCTCCACCGGTGTTGTCGGCATGTGCCTGACGTTTGGCGGCTGGCGCCATCGCAAGCAGGCAATCGTCCGCCAAGGGACCAGCGCCTATCTGGCGGTGCTGGTCGCGCTGAGCGTCATGACGCTCATTCTGCCGACCTACACGCGAACCACCGATCCCGGCACGTTCTCGGCCGCGCAACTTGGCTTCGTCAGCGTGCTTTCGGTGCTGCTCTATACCGGTTTTCTGTTCGCGCAGACTGTCCGCCACCGCGACGATTTCATCGACGGGCAAGCGCATGGCGCCGCAGTGCGAACCGACGCTCACGAAAGCGTCGCCGCCGGCGCTGTTCTCCTGCTGATCGGGCTGATCGGCATCGTCATGCTGGCCGAACAGGTCGCAGCCAGCGTCGAAGATGCGCTCGTCGCCTACCAGGTGCCGCAGGCCGACGCCATTGTCGGCGCAATGATCGCCGCGCTGGTCTTGATGCCGGAGGCCATTTCGGCGGTTCGTGCCGCACTCAACAACGAGCTGCAGCGCGGCCTGAACGTCGCCATGGGCTCGGCCTGTGCCACGATCGGCCTGACAATACCGGCAATCGCCGCCGCCAGCCTGCTGACCGGAAGAGGCCTGACCCTGGGGCTGCCGGCGACCGACACGGTGCTTTTGGTTCTGGCGCTCTTCATCTGCAATGTAAGCTTTAGCACCGAGAGAACGACGTTCTTGACCGGCTTGGTGCATCTGGTGGTGTTTTTTACTTGGGTGTTTTTGATATTTGTGCCGTGAGGGTTGGGGGGGAGGTGGCAAACCACTATCGACCGGTTTTCGAACGAGCGGTCATCCGTTTCCGCATTGAGTTGCGAAGTAGGCGAGCCGCAGAAGTTCCGGATGAGGCGATGGTCGAGAATTGAGAGTGGTGACAGCAAAGACGGCTTGAGGGGTGGGCGCCAATTTGTCTCCTTTGCGCCGTGGGCGGACGCTTAGCACCAAGGCCTTGAACGTCTCGATCTGCAGCCGATTGCGGAATGGCGGCTTTAACGTTTGAAGAAGGATTGCGGACGTTCAGCCCGACGGGACCAAGGTCTGCTCCCGGGTCTAGCCGTCCCGTCTCAATGGCGTCCCGGACCGCCCGGTGGATCTGCGTTGCCAGTGGCGGGTGGCGGGGCAGCCACAGGGTGGACATTTCGGCCCACATGGAAAATGATCATGTTGCCATGCACAACACTGCAGTGCTCTGATCTCGACGAAAAGCCTGAGCGTAGAAGCGGATCAACCGACCTCCGGGTCCAGCGAGCGAGGACGCAAATGGACACCCCAGAGAATGGGCAATTGCATCGCGACGCGGGCGGGCGACCCTGTCGATCGGCCGGCTGGCTTCCCCGCGCCGCCGTGTCGGCGGCATTCCTGCTCGGCATGGCTTTCAGCAGCACTGCGTTTGCGCAGGACCAGCAGCTACCCGTGGTGACAGCGGCCAAGCCGGTGGTCCGTGAAATCGTCGAAGACGACGAGTTCGTCGGGCGCTTCGAAGCCGTCGACCAGGTCGCCATCCGTTCGCGCGTCAGCGGCTATCTGGACAAGGTCAGCTTCCAGGACGGCGCACTGGTCAATAAGGGCGACCTGCTCTTCACCATCGACGAGCGTCCGTACCAGGCGGCTTATGATGCCGCCAAGTCGCAAGTGGACGTCGCCAAGAGTCTGCTCGAATTCTCCAAGATGCAGCTGGATCGCGCCGACGAACTCGCCAAGACCGGCAATATCTCAACCGCGACGGTCGACGACCGCCGGCGGGAATACCTTTCGGCGCAGGCGCAGATGCAGGGCGCGACGGCTGCCCTGACGACGGCCAGCCTGAACATGGAATTCACCGAGATCAAGGCACCCTTGTCCGGCCGCATCGACCGCCGGCTGGTGTCGGTCGGCAACCTCGTGCAGCCGGATTCCACCTTGCTGACGACCATCGTTACGCGCGATCCGATCGACTTCTATTTCGACGTCGATGAGCGCCTGTATTTCAGCTATGCCCGCGACGCGAAGGAGCGCGGCGGCAGCATGCAGGAAGGCGCCGGCGGGCTCGAGGTGGTGGTGCGCGTCGCCGACCGCGCGGAGGCGGTATTCAAAGGCAAGCTCGATTTTGCCGAGAACCGGATCGACAACGCGACCGGCACCATGCGGGTACGTGCAAGGTTTCCCAACGCCGATGGCATTCTCCAGCCAGGCATGTTCGGGCGCATCAACGTGCCGGGGTCCCTGCCGCATAGCGGCGTGCTGGTGCCCGACGAGGCGATCGGCGCCGATCAGGATCGCCGCATCGTGTTCCTGGTGGATGAGGCCGGGATGGTGTCGGCGAAGCCCGTGCGCACCGGCCCGCTTCTCGACGGCTACCGGGTCATCCGCCAGGGCCTGACCGGCGACGAGACAATCATCGTCAAAGGGCTGATGCACGCCAGGCCGGGCACCAAGGTGAAGGTCGAGATGGTGACGTTGCCGCCCAAGGCCGAGACCGCCGAGTTGCAGCAATGAGGTTCGCACATTTCTTCGTCGACCGTCCGATCTTCGCATCGGTCGTTTCGATCGTCCTGCTGATCCTCGGCGGGATTGCTTATACCCAGCTGCCGGTCGCGCAATATCCCGAGATCGCGCCGCCGACCATCGTCGTTCGCGCGCAGTATCCGGGCGCCGACGCCGAGACGGTCGCAGCGACGGTGGCAACGCCGATCGAGCAGGAGATCAACGGCGTCGAGGGCATGCTCTACATGTCGTCCTATTCGTCGGGCGACGGGGCGATGGCGCTGACCATCACCTTCAAGCTGGGCACCGATCTCGACCAGGCTCAGGTGCTGGTGCAGAACCGCGTGTCGGTCGCCGAGCCGCGCCTGCCCGAAGAAGTCCGCCGCCTCGGCATCACCACCACCAAGAGCTCGCCCGACCTGATGATGGTCGTGCACATGCTGTCGCCCGACAATACCTACGACCAGCTCTACGTCTCGAACTACGCCCGCTCGCGGGTGCGCGACATACTGCTCAGACTAGACGGCGTCGGCGACCTCATCATCTTCGGCGAACGCGAATATTCGCTGCGCATCTGGCTCGATCCGGAAAAACTGTCCGCCCTGGGGATGACCTCGGGCGATGTGGTGCAGGCGCTGCGCGACCAGAACGTCCAGGTGTCGGGCGGCTCGATCGGCGCGCCGCCGACCAGCACCGGCACGGCGTTCCAGTACACGGTCACCACGCAAGGCCGCTTCAACGACGCACGCGACTTCCGATACGTGATCGTCAAATCGACCGACGACGGCCGCCTGATCTCGCTGCAGGACGTGGCGCGCATCGAGCTCGGCGCCAAGGATTACGTCACCAACTCCTATCTCAACGGCAAACCGGCGGTGGCGCTCGCCATCTTCCAGCGGCCGGGCACCAATGCGCTCGCCGCAGCCGCGGAGATCCAGGACAAGATGAAGGAGCTTTCCCGCGACTTCCCGAGGGGGTTGAGCTACGACATCGTCTACAATCCGACTGAGTTCGTCGCCGAGTCGATCCAGGAGGTCTACAAGACGATTCTCGAGGCGATGCTGCTGGTCATCATCGTCATCATCGTCTTCCTGCAATCGTGGCGCATGGCGATCGTGCCGATCGTGGCGATCCCCGTGTCGCTGATCGGCACGCTGGCGGTGCTTTACGCCGCCGGCTTCTCGCTCAACATGCTGACGCTGTTCGGCCTAGTTCTGGCGATCGGCATCGTCGTCGACGATGCGATCGTCGTGGTCGAAAACGTCGAGCGCAATATCGCCAGAGGGCTGGCGCCCAATCCGGCGTCGCACCTGACCATGGACGAAGTCGGAACGGCCGTCATCGCGATCTCGCTGGTGCTGATAGCCGTGTTCGTACCGACAGCCTTCATCCCCGGCATTTCTGGGCAGTTCTATCTGCAGTTTGCGATCACCATCGCGGTGTCGACGGCGATCTCGGCATTCAATTCGCTGACGCTTTCGCCGGCGCTGGCCGCACTGCTGTTCAAGCCGCATCACGCCGCGGCGGCGCCGCCGCGCTTTTTCCTGGCGCGGTTCGGACGGGCGCTCGCCGACGGCTTCAATCGCGGCTTCGACAGGGTCGCCCATTGGTATTCGAGCATCATCCGCGTGCTGGTCGGCTCGTGGATAACGATCGCCGCCATGCTGGCCGTTTTCGCGGCCCTCATCTACGCCACGGTCTACATGGTGCAGTCGGTGCCGCGCGGTTTCATTCCGTCGCTTGACCAGGGCTATGCGATCGTCGTCATCCAGTTGCCGGACGGCGCTTCGCTGTCGAGGACCGATGCGGTCATCCAGCAGGCGTCGCAGATCATCCAGAAAACGCCAGGCGTCGACTACGCAGTCGCCTTCGCCGGCTTCTCCGGCGCGACCTTCACCAACGCCAGCAACGCGGGCGTGATCTTCGCCAGGTTCAAGCCGTTTGACGAGCGACTGAAAGCCGGCCAGTCGGCGACCCAGGTCATCGGCAATCTGTTCGGCAGCCTGCAAAGCATCAAGGAAGCCTTCATTATCGCACTGCCGCCGCCGCCGATCCGCGGCGTCGGCAATGCCGGCGGCTTCAAGCTGCAGATCCAGGAGCGCAACAGCGCCGACATGCGGCAGATCCTGGCGCTTGCCAACGAAATCGCCGGCAAGGCCAACAAGACGCCGGGGCTGACGGGCGTGTTCACCACGTTCTCCGCGTCGAGCCCGCAATTCTTCCTGGCGATCGATCGCGACAAGGCGCGCATCCTGAACGTGCCGATCCCCAACATCTTCGAGGCGCTGTCGATCAATTTGGGCACTGCCTACGTCAACGACTTCAACGCTTTCGGGCGCGTCTACCAGGTGCGGGCGCAGGCCGACCAGGCGTTCCGTCTCGATCGCGCCGACATCTTGAAACTGAAGGTGCGCTCGGCGACCGGCGCGCTGGTTCCGCTCGGCACGTTGGTCGAGATCCGCGACGTCACCGGCCCGGCGCTGGTCCAGCGCTACAACATGTACGTCTCGGTGCCGCTGCAGGGCAACGCCGCGCCCGGCGTTTCCACGGGCGACGCGCTGGCATTGATGGAAGGGATCACGGCAAAGACGCTGCCGGCCGGTACCTCCTATGAATGGACCGAGCTCGCCTATCAGGAGCGCAACACCGGCAATGCCGCTGTCTATATCTTCGGACTGTCGGTGCTGTTCGTGTTCCTGGCGCTGGCGGCGCAATATGAAAGCTGGGTGCTGCCGTTCGCCATTGTGCTGGTGGTGCCGCTCGGCGTGCTCGCGGCGTTGCTCGGCGTGTCGCTCCGAGGGCTGGACAACAACATCCTCGTGCAGATCGGCCTCATCGTGCTAATCGGGCTTGCCGCCAAGAACGCGATCCTGATCGTCGAATTCGCGCGGCAGGCGCAGGAACGCGGCCTGTCGGCCGCCGAGGCTGCCGTCGAAGCCTGCCGGCTCAGGCTGCGGCCGATCCTGATGACCGCCTTCTCGTTCATCCTCGGCGTCGTGCCGCTGATGATTGCAACGGGCCCGGGCGCAGAAATGCGCCAGTCGCTCGGCACCGCGGTATTCTCCGGCATGCTCGGCGTCACCTTCGTCGGCCTGTTCCTGACGCCGGTGTTCTACGTCACGCTCAGGTCGCTGTTTTCACGGCGCAAGCCCCGTGCCGAGGCCGAGCCTTCGGGGCCGGCAGAGGCGCCATCGGAGACGGCCGCCGAGTAGGGTTACGAATTCGCCGCGTCGGGCGCGGCTTATCACTCCAGAAAATCGGCGCGGCGCGGCAACGGCCACGATCTGCGCGATCTCGGCGTCGAGGTGCGGCGGAGACCCTGCTCGGTCTGATCCAGCCTAACAGCCGCATCCAGTTCAGCGAGACGATGCCGGGCGGCGAGGCCAATGCGATCTTCTATCTGGTCGACCGGGCGGGGCTTGAGGGCGCAACCGCGACCTCCGGAGTCCTCGCTTGCGATGTCTGCTTTCAGGACGCGGAGAAGCTGATCTCTACGGCCGAGATCGGGCGCGAAGCGGTCATCCACGATCTTCAGGTTTTGACCCAGAACGGCCTTTCCCCGGTAGTGAGCGGGAAGGGCGCGGTCGTCGAGCGAGTTGTCAGCCGCCTATTTCCGCAGCCCATTAATGTGCAACTTGGGAAGCCGCTGACATCAATTCCTCCGGATTCGGCGCCTTGGGGGTATTGAGGCCAGCCTCCAGAACTTCAGTGAAGCTCCAGCGTACAATGCCCCCTCGGTCGATGAGAAACTGACCAACCAGCAGCTCCTTAGCGGAAGCCATCATCTGCTGATCGGCTTCCGTAATCTCATACCCCTCCTTCTTGTTGAGCAACTCGTTTATGGCGATGGGGTCCATAGGCTCGGGCAACTCACCCGGGAGATCGATACGGATCCCCATGACCTTGTCCATCCCGATCTCGCGCAAGCCGAAAGCACGGTGCGAGGCCCGCTCCGGGTCGGACGCGGCGA
Organism: Mesorhizobium sp. M0408; assembly: GCF_040321495.1. Taxonomy (NCBI): domain Bacteria; kingdom Pseudomonadati; phylum Pseudomonadota; class Alphaproteobacteria; order Hyphomicrobiales; family Phyllobacteriaceae; genus Mesorhizobium; species Mesorhizobium sp. M0408. Next base: position 10,047 of record NZ_JAMYRO010000052.1, on the reverse strand, counting down.
GAAGATCGGGTGTCGGATGGTAACGGAAATAGAGCCGTGCCCGCTCTACCGGCGTATTGACGACCGCCAGGCATTCGACGCCTTTCTCAGCCAGAGCCGGCTTGAGTTGCGCCATTGCCGCGACATTGCGCCGGCAGAACGCACAGTGCAGGCCTCGAAACAAGCCGATCAACAATGGGCTACGACCTCGAAAATCAGTGAGCGCGATTTTGCCTTCGCGGGAGATCGCATCGAGAATAATATTCGGTGCCCGGTCGCCCGGCTGCAGCGGACGTTCGACACTACTCGTGGACATGGACAACCTCCTCGCCCCGGATAAGCACGCCCAGCCATCCGGAGTTGAGTCCGTGCTGGGCGACGCCAGGGCAAAATTGCTTTCGACCTTTGTCATATTGCCGAGGTCGAGATTAGGCGCGTTGCAAATGCATCATAACACGAAAAAAGCCTCTGCGGGTCGCCCGTTTCGCGAGCTGTCGCGAGCGCTGTGGTAAAACAGTGTATCGTCTCATCCGTGCCATGGGACGACACAGCGGCGGGACCGATTGGATCTTCACATGCTTGCGGTGTTCAAGTCTTGAAACTTGGGCGGCTTCGATGTGCCCGGACGTCAAATGCCGACCGCACAGATCGCAGATCTCTGCCCTCAGCGGAACCGAGCGCCGTGCAGCCGGTTAATCGGCATGAAGCCACCACCAATCCAAGGCAGCATCATGAGCATTCTGCAAACCACGAAGAAAGCCGTCGAGCAGGTCACCGGTGCCGCCAGACCGGGCCGGCGAGAGGTCGCCGATCTTCTCCGGCCGCGCAAAGCGAATGAATTTCGGTTCTGGGATGATGGCCTTGTGCCCAACCATCCGTTCTGGCCGCTTGTCGTCTATCGCGGCGCCGTGAAGCTGCCCGAGGAATTCGATCCTGCGGCTGTCATGGAGGCGCTTTTCGAGGCAAATGGCTGGGGCGATAGCTGGCGCAACGGCATCTACGACTACGTCCACTACCATTCGCGGATACACGAGGTGCTCGGCGTCGCGCGCGGGACGGCGAAAGTCCGCTTTGGCGGCAACAAGGGACGAACGCTCCCCCTGAAGGCCGGCGACGTCGCGGTGCTTCCGGCCGGCACCGGGCACCAGCGTCTTTCCGCGTCCGACGATTTTCTGGTTGTCGGCGCCTATCCTCCATCCGGCACCTATGACCTGTGTACGACCGCCGCCGACCATGCCAAGGCAGTCGTCACGATCCCCAGGGTTGGCCGTCCGCGCAAGGACCCTGTCTATGGAAGCAACGGCCCGTTGCTCGCAGCCTGGGAAAAGGATTGAAGCCGTTCCTTTCTTGCGAGTTGGCTTCGGGGCTAAAACCGGATCCTTGACCCGCCGCTCTACGCTGCCAGCACCGCCGCATCCAGCCCGCGGATGATCTTGGCCAGTTCGACGCATTCGTCGTGGCGCACCTTGTTGCGCCGCCAGGCGAGGCAGATCGTGCGCTGCGGCATCGGTTCCTGGAACGCCACGATCTTCAAATCGGGGATAGTGCTGGCTGGCCCGGCCGCCATCTCGGGGATGAGCGTGACGCCGAGCCCATGCGCCACCATCTGTAAGAGCGTCGTCAGGCTGGTCGCGCCGTAGCTTGCCATCGCCACCGGCCGCACGCTGCCGCAGACGGCGAGCGCCTGTTCGCGCAGGCAATGGCCTTCCTCCAGCAGCATCAGCCGCTCCAGCGCCGGGCTTTCCGGCGGCACCGGCGGCGAGGCGAAGGCGGGGTCGCCGGCCGGCACGGCAAGGAAGAACCGGTCGGAGAAAAGTTCCTCGGTGACCAGGCCGGGGTAATCGAGGGGCAGTGCCGCGACGAAGGCGTCGAGCTTCCCCGAACTGGTGTCCTCGACCAGCGACGCGGTCACCGCCTCGCGCAGTTCCAGCTGCAAGGCCGGGAAATGCCGTTTCAGCTCCGGCAGCACATGCGGCAGCAGATAGGGCGCCACCGTCGGGATGATGCCGAGCCGGAAGCGGCCTTCCAGCGCCGGGCGGCCGCGCCGGGCCGTCGCCTCGACGTCGCGGACGTCGGCAAGAATGCGCTCGATGCGCGGCAGCAGGACCTGCGCTTCGTCGGTCATGCGCACCGATTTGCCGCCGCGCTCGAACAGACGGCAATTGAGCCGCAGCTCCATCTCGGCGATCTGCGCGGACAGCGCCGGCTGGCTGACGCCGGCGAGTTTTGCGGCACGGCCGAAATGCAGCGTCTGCGCCAGCGCCTCGAAATAATGCATCTGCCGGACGGTCAAACCGATCATAAGGAAAACCTATCAGAATAAACAGCAAAGGCAATTTGTCTTTATCGGCTGGGCGGGCTAGTCTGGAACCATTCCAAGATGGCGCGGCCGCTGGCCCTGCCCGGAAAATCAACAAAATCCCGGAAAATCAACAAATCGGAGGCAAAGATGGACGCGAAAACCGACGACAATAGCGCCGGCAAATGCCCGGTCCCACATGGACCGGCCGCCAGGACCAACCGCGACTGGTGGCCGAACCAGCTCGACCTTGGCGTCCTCCACCAGCAGTCCAGCCTCTCGGATCCGATGGACGAGGACTTCGACTACGCCAAGGAATTCAAGAGCCTCGATCTCGATGCGGTGATCAGGGATCTGCACCAGGTGATGACCGATTCGCAGGATTGGTGGCCGGCCGATTTCGGTCATTACGGCCCGCTCTTCATCCGCATGGCCTGGCACAGCGCCGGCACCTATCGCATCGGCGACGGCCGTGGCGGCGCCGGCGCCGGCCAGCAGCGTTTCGCGCCACTCAACAGCTGGCCGGACAACGCCAATCTCGACAAGGCGCGCCGGCTGCTGTGGCCGGTCAAGCAGAAATACGGCAGGAAAATCTCCTGGGCCGACCTGTTGATCCTCACCGGCAACGTCGCGCTGGAATCGATGGGCTTCAAGACGTTCGGCTTCGCCGGCGGCCGCGCCGATGTCTGGGAGCCGGAGCAGGACGTCGACTGGGGATCGGAAACCAAGTGGCTCGCCGACGAGCGCTATTCCGGCGACCGCGAACTTCACGGCCATCTCGGCGCCGTGCAGATGGGGCTGATCTACGTCAACCCGGAAGGGCCGAACGGCACGCCCGATCCATTGGCCGCGGCGCGCGATATCCGCGAGACCTTCGCCCGCATGGCCATGAACGACGAGGAAACCGTGGCGCTCATCGCCGGCGGTCACACCTTCGGCAAGACCCACGGCGCCGGTGATGCATCGCTGGTCGGGGCGGAGCCGGAAGGCGCCGGCATCGAGGCGCAGGGCCTCGGCTGGTCGAGCAAGCATGCCACCGGCATTGCCGGCGACGCCATCACCTCGGGCCTCGAGGTGACCTGGACCACGACGCCGACCAAGTGGAGCAACAACTTCTTCGACAATCTGTTCAACTACGAATGGGAACTGACCAAGAGCCCGGCCGGCGCCCAGCAGTGGACGCCGAAGGGCGGCGCCGGTGCAGGCTCCGTGCCGGACGCGCACGACCCGTCGAAGCGCCGCGCGCCGGCGATGCTGACCACCGACCTCGCTTTGCGCGTCGACCCGGCCTACGAGAAGATCTCGCGGCGCTTCCATCAGAATCCTGATCAGTTCGCCGATGCCTTCGCGCGCGCCTGGTTCAAGCTGACCCATCGCGACATGGGTCCGGCCCTCCGCTATCTCGGGCCGCTCGTGCCGAAGGAAGAGCTGATCTGGCAGGACCCGATACCGGCAATCGACCACGAGCTGGTCAGCGAACAGGACATCGCCTCGCTGAAGGCGAAGATCCTGGCCTCCGGCCTGTCCGTTTCCGAACTGGTCTCGACCGCCTGGGCCTCGGCCTCGACTTTCCGCGGCTCCGACAAGCGCGGCGGCGCCAACGGCGCCCGCATCCGCCTGGCGCCGCAGAAGGATTGGGAGGTCAACCAGCCGGCGCAGCTGGCCAAGGTGCTCGAGACACTCGAAGGCATCCAGAAGGGCTTCAATAACTCGCAGTCCGGCGGCAAGAAGATCTCTCTTGCCGACCTGATCGTTCTCGGCGGCGTCGCCGCGGTCGAGAAGGCGGCCAAGGACGGCGGCCATGACGTGCAGGTTCCTTTCACGCCGGGCCGCATGGACGCCTCGCAGGAACAGACGGATATCCAGTCCTTCGCCGCGCTCGAGCCGAAAGTCGATGGCTTCCGCAATTATGTCAGGGGTAAGCCGCCGATGTCGGTCGAAGCGATGCTGGTCGACCGGGCGCAGCTGCTGACCTTGACGGCGCCGGAGATGACGGTGCTCGTCGGCGGGTTGCGGGTGCTCGGCGCCAACAGCGGTCAGTCGAAGCACGGGGTGTTCACCGACAGGCCGGGCACGTTGACCAACGATTTCTTCGTCAATCTGCTCTCCATGAACACGGTCTGGGATCCGGCCGCCGGGTCCGATGAAGTCTACGAAGCACGCGACCGCAAGACCAGGGCGGTCAAGTGGACCGGCACCCGCGCCGACCTGATCTTCGGCTCGCACGCGCAATTGCGTGCGCTTGCCGAGGTCTACGGATCGGCCGACGCCGGGCAGAAGTTCGTCAGGGATTTCGCCGCCGCCTGGACCAAGGTGATGAACGCCGACCGTTTTGACCTCGCGGCCTGATCCGGGCATACGAATTTCTCGACGCAACAAAAAGGGCGCGGGTCTCGACCCGCGCCTTTTTCGTTGGGCTTCCGAAAAGTCAGTCTTTCTCGAAGATACCGGCCTTGGCGACCACGCCGGCAATGGCGCCGCCGATCAGCGGCGCGACGATGAACAGCCAGAGCTGGCCGATCGCCGCAGTTCCCGAAAACAGCGCCGGTCCGATCGAACGGGCCGGGTTGAGCGATGTGCCGGTCACCGGAATGATGGCGAAGTGTAGTCCGGCCAGCGTCAGGCCGATGACCAGGCCGGCGAAGGCCGTGGTGTGCTTGGCGTTGGTGACGCCGAGGATCACCGTGACGAAGGTGAAGGTGCCGATCAGCTCCCACAGGAAGGCCGAGCTGACGCCCCATTTCGTCACATCCCAGCCATTGGCGCCGAAGCCGCCGGTGTGGCCGCCCACCTGTCCGGAGACGATGATCCACAGTGCCAGCGACGCGATGATGGCGCCGATGACCTGCGCGATCCAATAGGGAATGACATCCCTGGCCGGCATCCGCCCGGCGAGGAACACACCGAGCGTCACCGCCGGATTGAGATGCGCGCCCGAAATCGGGCCGATCGCGTAAGCGGCCGCTATCAGGCCGATGCCGAACGCCAGACCGATACCTTCCTGGCCGAGCGGCAGCGCGCCGCCGAAGCCGCCCGTCACCACCGAAGCCGTGCCGATGAACACCAATAGAAACGTGCCTAGAACTTCCGCCAGATAAGTTTTCATTGCCCTCTCCTCGTATCGACCCGCGGCTCCGCTTTTTCTGCGACGCGAATCACCGCGCAAAGAGTATTCGCAACCGGAAAACTTGCAAAGCAGAGCAGTTGCGCAAGCCGCTATGCTTGTGAGCACCAGACACGCACATTAGAAACATATAATATATTGATCGAATTGTTTCGTACCGCATGCCGGCGCCCGCTTGGTGGCGGCGGCTCGCGATGCACCAACCCACATTCGTCACCCCTCCGCATGGATCGTCTCGCCGTCGGCGAAACAGAACTGTTTCAATCAGGGCACGAAAAGCTCTAAGAGCAGGGCCGGAATTAATTTGCTGAGTAATGGAAGACGACAATGAGACTGGGCGGGCGGCTGGCGGCAGCCATCGAAGTGCTTGACGATATTGGCCGGCGTCACCGGCCGGTGGCCGATGCGCTGAAGGACTGGGGCCTGTCGCACCGCTTCGCCGGTGGCGGCGACCGTGCCGCGATCGGCAACATCGTCTACGACGCGCTGCGCCGCAAGCGCTCCGCAGGCTGGCTGCTCGGCGAGGACACGCCGTGCGCCATCGGCTTCGGCGCGCTGCTGCTCGAATGGGGCCAGACGGCGCAGTCGCTGAACGAGGCGCTCGAGGGCGACAAGTTCGCGCCGCCGCTGCTTACCGCCGACGAACTGACAACGCTCGGCGGTCGCCGGCTTGCCGATGCGCCGCCGGCCGTCAGGGCAGACATCCCCGACTGGTGCATGCCGCTGTTCGAACGGGCGTTCGGCACGGCCTGGGTGGAAGAGGGTGCCGCGCTGGCGACACGCCCGCCGCTCGACCTCAGGGTCAACACGCTGAAGGCCGATCGCGGCAAGGTGCTGGCGGAACTGGCGGAGACCGGCGCCAAGCCTGCCCGGATCGCGCCGCACGGTATCCGCATCCCGCCGATCGAAGGCGACGGCAGGCACCCGAACGTGCAGGCCGAGCCGGCCTTCCAGAAAGGCTGGTTCGAGGTCCAGGACGAGGGTTCGCAGATTGCGGCTGAACTGGCCGGCGCCGAGCCTGGAATGCAGGTGCTCGACTTTTGCGCCGGCGCCGGCGGCAAGACGCTGGCGCTGTCCGCGGCGATGGATAATCGAGGCCAGATCTTCGCTCACGATGCGGAGAAGGCAAGGCTGGCGCCGATCTTCGACCGCATCCGCCGCTCGGAAAACCGCAATGTGCAGATCGTCACCAAGCCGGCCGAACTCGCGCCGCTCGGCAAGCATATGGACATCGTCCTGATCGATGCGCCCTGCACCGGCAGCGGCACCTGGCGGCGCCGGCCGGATGCCAAATGGCGGCTGACGCAAAGACAGCTCGACGCCCGCAAGGGCGAGCAGGAGACGATACTCGATGCCGCCAGGGACTTCGTCAAACCCGGCGGCCTGCTGGTCTACATCACCTGTTCGGTGTTCGACGAGGAGAATGGCGACCAGGTTTCGGCCTTCCGGGACCGCCATCCCGGTTTTGTCCCGCTCGATCACCGCCAGCTTTGGGACAGCCGTTTTGCGGGCCACGAAGCGGCAATGCGGATAGGCGCTGCGGGCGGCATTTCGCTGTCGCCGTTGCTGAGCGGCACCGACGGCTTTTACTTCTGCGCGCTGCGGCGGGCCGGCTGAATCGTTGCCATCGATACAGGGCTAAGCCGAATGCTGCAGTGCAGCATTTGCGATTGCCTGCCGCCCACCCCTCTGCGATAAATGCCTTTGCAATAAGATTTGTCGAGAAACGAAGGGCGACGGCCATGGCAGCAAAGATCGTTCCTGCTCCCGATTACGAGGACCGCGTCAGGACGTCCTTCGCGCGCCAGAACGCGATGATGACGATTGGCGCCGAGCTGACGCTGGTGACGCCCGGCATCATCGAGATCGAAATGCCCTATTCTGCGGCATTGACGCAGCAGCACGGCTTTCTCCATGCCGGCGTCATTTCGACGGCTCTCGACTCGGCCTGCGGCTATGCGGCATTCTCGCTGATGCCGGAAAATTCCGGCGTGCTGACCATCGAGTTCAAGGTCAATCTGCTGGCGCCGGGCAGGGGCGAGCGTTTCCTGTTTCGCGGCTCGGTTACCAAGCCCGGCCGCACCATCATCGTCGCCGACGGCCAGGCCTATGCGTTCGCCGTCGACGGCGAGGCCAAGCTGATCGCCACGATGACCGGAACGATGATGACAGTGCTCGGCCGCGACGGCATCGAGGGCTGAGGAACGGGCAGGGGAGGATGGACGATCATGGCCGGCAAGACACCTGGTGAGCTCACCCCGATCTCCGGCAGATCCGTTCTCTTCGTCATGGCGGCCGAAGCCGAATACGGTCCACACCTGCAGCGGCTGTTCACGCCGCTGCTGACCGGCGTCGGACCGGTCGAGGCCGGCGTCGGACTCAGCGCCGAACTATCCCGGCTGCATGCCGGGATGGCGCTGCCCGATCTAGTCGTGTCGCTCGGGTCGGCGGGCAGCCGGACGCTGGAGCAGACGGAAATCTACCAGGCCGTTTCAGTCGCCTACCGCGACATGGACGCCTCGCCCCTCGGGTTCGAGAAGGGCGCCACGCCGTTCCTCGACCTGCCTGTCAGCGTGCCGCTGCCGTTCAGGATACCAGGCGTCAGACAGGCGACGCTGTCGACCGGGGCGGCAATCGTCTCCGGCGCCGCCTACGACGCGATCGCCGCCGACATGGTCGATATGGAGACCTTCGCCTGCCTGCGCGCCTGCCAGCTGTTCGACGTGCCGCTTATCGGCCTGCGCGGCATTTCCGACGGGGCAGCCGATCTGAGGCATGTCGGCGACTGGACCGAATATCTGCACGTCATCGACGAGAAGCTGGCCGCGGCGGTGCAACTGCTGGAACAGGCGATCGCCTCGGGCGCGATCGACTTCAAGCTTGTTGGGGCGGCAGCTTCTTAGCGTTGCCGAACAGCACGCCGATCATCCTGAAGCGAACGGCGTTGTCGCGATTGATGTAAGTGACTGACCCGGGCTCGTGATCGAGGGTCCAGCGTCCGGTCGCGCCGGTGTCCCAGTCGGCGACATAACCGTCATCGAGCATCCGCCAGCGCCCGCTTCGCGCCTCGCCATCGTCGAGCAGCATGTGCGCGGCACCCTCGCTTTCAAAATAGACGTAAGCCTCCTTGCCGTTTCGTTCCAACACATGGGTCATGCCCGGAATGAGCATTGCAAGGGTTTCCTTCTGAAGTGCTGCCATGATTTCCTCCTGAATTGAAGTCGCCGATTGCCTTGACCGGCATCGCCACTTAGAGTGAACTAGTAGTCAAGATGCTTGACTATGTATCGGGCGAGAAGAATTTGGTCAAGGGCCTTGACGAAAAACCTGAAGCGCTGCCGGATCACATAGGTTGGCGGCTGTGGCAGGCGAGCCGCGCCTGGCAGACCGAGTTCGCCGCTGCGATGCGCGCTGCCGGCCATCACTGGTTCACCGAAGCGCGTGCCGGCCTGCTTGGACACATCCCGCGCGGCGGCATGCGCCAGTCGGCGCTGATCGAGCGCTCGGCGATCTCCAAGCAGGCGATTCAGCAATTGCTCGATGGCCTGGAGACGGAAGGTGTGTTGCAGCGTCTGCCCGATCCGCAAGACGGTCGCGGCAAGCTTGTGCGCTACACCCGCAAGGGCCTGGACGCCCTGCGCGATGGCGACCGCATCAAGCTGCAGATCGAACGGAGCTATGTTGCCCGCCTTGGTCACGAGCGTTTCGCGGCGCTGATGGGCGCCTTGCAGTCGCTCGATACAACGCAAACGGATGCATTGGACAAAGCCTCTGGCGTTCAGGACGACACACCGGAATCGAAGTGAAAGCGCGACCTCACAACCCATTGCGCCGACTCGTTTCTTTCTCTAAACGCTCGCCATGAAAACAGCCAATCATCCCGACACCGTCCTGATTGTCGATTTCGGCAGCCAGTTCACCCAGCTGATCGCCCGCCGCATCCGCGAGGCCGGCGTCTTTTCCGAGATCGTGCCCTTCCAGTCGGCCGAGGCGGCGTTCAAGCGCGTCAATCCGAAGGCGGTGATCCTGTCCGGCGGCCCGGCCTCGACCGGCGACATCGGCAGTCCGCGCGCGCCGCAGATCGTCTTCGACGCCGGCGTGCCGGTGCTCGGCATCTGCTATGGCCAGATGGCGATGTGCGTGCAGATGGGCGGCGTCGCCGAAAGCTCCGACCACCGCGAATTCGGCCGCGCCTTCGTCGAGATCGCCAAGGACAGCCCGTTGTTCGACGGCCTGTGGGCGCCCGGCCAGCGCCACCAGGTGTGGATGAGCCATGGCGACCGCGTCATCTCCCTGCCCAAGGGGTTCGAGGTGCTCGGAAAATCGGAGGGCTCGCCCTTCGCTATCTTCGGCAATGTCGAACGCAAAATGTACGGCCTCATGTTCCACCCCGAAGTGGTGCATACGCCGGACGGCGCCAGGCTGCTCCGCAACTTCGTCCACAACATCGCCGGCATCGAAGGCGACTGGACGATGCGCGCCTACCGCGAGCACGCGGTCGAGACGATCCGCAAACAGGTCGGCAAGGGCAAGGTGATCTGCGCGCTGTCGGGCGGCGTTGATTCCTCGGTCGCGGCCTTGCTGATCCATGAGGCGGTCGGCGACCAGCTCACCTGCATCCTTGTCGACCACGGTCTGATGCGCA
>NZ_JAMYRO010000051.1:0-23927 GCF_040321495.1 Mesorhizobium sp. M0408 | reverse complement strand
GCATCATCAACGAGGTACGCGGCATCAACCGCGTGGTCTACGACGTGACGAGCAAGCCGCCAGGCACCATCGAGTGGGAGTGACGAGGAGTACTGCGGAGTAGAAGAGGATAGAGCAGCATGTTTAAGGCGATGTTGGCTCGGCGATAATAGTCAATAGTCCCAGCCCCCGGCCACCCGGCGACGGCATAGACGAAGCATCTGGCCGATCGGCGAATGTCTGGAACGAACGTCCCACAGAGAAGGGTGGAGCAGCCTAGCCTTGCTGGGTTTGACACCCGGGGTCCGCGGCAACTGCCACCGGCGAGGCGTTGCATCTGCCGGCCACGTATCCTTTCGCTGGGTTCATCCGTCTTAGCTGTTCATGGGCACGGTCATCCTTGACATCGCCCTCCTGGACGAATTGGAGCGTGACATGAACAGCAAGCAGAGCCTGGCGAACAAGATACACTACGAAACGCTTGCGGAGGCCTGGCGCAGCGGTCGAGAATCGCCACAGGAAGCATCCGAGTGGTCCGTTTTGACGGCAGAACCGGGCGGCGTCGATTACGTCGAGACCAACCTCGGCGACAAGACCGCGCTGTGGGTTCAGCCAAAAACGGCGGCCAAAGACCGGGTCATGCTTTACCTGCACGGCGGTGGCTATGTCGGCGGATCGATCTGGACCCATCGCAAGATGGTCGGACACCTTGCTAAGGCGATCGGCTGTTACGCTCTGCTCGCTACGTACGACTACGTTTTCCAGAGCAAGTTTCCGCGCCAAATCGAGCAGGCCGTGACCGCGTTCGAATGGCTCGCCGAGCAGGGTGTCGCGCCGAAGCACACCATAGCTGCAGGCGATTCCGCTGGTGCTGGCCTGATCGTTGCGGCGGCGATGAAACTCCGCGATGCGGGGCGGCCGCTGCCGGCCGCGATTCTCAGCATCTCTGGCTGGTATGATCTGTCGGCGAGCGGGCACTCCTACGAAAGCAACCGCGAGAAGGACGCCTTCTTCCAGAGGGCGGTCGTGGATATGCTGGTATCGCAAGTCCTTGCAGGGACCGATCCCCGGCATCCACTCGCCAGCCCGATCTTTGCCGATCTGAAGGGCCTGCCGCCGATCTATCTGCAAGTGGGTGGAGACGAAACCCTGCTCGACGACAGCCGAGCGCTTGCCGATCGCGCAAAGGCCGCCGGCGTCGAGGCGCGCCTGGACGTATTTCCGGGGATGCTGCACTCGTTCCAGATGATGGCTGGGCGCGCGCCCGAAGCCGACGACGCGATCGCGCGGTCGGCACAATGGGTTCGCCCCAAGCTTGGTCTGGCCGCAACCGCGGCAACACGCGCTGAAGGTCAGGAGGTCGCATGACTGGCAAATTGAAACCAAGATGTGGCAGCTGAAGGACATGCCCGAGCGACCGACCGGCCTGTTCGATGCGCGATATCGCGCCTTCCTCGAGACGGTGTCAGGCGTCCGCGCCCAACTGCATCGCTACTGCGCCCGCATGACGGGCTCACGCCTCGACGGTGAGGATCTCGTGCAGGAGACGCTGTTCGAGGCCTACACGAAGATTGAGACCCTCGACGATGCCCGCCGGCTGAAGCCCTGGCTGTTTCGCATCGCTCACAATCGCTGCATCGACTTTCTGAGGCGACGCGATGTGCGCGAGCGCGCGGAGCACGCCTATTCGGACGACATCGGCGTTGTCTCTGCAGAGCCGGCAGCGACCGATGCACGCCGCGCCATCGAACGGCTGGTTGGCCGCTTGCCGCCCAAGGAGCGCGCCTGCATCCTCCTGAAGGACGTGTTCGACTATTCGCTGGAAGAGACCGCAGAACTCGTGGACTCGACGGTTGGGGGCGTCAAATCCGCGCTCTCCCGCGGACGGGCGAAGCTCGCCGACTTGCCCCCTGAACCTGCCGGTGAACCGAACCGTCCGCTTGATCCCGACACCGCGCGGCTCTTGCAGCGCTATGTTGACCTCTTCAACCGCCATGACTGGGATGGCGTGCGGAGCCTCACCAGCGCCGATGCTCGGTTGCGGGTCGCCGACTGCTTCGACGGCCTGCTCAGAAGTTCTCCCTATTTCGTCGAATACGAGCGAAACCCGGAGACGTGGACCATGGTGTTGGGGGCGATCGACGGAGAGCCTGTCCTGATCGTGCTCTTCCAGCGAGGCGACCGGTGGCAGGTCGCGTGGCCGGTTCGTGTCCATGTCGCCGGTCGCGTCATCGATCGCATCGAAGATTATTATGCCTGTCCATGGATGTTGGAAAACGCCGCGGAATCCGACCTGAAACTCATGACTGGGCCAGCCGTTTTGGGAAGAGCATAAGGCGACGATTTCTCACTTCTGGCCTGGCGGAGTTACGATGGTGCGTCCTCAACGAAAAATCGTGGCGTGCCTCGGGTCGAGCAGCACGGCGGGCAAGGGCCAGGCATTCGATTGGATGGCGGAGCTCCGCCGGCGGCCGGGCAACGGGCAATTTGAGTTCCGGAATTTTGGCGTCGGCGGCGACTTGGCCTACAACGCGCTGCAGCGGTTGCCGGATGTGCTCGCCTGTCGTCCCGACAAGGTCATCGTCTGGGTCGGCGGGAATGATGTTCTCACGCTCGTGTCACGCAAAGTGCGGCGGTTCTTTACGTTTTGGAAGCGTCTGCCCCGCACGCCTTCGCCCGATTGGTTCCACGAGAATCTGGCCGAGATAGCACGCAGGCTGAAGCGCGAGACGGCGGCGGACATCGGCCTTTGCTCGCTCCCTCCGATAGGAGAAGCGCCGGATTCGGACGACCCGTTCCAGAGCGAGCTCAACCGGCGGATCAAGGAATATTCTGCGATCGTGGCGGCCATCGCGCACGAGGAACGCTGCGGCTATGTCCCGCTCCATGAGGCGCTCACCGAGGCGGTTCGCGCCTCGCCTGGCCGGGCCTACACGGCGTTCAACTTTCTTCCATTCTATCGCGATGCTTTTCGCGTACTGGTGCTGCGGCAGCGTCCGGATGATGTCGCCCGCGTAAATGGCTGGCTATTTCACACCGACGGCGTGCACTTGAACAGCCGGGCAGGGCTGATCGTGGCGGATCGCCTACAGAAATTCGTTCAGGCCTGAACCCTGAGCGGCAAGGCTGTATCCGATTTGCGCACCTATCTGAATGTCTTATCGCGCAGGCTGGCGGCCGGTTTATCGACCTAGCAACATCGCCACGCGCGATGCCAAAAGTTTAACGACGAACCCTAGAGGATAACCCCGGTGGCTCGGCACGTCGTCAGGAATGACATCGCTGTCCGACTTGAACTTAGTGCAAATCCGCAGCTGCAGTGGCGGGAGTTCTCCGTGAAACCGCGCTCTGTATGCCGAGACCCAATGCGGACCTCTATCGAAGTTCATTAACATCGCTGAATTGCAGCACATGGCGATGACCCTATTCGTGGCTGAAGTTTCCTTAAGCTTGTAACCCCTCAGCAATTCGGCCCCCTTGGAGCACTCGATGCGGTCCTTTCGATAGAGGATGTATGCGGTGCCGCCATCGGGATCGCGTATGGCGCCAGCACCTGGCAAAGCTTCGATCTGATCAGCTCCCTTCCGGCAGTCGTCGCAGTAGCAGGCACTGCTCACGATCGGCCTGCCAAAGGCTTTGAGTTCGACGCCACCGCAAGAGCAAGTTGCGGTCATGATAGGTGAGTGCGTCATCTGCTGGTGATCATCATGCGATTGCCCTCGCTGTCCCGAAATTCCGCGATCGTGCGCCCCGGTTGCCATGGCGCGGGGCGCGGTTCTGCTATGATCTCGGCGCCTCGCGATTTGAGTCTCTGAACGGTGACTTCGATTTCGTTGTCAACCAGCACGAGGACGGGCCCCTCAGATGGTGTTTCGTCCTTGCGCCTTAGGAAGTGGAGGGTGGTTTCGGCACCTGGAAATCCGAGTTCGATCCATCGCCACCCATCATTGCCCATTGGCTGATCGGCGACGACGCGGCAGTTCAGGTGATCGATGTAGAACGCCTTGGCGCGTTCCTGGTCGAACACCGGAAGCTCCGCGAACTGGATGTGCATTGTCGATCTCTCCCCATTGCATCTCGGTCCAAATCAAACTAGACGGTCCAGTACCATGAATCAATCGGCAGCGGACACGCCAGGAGCATGACCACGACGCGTTCAGCAGGTGTTTCAGAAGAACTCGAACCGCACGGCCGGTCGGCGAAAAAGCGGCGGGCCATCCTCGAGGCGGCGACAGAAGTGTTTCTGCAAAAGGGCTATCTGGCCACCAATATGGACGAGATCGCGGCGCTTGCGGCGGTGTCGAAACAGACCGTCTACAAGAATTTTCCGAACAAGGAGATGCTGTTCGTGGAGATCGTGAGCAGCGTGACCAATCGAGCCAGCGATAGGGTCCACAGTAAAATGCCCGAACTCGCCGAGGGCGAAGATATTGCCGATTATCTTCAGCGCTATGCGTACCGACAGCTTACCACTGTACTCACGCCGCGCGTCATGCAGCTGCGCCGTCTGGTGATCGGCGAGGTCGGCCGCTTCCCAGAACTGGCAAAGGCGCTCTTCGATGGCGGACCCGGGCGCGCAATTGCGGCGATGGCAGTGTTGTTCGAGCGCTTGGCTGATCGCGGCCTGCTTGCGATCGATGATCCGGCCGTCGCCGCTTCCCAGTTCAATTGGTTGATTATGGGCGAGCCATTGAACAGGGCCATGCTGTTGGGTGACGAGTCGATTCCGAAACCGGCGAAGCTTCGACGGCACGCCGCGGCCGGCGTACGGGTGTTCCTTGCGTCATACGGCAAGTGAGGCACGCCACGGCGACGAGCGAATGCCGGGCGCTACCGTGCGGACCGTTCGGCCGTGTTTGACGGTCCTTTTTTTGGTCCCCAGTGGGTCGCGGCTTGTTGCGGCGCGGCTGTCGAAAATCGACCGATTGTTGTCGATAGTCGCCGAAACCGAGCCGATCCCGAATCGCCGAAATTCCCTTTTGAAATCAAGAGCGCAGATTTCTGACGAATCGCAGAGTCGGTTCTTTAGGGCGTGCAGAAAAGTTTGTGCTGCCGCGTCAACGCGTTACCATGGCTCAAAACGATCGAGTGGGAGTGAGGGAAACGGCGATGATAGGCGGCTCTAGCGTAGAATTTCGCAGAAAATACAATGATTTGCGGGCAGGGCAGACTGCTAGCCAGGGCACATTATCAATGGAATTGACAAACCTATCAAGCCATTGAAATCGTTAAGTTTATCGGAGCGCCTGGCGCGGCTCGCAGCTTGTAGCAGATCACTCTGACGGTACTTTTGACGGTGCTTTTGTATCCGACAGAGCATTCTAAAAAGTACCGTCATTCCTTTTTAGGGTTTGACGGTACTTTTCTGTGTGTCAACGCTTTGAAATATATAACGAAAATTACCCGTAGCATGACATTTCCGCGCTGACGGTACTTTAGTTATCGACATACATAGTTTCAGCTTTGGCTGCGGTACCGATCGATGTTCCGGACCCGATCGCATATCGTCGGATGGCACCGTCGCATCACCTATCAAATGTTGTCCCGACTGCTGCCGGATCTGCGATGGAGAGAAGCGTCGACCGCATCCAGGCGGGAGCTTGGACCGCGGTAGATGCGAGCGTCTTTTTATCGTTGGGAGAAAGATGAGGTGCCGCGATCTGTGCAAGCTCGGCCGCGCGCGCCGGCCCAATATGACGAAGCGCCTGGACGACGGTCCCGGCCAAGCTGCCCGGAGCAATCAAATGCTTATCCGCCCGCGTGGTCGTTGCCACCGTGCGCGGCGATGAACATGGCGACGGCCGACCGGCAATAGGATTCGATTTCGTTGTCGTCCTCTGCTCTCGCCTGATCGAAGTGTGCGATAATCAGGAGATCGGATCCTTTGAAAAGCGCGGCAAACAAGCGGGCGGACCGGAGAGGATCGGGCACGTTCAGAACCGCCTTCGCGTGCAACTGACGCAACAGGGCCTCGATTTGGGCGATGACATGGGCGGGGCCGGCTTCGTATTGGAGCTTGCTTAACGACTTTTGATTCGTCTTGTCGGCCATGATCATGGCTTCGACACTGCGGACGTCCGAGCTCAACAGCGTGCGAAGCAGGGATGATCCCACCGCCATGAGCTGATCTTCGGCCGAACCGTCGACGCCTTCAAAAAGGGCCTGTGGTGCAAACTGATGGCAGCGGGCCGCGATGGCCGCGCTGAACAGCGCCTCCTTGTTCTCGAAGTGCCGATAGATGCTGAGCTTGGATATCTTCGCCCGCTGGGCGACCTTGTCTAATGTCGTCGCTTGAAAACCCAATTCCACAAAGAGTTCGCACGCGGCGTCGACTATCGTTTGGCCAAGCGCCTCGTTGGCGGGCCGGCCGCGCCGGCCCTGGCTGTTTTCGGTCACGACAATTCCAGTACTTGACAGTATCCTAATTCTTGCATTACGATACCATGTAGTATCTGAAATGTGCAAGCCAATGGATAGGTTTCAACCTGTCCTCCAAATCAAGTTTCCCCGGCCGCCCGGCGATATCGAATGCGGCATTGTCCGGCCGGTCAACACAGTGATGGGCGACTTTCTCGTCGATGCCGAAGCCCTGCTCGCTGCCCGTCTCGAGCGCGTATCGCTGGACGATATTTCGCGCCAGGCCCGGCCCAACCCCCTCCATCCACAACACGGAGCTTATCACCATGGATGACGTCATCATCATCGGCGGCAGCTTTGCCGGTCTCGCCGGCGCCCTGCAGCTCGGCCGTGCCCGCCGCAAGGTCACCGTTCTCGATACCGGCCTGCCGCGCAATCGCTTCGCCGGCCACTCGCATGGCCTGCTCGGTCACGATCACAAGCCACCGCTGGACATCCTGGCCGAGGCGCGGCAGCAGCTGGCGCGTTATCCCACGATCAGGCTGGTCAGTGCCCGGGCCGACAGCGTCTCCGGCGCCATCGACGATTTCTCCGTCCTCATTGGCGATGGCGAAAGCCTTGGGGCGCGGCGCCTGATCCTGAGCTATGGCGTCGCCGACCAGATGCCTGATGTTCCGGGCTTTGCCGAAAGCTGGGGCACGTCCATCGTACCCTGCCCCTATTGCGACGGCTTTGAAGTCGCCGGCCAGCATTGGGGCCTCGTCTGGTCCGGCCCGCAGTCGCATACTTATGTCAGGCTGTACCACGATTGGACCGACACGTTGACGCTCTTCGCCGATGGTCACGACATTCCACCCGATATCCGGGCCGATCTGGCGCGCCGCAACATACCTGTCGTCGATGGCCGGATCACCGAGATCGCCCATCACGGGGGCCATATCGCCACCGTCAATCTCGATACCGGCCGCAATGTCGCGGTCGACATCCTGTTCGCCCATCCGCGCAACAAGCCGTCCGCAAGCCTGCATGAATCACTGGGCCTCGCCACGGTCGATACGTCCCTCGGCATCGTCCTCAAGGTCGACGAGCGCCGCGAAACCAGCATTCCCGGCATCTACGCCGCCGGCGACCTCGCCAACCCCCTCATGGCCTCGGTCACCACGGCATCATCGCACGGCGCGATGGCGGGCATCTTCTCCCAGCAGTCGATGCTGGTTTGAGAGCACAGATTCCCTTCTCCGGTTGCCGCGGGCTATCATATTCTGAAGGTTGCGGGCCGGTGCCACGGAACGCGGGCCCCCTCTCCCCTGAGGGGAGAGCCTAGCAAAGAAAGAATCAGAACAAGGATATGGCATGGCAGAGAAAAATGTTTATCAGGTAGCCGACTGGAATGGCCAAAGCGGGGAGCGCTGGGTCGCTTACCAGGCCCGGCTCGATGCCATGATGGCGGTGTTCGGCCAGGCCGCGATCGAAGCCGCCGCGCCCGCCACGGGCGAACGCGTGCTGGACGTCGGCTGCGGCGCGGGGGCGTCTAGTCTGGATCTGGCCGCCCGCGTCGGCGCGGGGGGCCATGTGCTAGGCGTGGACATATCCGAACCGCTGATCGGCAGAGCGCGCGCGCTAGCGCCGCAGGATACGCCGGCCCTGTTCCAGGTGGCCGACGCCAGCAGCACCGCGTTGCCCGAGGGCGCGTTCGACATCCTGTTCTCGCGCTTCGGAGTGATGTTCTTTGACGATCCTACGGCGGCGTTCGCTCATATGCGCCGTGCGCTCAAGCCGGGCGCGCGGGTCGCTTTCGTCTGCTGGCGCGGCATGGCCGAGAACGATTGGGTGCGCTTGCCGATGGGCGCGATCAAGGGCATCGTCCCGCCGACGGCGCCGCCCGATCCCGAAGCGCCCGGCCCGTTCTCGTTTGGCGACCAGGGGCGGGTGGCGCGTATTTTAACGGCGGCTGGCTTCACCGATGTCGCTATCGCGCCATTCGATGCCTCCATCCCGTTCGGCGAGGGGGGGACGCGGGACGCGGCGATCGACGACGCGGTGGAGATGACACTCGAGGTCGGCCCGCTGTCGCGCGCTCTCGCTGATCAGCCCGACGACATCCGCGCCCGCGCCTCGGCCGCGGTTCGTGCCGCCTTCGCGGGCCTCCCCGGCGAGCGGTCGGTGATGATCGACGGCGCGGCGTGGATCGTCATGGCACGCAATCCGGCAAGCTGACAGGGATTAACAGGGGAGACGCCCCCGCTCGGTGGAGCGGGGCGTCTTTGGCCGGTCAGATTGATGTCCCTTCTGGCTTGGAAGCCGCCATTAGCGAGCTAGAGGCTTTGATGGCGGGGTACAGCGTTTGCACGACACTCGAAAACGTTGGTGCACGTGCTTACGGAGCACGTAGCGGGTACGACGTCCGCACGCGATGTATTCGAGGCTGCACAGAACGCCGCCAAGGCGTAAGTCCGGGACGGATCAAGGCATGAGAGGAACTGCGTGTCGTTCAGGCTCTTGCGAGCCGTGACGGTCTTTTTGCCGACGGGATCGTGAAGGCACAGCTAAAGAATGTCGAAAATCGACCAATCGATGCCGATAGTCGCTGAAACCGAGCAGATTTTGAATCGCCGAAATTCTCCTTTGAATTCAAGAGCGCAAATTTCTGACGGATCGGGGAGACGGTTCTTCATTGCGTGCAGAAAGAATTTGTGCAGGGAATTCAATGCGTTACGATCACTTAAAACAATCGAGTGGGAATGAGGTTGGAGTACTGTCGGATATATTCGGAAATTGTTGGTCAACGATAGGAGGCGATAGTTCGCGGGCGATTCTGCAAGAACAAGCAGCCGTTTTGCAGGTCGGCGATAGACCTTCGATTATGTGTAGAGAGGCTCAAAGGGATCGATACACCGCGCCGTCCACAGCACATGCTTTGGATTGGGGTTGGAGCGCCGATCCAATTCCTCGGACAATAGACATTATGTTCCGTGGATTTGTATCATGGTCTAAGCCCCGGGGCGGGACCAACGAGACGAGCGCACGGCCGCCGAGCACAGCGGGGACGGCGCCGTAGCTGAATACGTTCTCGTGCCTCGCATAGTTTCAGAGTGCTCCCGCAATGCGTGGACCGTGCGCATGCCGTGCGCCAGATCCCTGTAGACTTAAGCGTGCCATGCTTCAGCAGCTTGGCCGACAGCGGACCCGAGTTGGCGAACGGAACAATTTGGTCGTCCTGCTACGCGACGAAGCGGACCACGCCACCATCCACCCGCAAAGCCGCGCCGGTGGTCGCCGAAGCCTGCTCCGAGCATGTGTAGATGATCATGTTGGCCACCTCATCGGTGGTCGCGAAGCGGTGGATGAGGCTCGTCGGACGCATCGCCTGCAGGAAGCCCTGCTCGGCTTCGTGCTGCGTGATTCCATTTGCGTCAGCCTGTTTCGCCATGAAGTTGCCCAGGATCTCAGAGCGGGTAGGTCCCGGCAGGACGGCGTTGACGGTGACGCCCGTGCCCGCGACCGCCTCGGCAAGCCCGCGTGAGACCGCGAGTTGAGCGGTCTTGGTCATGCCATAGTCGAGCATTTCCTTAGGGATGTTGACTGCGGATTCGCTACTTATGAACACGACGCGGCCCCAGCCTTTCGCCACCATCCGCGGCAGGTAATGACGGCTCGCGCGCACGCCACTCATTACGTTCAACTGGAAGAGGTCAAGCCAGTCCTCATCGGGGATATTTGCGATATCCTCGACGCCGTTGTAGCTCCGGATGTGTGCTGTACCGACGTTGTTCACAAGGATATCGGCGTCTGGCGCATGCGCGATCAAGGCCTTTGCCCCCTCCGCTGTCGCAAGATCAGCGGCGATACCCGAGATGTCGCTGCCGGGGAAGGCCTGCCGCATCTGCCGCACCGCCTCATCGACCCGAGCGTTTCCACGGCCGTTGACGACGACCGATGCACCGGCACGCGCCAACCCCTCCGCCGTCGCGCGGCCGATACCGGCGGTGGATCCGGTAACAATGGCCTTGCGGCCTTGGAGTTCGATATTCATCTCATTCATCTCCAAAAAATTAAATAGGAAGCGCAATCAATCCACTGTCGTCTTCGCTGTTTCCGCCTCCGCTGCGTGGGCGAGGCTTTCGACCCAGTCTTGGTGATACCGGTAGAGTGCGCCGGGATGTTTGCGCCCGAGCTCATCGAGGAAGAAGGGGCCCTGCTGCGTTTCCTCAGTCAGCACATGGCAGCCATGGTCCGTAGGCGTGATGACCCAGCCATGGTATGCGCTTGAGCCGGTCTCGTCGCCATCAACTGTCGTCGCCCATGCGAGCCTGCGAAGGGGCTCGCATTCCGTCACGACCAGACTCATCGGAAATCCAACCGTCACACGGCTGTATCGCGTTCCGAGCGCCAGTTCCGGCTCCCCCGTCAGAATCTTGACCTGATCCTCGGCGGGAAAGTAGCTCGACCAATTCTCGGCTTCGACGAGCAGCTTCCAGACCGCTTCAGGCGGCGCCTTCACGTCAATGTCGTTGAGTGCGTAGATGGCCGACGTTTTCGGATCATATCGCTTGGGCCAAGTCACATGGTCGTACATCGATTACTGCTCCTTCTTGAACAAATCCTGGAAGATGAGCTGGCCCCAAGTGCGGCCGCGTGCCTGCACCAGCGCGCCACCCTCGTTGAGCTTTCCCAGCTTGACGGGTGCGAACCCAAGTTGTTTGGCCAAGGCCGCCACGGGAGCGGTCGCGTCCTCGTCGTCGCTCGACAGAAAGACGACACGGTGCCCGCCCTGGACGATCGGATCGGCAGCCAGGGTGGCCGCAACCAGATGATTGAACCCTTTGACGAGCTTGGCGCCGGTGAACGCCTTCGCGACGAAGGCGGAGGACGGGAGACCGTCCAGCTCTTCAGGGACTGGAAACGCGTTCATCGCGTCGATGACTATCTTGCCTTCCCAGCTCGGCAGAGCCTTCGCAACCTCGCGATGCTCCCCGAACGGGACCGCCAAGATGATTGTGTCGGCCTCGAGTGCATCCCGCAGCGACTTGGCGACGACCGTGGGTCCAATCGCCCGAGCCTGCGGCGCCAACGCCTCGGGCGGCCGGCGGCTCGCGACGGCCACGTCGATGTTTTTACGGGCGAAGGCGTGGGCGAGGGCCTGGCCTATCTTACCGAATCCTACAATTGCGTAGCTCATAATGCTTCTCCGATCCGTGTTGGTATTGATTCCCCGGCCTTCAACGGCGCTGGGTTATTCGTTCCGCTGTGTGGCGACCTTTGCGTGGTCGTTCCACCATGGACACGCTAGTTCCCGCCGGTCAGCCGCTTCCCGCGATCCGGCGCGATTTCAGATGGCCGAGAAGCCGCCATCGACGGACAACTCCACCCCATTCACGAAGCTCGAATCGTCGGAAGCAAGAAACAGCGCGGCCGTCGCAATTTCCTCAGGACGCCCCATCTTTCCCCGCGGGATCAGGGATTCGAACATCTGCTTCGCCTCCTCGGTCAGAACTTGGTCCTGCATCGGTGTGGCGATCGGCCCCGGGTGCAGCACGTTCACCCGGATATTCCTGCCCTTGAGTTCGTTGAGCCACCCGCGTGCGAATGCGTGCAGCGCCGCCTTGCTCGCCGCATACACGCTGTAACCAGGAAAACCTTTCACCGAAGCAACTGACCCGGTCATGAAGATCGATCCGCCATCGTTGAACAGCGGCAACGCCTTCTGAACCGTAAACAGCGTGCCGCGCGTATTCAGGCCGAAGGCCGCATCGAAGTGCTGCTCGGTAATCTCGCCCAGTGGGACGGCTTCGCCCGTGCCGGCGCTCGCGTACAGGACGTCGATCCTGCCCTTTTCCCGCTTGACTGTATCGAACAGGCGGTCGAGGTCGTCGAGATTGGCCGCGTCGCCGCGCACGCCGGTCACGTTCCGGCCGATCAGCTTGACGGCCTCGTCCAGCGCCTCCTGTCTCCGGCCCGTGATGAAAACATAGGCGCCTTCTTCAACGAACCGCTTGGCGCTCGCCAGCGCCATGCCGCTCGATCCACCCGTGATGACTGCAACCTTACCCTCAAGCTTTCCCATGACTTCTCCTTTCGTGGTGTCGGGACGGCATCTGCCTCCGAGAACCTCGAAATGGGTCCGCCGGCGTCAGTTGTTGAGTGCGGAAGCGCGCACATCGGTGGTGCGAAATCGATCCGGCTGGACGACTGACGCCAGCCGCGACGATCGGCGTCCGCCGTTCGGAATTGAGCCGCGCTCGTCGACATAGGCTATGATGACCGCCCGTACTGCTGTTCGATGTGTTAGATACGGGCTTTGGAAGGCGCACCGCGCGGTGCCGGATTGCACCATGATCGACTGGGATGACGTTCGCTACTTTCTTGCCGTCGCGCGCGGAGGCTCGGTGCGGGCCGCTGCCGAGCGCCTCGGTGTGAACCACTCGACCGTGCTGCGACGCGTCGCCCAGCTCGAGGAACGCCTCGGGGTGCAGATGTTCGAAAAGCTGCCTTCGGGCTACCGCCTGACGGCTGCGGGCGAGGAGGTCCTCGAGTTCGCGGACCAGATGGAAGTGTCGTCGCACCTGCTGGAGACGCGCGTCTTCGGGCGCGACCAGAGCGTGCGCGGGCTTCTGCGGGTGACGCTGGCACCGCCCCTCGCGACACACCTGCTCATGCCGGACTTCGCCGATTTCGCGCGTCTGCATCCGGACATCGAGATGGAAATCTTGTCGTCCGGCGAGCTGGCAAATCTGACCAACCGAGAGGCCGACGTCGCGATCCGCGTCGTCTACGACCGCAAAACCCTGCCGCTCAATCTTCATGGCCTGAAGGGACCGGAGGTGTTCGGCGGCGTCTATATGTCCTGTGATCGACTAGCCGCGTGGCGTGCGGGCGCGCCTGATCCCATCCGGTGGATCGTCATAAGCATTCATGGAATTCCGGAATGGGCCAGCGAGGGTGAGGTTCGCACCACGGGGGTTCCCTTCAGGACCACGGACGCCGAGGCGCAGATCGTTGCTGTACGGCAAGGGCTCGGGATCACGACACTGCCCTGCTTCGTCGGCGATGCCGACCCCCTACTGGTGAGGGTGCCGGGCACCGACCTGCACATGTACGGAACGCTCTGGCTTCTCACACAGGGGGAGACACGCAAGACGAAGCGCGTACGGCTCTTCACGGAGTTCGTATCCCGCAGGCTCGCCGCGTACGCGCCGCTTCTCGCGGGGCTGTCCATATCGCGCGACTGACGCCTGGCAGGTCGCCGATGGCGCTGTCTCGAGCGTACCGCTGTAGAAGGGCCATTCTCGGCGTTGAAAAACAATTGCTCTTTGAAGACTGTGGCGCGTACAGCTATTTCGAAATCCATGATTGGTATGAGAAGCTTTGCCCGAGCACCGCGCCGCACGAATGATGACGCGCAGCGCAACCAAATTGGGGAGGATTCAAAATATTGGTATGCGATGCTTGATTGTCACGGCTCATCCACTCAATCCAAGCCTTTGCCAAACGCTTTCGAACGCAGCTATCGACACCCTGATGGATGCGAAGCACCAGTGCCGACATGTTGATCTGTATCGATCTGGCTTCTTCCCGGCTCTTACACCGGCGGAGCGCGCGAGCTACTATTCCGGATTCGAGACTACAGAGGTAGCTAAAGAGATTGAGGATCTTCTCTGGGCCGAGACTATCGTCTTGATTTTTCCCACGTGGTGGTTCGGACCTCCAGCTATATTGAAGGGCTGATTCGACAGGGTATGGGTGCCTGGTATTGCATACCATCACGCAGCCGATCTTGGTGCCATACAACCGCGACTTCGCCAGTTAAGGAAGGTGGTTGCAATAACAACTTTGGGCTCACCTTGGTGGGTCGATTGGCTGATCCTCAGGCGGCCAGTGCGGCGTGTTCTCAAGACAGCTATTCTGAATACCTGTGCTCCTCAAGCCTCGCTTACGTTCCTTTCATTTTACAAGGTTGAAAGTCTGCCTAGGCAAGGTGTCGATGCTGCGATAAATCGCATTAGATCAATGCTACAGCGTCTATAGCTAAGCCCCGTCACAATGCTCCTTTTCCTTGAAGGGCGCAGGTAGAGCAATGCCCGTGGGGACAGCGCGGCTCGTGACCGCTGCCCTTATCGGTATGTACGCGCATCACCATCGGTAGATGGCGGCACCGCGGATATCTACCGTCACGACATGGCATTCCTGGGCGCAGCCGCCACCGGCATCATCAACGAGGTGCGCGGCATCAACCGCGTCGTCTATGACGTGACGAGCAAACCGCCAGGCACCATCGAGTGGGAATGAGCTCAAATTCGGTCCGACGGACGTTAGGGTGTCGGGTGGGTTGTGATCAGGCGGGAACGTACGTCACTCTGATCGCGTCCTCGCCAACCCGGTCGCTGGCCACGAGACGCAGCGGCGGCCGCGGGCCGGCGAAGAATGGCTTGCCGCGACCAAGCACGATGGGACGGAAGTAGAGCCGGTACTCATCGATAAGGCCAAGCTCGGTCAGACTACCCGCAAGCTCCGGTCCGGCGACTTCGATCTCGCCCTCGTGTTCGGCTTTAAGCGCCCTAACGAACCCTTTGAGATCGTCGTCCACCAGCGTGGCGTTCGGCCCGACCGACTTCAGGGTGCGAGAGACGACCCATTTCGGCTGCGCCCGCCAGGCCGCCGCAAAGTCGCGCCCGACCTGGTCCTGTCCCGACTGATCCTCGTCCCAATAGCGCATTACCTCGTACATGCGCCGGCCGTAGAGGCTGCCGGCGATCCCGCGCACATGGGCGTTGAAGTGGCGATGGAGCGCCTCTCCGGGCATCGGCAGCCCGGGCCCGCCCTCGGCGCCAGCGACATAGCCGTCGAGCGACTGCATCATTCCGAATACAAGCTTCGCCATGCACAGGCTCCTATCGATCGACGACGATCCGAAGGGATCGCATTCATTTATACCTCGCCCTCACTTCGTCGGTTCGTTGGTTGCACACATTCTCTGACGTGTTCACGTTGGCCGGTAAATCTGCGCCACCGCGCCCCCCGGGAAGGCTTTCGAGCTCACCAGCTTGAGAGACATCGGCGCGACCAGTTCGGAGAACAGCGGCAGGCCTTTGCCCAGCGCCACGGGGGCCACCGTCAGGGCGAGCTGGTCGACCAGTCCTTGGGCGACGAGACTGCGGGCGAAGCTCACTCCGCCGTGGGCGATGATCGGCTTGCCCTCTTGGGCTTTCAACTTCGCGACTTCCTCCGCCAAGTCACCGCTCGCCACATAGGCCTCCGCCCAACTTTCACCACCGGGCTGCAACTTCGCCGGCTGTCCGGTTCCCGCGTTGACGGCGCGAGCCTCATCGAGCGCCGCCGACTTGCTCACCTCCCTCAGGATCTCCGGTCCCCGTCGTGAGAAGACGGCCTTGGGGATCTGGTTCATCGGCGCCGCGAACTGGTCGCAGGAGATCGGCCACCAGGCGGCCATGTCACGGAAGCTGCGGCTGCCCATGATGTGCAGGCTCGAGTTCCATATGAACTCTACGCCCCAGGCCTTCGCCTCTTGATCGGCGCCGAACATCCATGTGTTTCGGCCATCCAGGTCACTCACGAAGCCGTCGATCGATATGGACATCTTCAAGATCAGGTCTCTCATCGCTTCTTCCTTGCGCTGGTGAGACCCAAGGACGGGCCAGATCGGTCAGTTCCGACAATTCGTTGCGGGATAGTCCGACAACGCTTGCGCGCCGCCGAAGAAGGGATACCTAGCTTCCTTGCCTGGTCGGCGAGGGTGTCGTTGATGCCGCGCCAAATTCTGGTTCAGCGCCGTTTGTCAAAGCAGCGCACCTGAAGGTTGCGGCTGAGGCAACTGCCGTCCGCCAGGTGGCGAGAGACATGTGAGACGAAGCCGGTGCACGCCGACTGATTTGATTCCCAAAACCGGATACGGGTCTTTCCGTAACGGCGCCAATCAGCTTATCCATTTTTCTCGGCCGGGTTCTCCTTTCGTGGCACCGAGGCGG
Organism: Mesorhizobium sp. M0408; assembly: GCF_040321495.1. Taxonomy (NCBI): domain Bacteria; kingdom Pseudomonadati; phylum Pseudomonadota; class Alphaproteobacteria; order Hyphomicrobiales; family Phyllobacteriaceae; genus Mesorhizobium; species Mesorhizobium sp. M0408. Next base: position 7,608 of record NZ_JAMYRO010000051.1, on the reverse strand, counting down.
GTAAGCAGATTGAGCGTGATCCTGCCGACATCGTTCATGGCGCCTGCGGCTGGCAGCGCGCCGCACCAGGCAACCGAGCTTGCGGAAAAGATCAAGCCGCCTGCTGCGAGCTTTCGCAGGGTCATTTCGGCGCAGCGGCGGGCGATGCGTTGCCTATCCCCGCCCTCATACCAGCGCGTCGGATCCTGGAAGAAGCTGTCGGGAAATCCCGTCGCCCGCGCGATCACGACGGTGTCAGCGGAAGTGCCGAGGGCTGGATCCGTCGCATCCACTTCGTAGCCCGCGGCACCGCCCAGCACGATGCCGTCGGTGCCGAAGGTCGCATTTTCAACGCCTTCGAACAGCCATGCGCATCCTGCTTCATGGCTTTCCTCAGTGCGCGTGAAGGGGCGTGCGCCATCGAAACCCATCAGTGAGATCGCGCCACCGATCAGCGTGAATTCGCCTCGGCCGCGGCAACGGAGATAGCCGCCTGGTTCGTTGGTGATCGACAGCGCCTGTTCGGCGACCGGGCCGTCCCAGGTTCGGCCGGCCTCCAGCGGCGAGCGCCGCAACTCCATCAGATCGTCCTTGAAAGCCACAGTGGCAGCAAAGCCGTTTCCGCCGAGATAGGCGATGCTGCCGCCTTCGGCCACAAACTGCCGCAGCGCCTGCTCCATCTCGATCGACATATATTCGGGATGACTGCCGGTGACGACGGCTTGATGTCGACGCAAACCGTCTATGCCGCATTCGTGCAAATCGTGATCGGTCATGACGTCAAACACGATTCCATTGTCGTGGCAGAATCGGAGGAAGTGCAGATCGACCGGCAAATTGTGTGGGCAGCCGCAGAGCGGATAATCGTAATCGTCCCTGAGCGTCACTTTCGGCTTTTTGTAGGAGCAGATGGAAACACCGCTAAGGTCGGAATGGTAGTCGTAAAGGGATTTCAGATTGTTGGAGATCGCGAAGCGATGTCCCCGGTCGTCGCCTTTCCATTCATAAAGATGATCCGGGAGATATTCGTCCGCATAAGCGAGATAGGTGGCCGTCGGCACGAGATACAACAGCGGCGACGAAACCTGTGAAGAGGTGACGAAGAACACCACGCGTTCGTAGCCACCCTCCCATTCGACCTGGAACGCGTAGACGCCTGGGTGTGCGTTTTCGGGGATCGTCGCGCGGTGCGAGACCGGCCACCCAAGCGGGCCGATGTCGTCGTCGTGGCAATGGATAGCGTCGTAGTGCGACGGCACCAAGCGAGGCTCGAAGCTCGATCCGTCCCAGCGTGCCGAAGTCACGCAGAAGGCTGGCTGATTGATCACGTCGAGGAGCAACGGATCTGCTCCGCCCGACGACAGGATCGGCTGCGTTGGTAACAGCGTCGGGAAATCCCAGGCAATGGTCCCCTGTGGGGTGTCGAGCCGGATCGCAGCAAATTTCGCGTTGAGAGTAGGTTCGTGGTTGGTGGCACTTGCGCCGAAATGGATGTCGTGCGCCTGGAGGGTCCGCTCAGGGCTGGCAAAACCTTCGTGGAGTTCGTAAGGCGCGAGACGGTCATGGGATTTGATGCGCAGGCGCAACTGCTCCTGCCGCAGGTCCAACTCGACAGTGAGCCACACACCAGTTGGCGCCTTCTTCTCGACAAGGGTTTCGCCGCCGATTTCCACGACAAATGCGCCGTCGCGGAGGCGCAGCCCGAGGGCGCCTGCCTCCAGGATCGTGCGCGCACCTTCGTTGCGCGTGAGGAACAGCTCAAAACGTATGCCGTGGACGGCTTGTACTTTGGCCAGTTCGCCGGCTCGCACGAACAGGAACGACCCTTGGTCGAAATGCCGACGCCGTGCTTCACCTACCGTTTCGATGGGCCAGGCGAGAAATTCCGGAGCCGGCTTGTCGAGCCGGCAAATTCGTGTGGCCTTTATCGGCCGATCGCATGACAGGCTGAGCTTGATCCGCTGGCCTGCTTTGGCACTCCAGGGGGTGGTATAGCCAACCACGCTCATCGCGTCGTGGTCTACTGCGCGCTTCATCTATCCCTCCCGATGAACTCCAGATGGGCTGGGGCGAACCGCGTAGTCCGGTCCGATGTCGGCCAATGCGCTGCCGCTCTGACAAGCAAAGTTCCGCATGGCGCACTACAGCCATGATGTACATGCTTGTATAGATAAGCTGCATTCGGATAGTCTCGACGCGATCGGTCCAAGCGCGACATTACCAAGGAGGATGACATGCGCAACGCATCTCTCTTCGATCTGTCAGGCAGGAAGGCGCTTGTAACCGGCGCAAGCCGTGGCATCGGGCGCAGCATCGCCGAGGCGCTCAGCGCGGCCGGCGCCGACGTCGCGGTCACGGCGCGCAGCGTGGCCTCGCTCGAGAAGACGATGGCCGCCATCCGCACCGCCGGCGGGGTCGCGCACGCCATCGCCCTGGACGTCACCGATGTCGACCGCTGCCTGGCGGCGACAGCCGAGGCCGGCAGCCTGCTCGGAGGTCTCGATATTCTCGTCAACAATGCAGGTACGGAAGAGGTCCGGCCTTCACTCGATGTCGACGAGGTCTTGTGGGACAGGATTGTCGATACGAATCTCAAAGGCGCCTTCTTCTGCGCCCAAGCCGCCGCGCGGCAGATGAGAGACGCCGGACGGCCCGGCGTCATTATCAATCTCTGCTCGCTGACCTCCGAGGTTGGGGTTCCCACGGCGGTGCCGTACGGCTCGTCGAAATCAGGCCTCCTCGGCATGACGCGGGCGCTTGCAGCGGAGTGGGCCGATCTCGGGATCCGGGTCAACGCCATTGCGCCTGGCTATTTCAGGACAGCGATGACAGACGTGTTCTACAGCAACGAGGCATGGCAGCAATCGATGCTCGCCAAGATTCCGCAGCGCCGTTTTGGTGATCTCTCGGACCTGCACGGAATCGCGGTGTTCCTCGCTTCGGATGCGGCAGCCTACATAACCGGCCAGTCCATTCCCGTGGATGGAGGCTTTCTCGCATCGATTTGAAGGCTTCAGGGGCCGGAGACGTGTCCCAGAAGTGATCGACAAGCGCTAATCGTAATTGCGTTCTAAGAAAAGGAGCCGCCATGTCTGACGTCAGCTTCCACCGCCTGTCATCCCTCAGTGTCGATCAGCGGGCCAGTTTACTGAAACGCGCCGAAGGAGATCTGTCTTCCTTCATCGAAAAGGTCCGTCCAATCATCCAGGCCGTCAAGGATGAAGGTGACGCGGCATTGCTCCGGTTTGCACGCGAACTCGACAAAGCCGATGTTGCCGACGGTGGACTGAAAGTTTCGGAAGCGGAGTTCGACGCGGCATTCGACAAGGTCGAGAAGGATGTCGTGGAGAGTATCCGGTTCGGCATCGAGAACATAATGCATTTCCACGAGGAGCAGCGCCCGGAAACGATGTGGCTCAAGGAAGTTCGGCCGGGCGCCTATGCGGGCGACCGATACACACCGATTGCTTCCGTTGCGCTTTATGTTCCGCGCGGCAAAGGCGCCTTTCCCTCGGTGACGATGATGACCTCGGTTCCGGCGGTGATTGCCGGGGTTCCCCAGATCGCGATCGTGACGCCTGCGACTTCGGATGGTTCCGTCGACGCCGCGACGCTGGTTGCTGCCCGCCTCGCCGGCGTGGAGACCGTGTACAAGTGCGGCGGCGCCCATGCGGTCGCCGCCGTCGCCTATGGAACCGAGACCGTGAAGCCTGCCGTCAAGATCGTCGGGCCGGGGAGCCCGTGGGTGGTGGCGGCAAAGAGCGTGTTGTCCCCGATCATCAACACAGGTCTGCCCGCCGGTCCTTCCGAAGCGATCATTTTTGCCGATCACAGCGTCGACGGCGGCCTGGCTGCTCTTGACCTGTTGATCGAGGCCGAGCACGGGCCGGATTCCTCGGCCTACCTGGTGACGCACAGCCGCAAGGTCGCCGAAGCCGCGTTGATTGCGATACCGGAACACTGGTCCCGGATGAGCGAACAGCGTGTGGAGTTCTCACGCGCGGTGCTGACTGGGAAGCGCGGCGGCATCGTGCTGACCGAGTCGCTGGAGGACAGCTACCGCTTCATCAACGACTATGCGCCGGAGCACCTCGAGATTCTGTCAACGGAGCCATTTGCGCATCTCGGACGTATCACGGAAGCTGCCGAGATCCTCATGGGTCCGCATACGCCGGTGACCCTCGCCAACTTCGTCCTGGGACCCAATGCGGTGCTGCCGACCAGCCGGTGGGCGCGAACCTTTGGACCGCTTTCCGTGACGGATTTCGTCAAGAGATCGTCGGTCGGCTATGTGACCTCGGCGGCCTATCCGGAACTCGCCCTGCATGCCCGCAGGCTCGCCCGCTACGAAGGATTCAGCTCGCATGAGAACGCGGTTTCGGAGATCCGCGATCGCTATCTCGCCGGCTGAGCGGAAACGATGACGATGAGGGCGGCGCGACTCCATGGACCCGGCGACTTGCGCGTCGAGGATATCGCCGCGCCAGGCGCTCCCGAGCCGGGCTGGGTGAAGCTGAGGGTCGATGCCGCAGGCATTTGCGGTTCCGATCTCCACAACTTCCGCACGGGCCAATGGATAAGCCGATCGCCTTCGACGGCTGGCCATGAGCTGACAGGCACGGTGATCGCCATCGGCGAGGGCGTGGACACCGTCGCTGTTGGCGACCGCGTGGTCGCCGATTCCCGTTTCTGGTGTGGAGAATGCGCGCAATGCCATGCAGGCAGGCGGCATCTTTGCACGTCGCTGGGCTTTGTCGGCGAGATATGCGACGGCGGATTTGCCGAACAGGCGGTCCTGCCCGCACGCCTGCTGCACGTCGTCGATGCCGCGCTTGACGAACGGGTCGCGGCGATGGCCGAGCCGCTGGCTGTAGCGTTGCACGCAGTGCGGCGTCTGCCGAAAACGGCCGGCTCCGTTCTTGTCGTCGGCTGCGGGACTATCGGCGGGCTTGCCGCACTGCTGCTTTCCCGGACATTCGCAGGTACCGTGCTCGTCGCCGATCGCAACCCTGGCCGCTGCGCCCGCGTGGCGCGTGTGACCGGCGCCAGCATCGTCGATTTGAACCGGGACGCCATTGCCGCCGCCACCGCGGATGCCCCCTTGCTCGCTGCCGTCGAAGCAACCGGCAGCGTCGCAGCACTCGGCCAGTTGCTCGGCGTTCTCGATGCCGGCGGCACCGTTGCGATGGTCGGCATATTCCATGGCCGCCTCGATATCGATCCCAACATCCTGGTTGAACGCGAAATAGCATTGCTGGGATGCCACGCCTTTGCCGATGAGCTTCCCGACGCCATTCGGATGCTCGGCGAATTGACCGAGCCCATGGTCGAACTGATCGACCGCGAGATCGGCCTGGATGATGTTCCCGCAGCCTATGAGCGGCTGTTGGCGGGGCAGGGTGACGGCTTGAAAACGATCGTCCGGATGCGGTGTGCCGGGCGCGTGTGATTTCCGAACCTTGCCGGAAAGGATTTTTGAAATGATAACTTTGCCCGACACCGCCAGCCCTCTTTACGAGAAGGTCAAGGACTACATCCTGACGAACATCGGAACGGGGCGATGGAGCAAGGACCGCAAGCTGCCTTCCGAAAATGAATTCGTGGCGACACTCGGCGTGTCTCGGATGACGGTCCATCGTGCCTTGCGGGAGTTGACCTCTGCGGGTTTTCTGATCCGGCTCCAGGGCGTCGGCACATTCATCGCGCCACCTCGACCGCAATCCGCACTGATCGAGATCAACAACATCGCGGCGGAAATTGTCGCGCGGGGAAACAGGCATCGCTCCGAGGTTATCGTCCTCGAAAAGATCATGCCGACAAAGGAGCTCGCGCTTTCGTTCGAGTTTGCAAAGCGCGTGTCGGTCTATCATTCCATCGTCGTTAACTTCGAGAACGACCTGCCTGTGCAACTGGAAGAGCGCTTCGTCAACCCGGGCCTGATACCCGACTATGACAAGCAGGATTTTTCCAGGACAGCGACCTACGACTATCTCATGCAGAAAACCCCGGTGACGGAGGTCGAGCACATCATCTCGGCGACCCCTGCCGATGCCGAGACGGCGCGGTATCTGGGCATCGACGTCGGCAGCTGCTGCCTGTTTCTGCATCGCCGGACATGGACGGGCGCCGTCGTTGCCACGATCAGCAAGCTGACTTACGTTGGCAGCCGCTACTCGCTTGGCAGTCGATATTCTCCATCCAAAAAAACCTGATCGCAGTGAAGCGAATCAGAGTCGGAAGGAGGGGGCTAACTTGTATATGCATGTATGTATTTAGCCTTGACATCCGCTGTTGCTGACGTTGAAGTGTCGTCGCACTTTCGTTGAACGAACAGCTAAGATGCCGAGGCACGGTGCCGCAAGGGCAGAAGCCCGCATTCTCACCAGGCCGGATGTTTGGTTCAAAAAAGCGGCCTGATCATCAAGGGGAACAAGATGATGCGTAACCTAGCAGGACAATTTCGGGCACTCGTTATGGCTGCTGCCGTCGGGTTTGCCCCGGCGGTCTACGCGGCCGACACGACAATTCCGGCGACGCCTGAGGCAGGAACATTCAAGATCGGCATCGAGCCATGGCTTGGCTACGGCCAGTGGCACGTCGCCGAAGCCAAGGGTCTGTTCAAGGCAAGCGGGCTGTCCGACGTACAGATCGTGAACTTCGCCGAGGACAAGGACATCAACGCCGCCCTGGCGAGCGGCCAGCTCGATGCCGCCAACATCGCGACCCACACGGCTATGGGCATGGTAGCGGCCGGCCTGCCGGTGAAGATCGTGCTTCTGCTCGACGTCAGCATGACGGCGGACGCCATGATCGCCGGCAAGGACATCGCCTCCGTCGCCGACCTCAAGGGCAAACAGGTCGCTTTTGAGGAAGGCACGACGAGCGACATCCTGCTCAAATACGCGCTCGCCAAGAATGGCATGTCCATCGCCGATGTCCAGCCGGTTCCAATGCCGGCGGCGGATGCCGGCAGTGCGTTGATCGCCGGCCAGGTCCCGGTGGCGGTGACCTATGAGCCCTATCTCACCGCGGCCAGGGCACAGAACAAGGACGTCAAGCTGCTCTTCACCGCAGGCGAAGATCCCGGCCTGATCAGCGACGTGTTCGTGGTGCGCGATGAGGTGATCAAGTCGCGTCCCGGCCAGGTGCTTGCCATGATCAAAACCTGGGATGCGGCCCTGAAGGCTTACAATGCCGACACGCCCGACGGCCGGGCGATCATCTCCAAGGCAGTCGGTTCGAGCGTCGAAGACCTCAACACCGCCTTTGATGGCGTGCGTTACTATACTCTCGCCGAAAACAAGGATGCGCTGACGGGCGAATTTTCCACCAAGACATTCGCCGATGTCGAGGCAGCCGCCAAGAACGCCGGGCTGCTTCAGGCGGACGTGACGCCGGAGCAGATGATCGACCCGTCATTCGTCAAGGCCGCGAAATGACGAGGGCCGGCTCGCGGTGGTGACGCAAATGTCCGAGCAGCGTGCGACCAAGCCAAGCCCGTCTCACGCAGCGCCGGGGCCGGTGATCAAACAGCCGATGCGCCGTCGCCCCACCGCCCGGCAACGCCCGGCCCACCCACCCCCCCGCGAGCGGGAGGATCCGCGGGCGGGGTTTTCCGGGCGCGGTGTG
>NZ_JAMYRO010000050.1:22500-25957 GCF_040321495.1 Mesorhizobium sp. M0408 | reverse complement strand
GGGTAGCGCCGCTGTCGACCGCCGTCATGACGGCGGTCGAGGACAAGGATACGGGTGCGGCCTCGGGCATCAACAACGCCGTCTCGCGCATCGGCGGCCTGATTGCCGTGGCGGCGATGGGATCGCTGGCGGCCTGGGTCTATGCTGGCGTGCTCGGCACCGCTGCCGGCTCCGGCATTCCGGGTTTCGGCGAACCGCCGCCAGCCGGCCTGGCGCCCGGCCTCGATACGGCACGACTTGCCGCCAGCGACGCGGCATTCGCCGCCGTTGCCGCGGTGACCGCGCTGCTTTGCCTGTTTTCGGCAATCACCGCGTGGACGACGGTTTCCGGCGAGCGGCTGCCATGGGCGCGCGACACGGCGAATCAGCAGGGCTGACGACGAAAAACGTCGGCTCAGCCTTCGATCTTGGCGCTCGCGACCTTCAACTGATTGCTGTCTTCCTGCTTGAGCAGGTCGTCGATGCGTTCGCGCTCGCGCTTGAAGGCGACGAGGTCGTCGCCCTTCAGCGTCTTACCGACCGGTAGGCGGACGCGCATCGAATCGACCTTTGTGCCGTTGACGATCAGTTCGTAATGAAGATGCGGACCGGTGGAGAGGCCGGTTGAGCCGAGATAGCCGATAACCTGACCCTGGCGAACGCGAACACCCGGCTCGATGCCTTTGGCAAAGGCGCTCTGGTGATTGTAGGACGTCTCGTAGCCATTGGCGTGACGCAAGATGATCTGCTTGCCATAGCCGCCGGCCCAGCCGGCCTTTTCGACGACGCCGTTGCCCGCGGCAATGATCGGCGATCCCACGGGAGCTGCCCAGTCGGTGCCGGTGTGCATTTTCACATACCCCAAAATGGGGTGACGCCTGGCACCGAACCCGGACGTAAACCGGCCATTGGGCAAGGGATTGCGCAGCAGAAACTGCTCGGCGCTGCTGCCGTTTTCGTCGAAGTAGTCGGTGCTGCCGTCCTGCATCTGGAAACGATAGAAATTTCGTGTCGTGCCGCCGAAAGTCGCGGAGACGTAAAGCAGCTCGGATTCGTCAGACGCCTGGTCGTCGCCATCGGGCTGCGAGAACAGCACCTCGATGCGGTCCGTGGGATTGAGGCGCGACTGAAAGTCGACACCGGATGCCAGCAACTTGATCAGCCGTTGCGTCATCGCCTTGGACATGCCGTAGGAATAGGCGGTGCGGTAGATGCCGTCATAGATGTTCGGCAGATTGCCGCGCACTATGGGCGCAGGCGAATCGTCGAACGCCGTCAGCAATTCGGGATTTGGCTCCGGCTCCTGCGCCGGCACGTACTGGTCGTGGTCGTCGAGCGCGATGGTGACGATGTGCTGGGTCCTGTCGTACACGCTGGTGCGAACGATCTTGGCGGCGTCGCCATGGACCTCGAGCCCAACGCGCAGCACGGTTCCTGCCTTGAGGGCCGTGGCATTCAGCAATTTGGCGATCGCCTCGGCCATCCCGGTTGCGTCGTCACCGGTATAGCCCGAATCGGCGAAGGCCTCGGCAATGTCGAGATCCTTGGTGAAGGGGATGATTTCCTCGGCGAAGGCCGGCGCCTGATCGTCGACCGCGGCACGCGGCGACACCGAGACGTTTTCCGGGACGATCTTGACGTCATAGGAGCCGGCCATGCTCTCGGCGAAGCCGTCACCGAACCGCTGTGGGTCGACATAGTGCAGCGACGCGACCTGGACGGCGCCGTCGCTCAGATCGGTGCCGGCCTCGTGCACCACCTTTTCCACCTCGTCGGCCGAAAGGTCGCTCTTTTCGTCGAAGGCCGCCGTCTCGATCGGGAAATCGACGGTCTTCAGGCTCATCTCGCTTTCGACCTTGGCGCCATAGATCTGGCTGGCGGTGGCGGCTGCCGGCTGGGCGGCATTGTCGTCGCCATTGCCAAACACCTGCATCGGGTCGAAAGGCGGATAGGAACGGCTGGTCGTGTGACCGGCGGCAAGCGCCATCTTGATCTGCACGAAAGGCATGGTGTGGATGACGTCGCGGTCGCCAACCTTGGTCACCATCGACACTTCCATGCGCCGGCGATCCTTGGCCTTGGCGATCTGGCGCAGCGCGACCAGCCGTGTCGTCTTGGCGATCTCACCGGAATCGTCGCCACTGGCAAGGCTGATCAGTTCGGCGATCTCGGGTGGCGTCGCCAACTGCTGGCGGCCGTCAAGCGCTGCAAACAGCGCCACGCCCATCAGCACGCTCGAGGTCACGCCGGTAAGGAAGGTGCCCGACAGCCAGCGCGCCGAAACCTCGCGCCGGTCGGGAGGGCCGCTGCGGCCGTCCGCGATCAGCGGCGGCTCGTTGCCGAGGTCGGCTATGACATCTTCCGTGTCTGGCATCCAGAAAGGCTGCTTCTTCCCCGGGGCGGAACGGCTTGTCGTTCTTGTTGTGGCCATGACATTTGCCTGTCACGGCGGGTGAAGTCAACGAAGCGCCTGGCCCCGGCCGAAATCCCCAATCACACGTCTGTCTCTATGGGTTCTCTTTAGTCTCTTATAGGAAGCGCCTGGGAGGCGCCGTTTGGTCTCTTATAGAAGGCCCTGCGCGGGTGGCGCTTTCGCCTGCTTCGTTGGCCTTGGTGTCAAACTGCAATACGGCGGCAATAGGGCTCCACCGCGACAGCCGGCTTTGTTGTCCCCATGCCGTAGCGGCAGTCGGCTACAGAAAAGCGGCGCCCCAACTTTCGTCGCAAAAAATTCAAAAAAGTTCGAAATCGCTGTTGACACTTTGGACGCCCCCCGACTATATACGCCTCAACAACGAGGGCGGCGCGCCGCTGGCGACGAAGAAGTTCGCTTCTAAATCTGCCCTCCGCGAAATTCAAGAGAGCCGCGTGAGCGACACTCGACAGGCCCCGAAGCCAAAAGCGTAACGGGCCACGACACTGCGTCTGCAGAGTCTGTTCTTTGAAAATTGAATATTGAAGAAAGAGAAACGTGGGCGGCAGAGTCCTGCTGAACCCCTCATCCCGCCAGGGATGGGACGGTTCGAACGAGACTTTGGCGGACACGTTTTGAGAGAATAAAATCTACCAAGATACGCAAGTGTCTAGGTGTGAATGTTCTCGTCAATTCAAAGCGTGACCAGATAAAGCCAAATCAAAGTCTTCTAAACTTGAGAGTTTGATCCTGGCTCAGAACGAACGCTGGCGGCAGGCTTAACACATGCAAGTCGAGCGCCCCGCAAGGGGAGCGGCAGACGGGTGAGTAACGCGTGGGAATCTACCCATCTCTACGGAACAACTCCGGGAAACTGGAGCTAATACCGTATACGTCCTTCGGGAGAAAGATTTATCGGAGATGGATGAGCCCGCGTTGGATTAGCTAGTTGGTGGGGTAATGGCCTACCAAGGCGACGATCCATAGCTGGTCTGAGAGGATGATCAGCCACATTGGGACTGAGACACGGCCCAAACTCCTACGGGAGGCAGCAGTGGGGAATAT